>CADBBP010000217.1 GCA_902792855.1 uncultured Prevotellaceae bacterium
GTAATTTGTGTGAGAGGGAAACCTCAGTATATAATCAACCAAATCTCGTTTTTTTCATCGATTTGGTTATGTATCTTGCTCCATTTTGCCGAAAACACCTGTGATGAAGCGCGGTTTTCCGAAGGGGTCGTCGCGGGTCTCGATGTCGTGAAAACCCTCATTGTGCAGCATGTCGGCGGTGGCGTCGAGCCATTCGGGGTTGCATTCAAAGAAGAGTTGGCCGCCGGGCAGCAGCGTATGGCGGGCGTGTCGTGCGATGGCCTTGTAGAAGCGCAGCGGGTCGTTGTCGGGCACGAAGAGTGCCTCCGGCGGTTCATGCTCCAACACGTTGCGGTGCATGGCTCCGGCCTCGCATTGGCGGATGTAGGGCGGGTTGGAGACGATGATGTCGTAATGTGCGTCTCCGGGGATTTGCGGTGCCAGGATGTCGCGGTGCAGCAGGGTGAGCCTTGCCCCGAGGCTGTCGGCATTGCGCCGTGTCACCTCTATGGCCTTTTCCGAGATGTCGAGTGCTGTCACTTCGGCATCGGGGATGAGGAGTGCGAGGGTGACGGCGATGCACCCGCTGCCACAGCCGATGTCGAGGATGCGAGGTCTCTTGCTGGTGCACCGCTCCTCCACCCACTGGCAGAGCGTCTCCGTCTCCGGGCGAGGGATGAGCACGCCGTGTTCCACGTGGAACGCCCTCCCCATGAAGGGAGCCTCGCCCGTGACATATTGCACCGGCTCGCCGCCGCACAGCCGCTCCATCATTGCGGAGAGTTGCAGGCGTTCATCCTCGGTGAGGTTTTCTGTTCCTTGGCAGAGGAGGTCGGGGAATGTCAGCGAGAAGCGCTCTTCCATGAGAGTGCGCACGATGGCTTTCGCCTCGCCGGGTTCGTAGAGTGGTGTGAGGCGCTTCCACAGTTGTTGGTAGGTGACGGGTGCAGTCATGTCGTCTTGTTTTGGGTTATTCGCTCATGGCTTGCATGAGCGTCTCTATGCCGTTTTTGGAGAGGTTCAGTTCGATGCTCTCCCCGTTGTCGGTGAGGAAGACGCAGGTGCTGTTTCGGGAGTTGATTTTATATACGTGGTGTTTGTTGACGAGGTTTCTCCTGTCAGCCCTGCAGAATGTGCCGTTGTTGAGCCTTCTTTCCAAGGAGATGAGGCTTTCGAGCACCATCACCTGGTCGTGTGGTGTCACCACGATGGAGTAGTTGCCGTCGGCGTGGATATACAGGATGTCGTCAATGGCGACGAACACCTGCCCGTTGGTGGTTCGCAGGAGGCACTTGCCGTTTTTGCTTTCCGGGGTCTTCACGTGTCTTTCTTGTTCCTGCTGGCTTCCCGTCACCTTGCCAATAGCCAGTGCCAGTTCTCCCGGGTCGATGGGTTTGATGAGGTAATCGACAGCCTGTAGTTTGATGGCCTTCATGAGGTATTCTCGGTTGTCGTATGCCGTGGTGAAGATGACGTGTGGCAGTGGCATGGCCTCCTTCAGTTCGTCGAGCAGTTGCATGGCGTTCTTCCCTGAAAGTTGTATGTCGAGGAAGAGGAGTTGCGGCCTGTGGTGGAGGATGCTCTTCAGTGCGCTGCCATAACTGTCGCAGCTGTCCACCACCTCCACTTGGTGGTGAAACTCCTCCAGTTTTTGCAGCAGTGCGAGGCGTGGCAGTCGCTCGTCGTCCACCACGATGGCTTTTACCGGGTTCTTTCTCATTGTCTGAAACGTTTATTCGTATTTGTATCCTTCTGGCACCTCTATGATGCATCTTGTTCCGGCGGGTGTGCCGTCGGGCTGGTAGAGGTCTTCAATCCTTTGCACGATGTGGCGTGTGTTGGCTTGGTTGTGCAGTTCGAGTTGCTCTATGAGGATGGTGAGTCCCTTTTTGGTGGAGTTGGTGTTGAGTTGAGCCGCCGCTGCCCGTCCTATGCCGTCGTCGCTCACTGTGACCACCACGCTGGCGCCCTCTGCCGTCTGCAGGTGTTGGATGCTGATGTCCACGTGTCCGGGCGTTTCCTTGGGTGCGATGCCGTGCTTGATGGCGTTTTGGGAGTAGGTGTGCAGGATCATGTTGGGCAGCAGGGTTTGCGGGTTGACGCCCTCTCCCACGTCGATGCTGTAGTTGAGTTTGTCGCCATAGCGCATCTTCTCCAGTTTGAGATAGTTCTCCACATAGTCCACCTCCTCCTGCACGGTGCGTGCCGGTCGGTCGATGTCGGCCAGGGTGCTGTTGGTGAATTTGGAGTATAGCCTCAAATAATAGGATGCCTCCTCCACGGAGTGGCTCATCACGTAATACTCTATTCCGGAGAGCACGTTGGAGTTGAAATGTGGTATGGACTTGAGGCGTATGGCGCTTAGCAGCAGTTCCTTCTGTGTCTTCTCCCTCCGCAGGTGGTCCATGACCCTTTTTGTTCGTTTGCGCTCATAGTTTCTGGCGAAGAGCCATACAATCGCCGTGAGCAAGGTGAGTGCTGCGAGCAAGGCCCACCATTGCATCCACCAAGGTGTGGGTGGATGCACGATCATGTCCTCCTGCCGGTATTCCATCAGTCTCTCCGGCAGGAAGGAGGTCATCTCCTCGAGTCCGGCGAGCCACACGTTGCCGTCGGCTTCCTCGGCCATGGGTGACTGCTGCGGCTCGACGATGGCGAAGCCGTTGTAGCGGTTGAAGAAGGAGACGTCGCCCACTGTGCATTTGTCGTCGATGCGTGCGATGAAGATGCCGTCGAGCACGGCGACAACAAGGAAGCCCTTTGGCGAGAAGTGTATCGACCTCACCTCATGCCCTGCGAGTTGTGGCATGCTGCTGTTGAGTTCCTCTATCTCCCCGTTTCTGATGAGGAAGATGGAGTCGGCAGATGCGAAGATGATGTTGCCGTGGAGGTCGCCGTCCATGGCGGTGATGATGAGTTTTTGCGGGTAGTCCACGTGCTCCACGCTCCATTTCTGCGAGGCGAGGTGCGACAGGCGGTAAAGGCCAATGGAGGTACCCACCCATAGCCTGCCCTTGATGTCGGAGGCGGCGCACCATGGGTGCTGCACGTCGGTGCTCAGCGTGTCGGTCCGTCCGCTCTCCGGGTTGTAGGCAAGCACCATGTTGCGTGTGCCGTAAACCACCATTCCGTCGGCCTCCTTCACAAACTGGCATCTGTCGTATGTTTGCCCCACGAGGATTACCCTTCCGTCTTCCACCATGCGCAACTGGTTCTTTCCTGCCACGAAGACCCGTCCGCCTACCGCCGCCGCCCCGGGAATGTAGAAGTCGCCTTCCGCCGTGTCGGCTACCTTCCCATCCACAAGCACCTTGCCGTTGAGGGTGGCCATGACAAGCCTCCCCTCCCCATCGATGGCGAGTGCCCTGGCGATGTCGTTGGCGTCGGCGAGGCGGTGGGTGTGGAAGTCCATGGTGAAATAGCAGTAGAGCCCTTGGTAGGTGGCCACCCACAGGCGTCCCCATTTGTCGATGAGCATTCCCTTGATGAGGTTGAAGCCATCCACCATCTTCTCCACTTTCTTTCCGTCATAGACGTGTATGGTGTGGCTGTCGGCGATGACGAGGCGCCCGCGGTGGTCGTGGCAGGCCACGAGGCCATAGTCGGGAGCCTCGAAGGTGCATGGGTGTCTCAGGGTGAGGCCGTCTTTCCCCACGACGTATATGCCATCTCCGGCGAGTGCGTAGAGGGTGTTTCCGGCGCGGTGTAGTGTGAAGATGTCGGTTTTGGAGGACAGGAGCCTGAAGCCGTAGCGGTCGGAGACAAACAGGCCGTCGCTGGTAGGCACATAGAGAGGCGGCGTGCTGGTCTTTGGTGCCGTGGAGTCGGTGTCGATGAATAGTTTCCTGTCGGGTGTCATGCGGTCGAGCAGGGTGTCGGTGGCGAGGATGCTCCATCCTTTTTCCTCCAAACGGCATAGGCGGCGATGCGTCTCCCTTTCATCTTCCAAGATGACGTATGTGCCGGGGAGGACGCCGCCGTTGAAGTTGTTGAGCAGCCACTGCCGTTCGGCATCGATTTGCTGCAAGGTGACTTTCTCGCCGTCCACGAGCCACTGCCGGCGGAAATTGAGGGCGCGTACGCAGCCCTCCACCTCGCGGAAGGCCACGATGTTCTCCCTGCGGCCGCTGAGGAGGGGCGTGAGTGTCTGTCCGTCGTAGCGGGCGAAGCCTGACAGCGTACCCACATAGATGTATCCCCTTTCGTCCTGCCACAGGGCCTCGGTCTGCATCTGCGGCAGTCCGTCGAGTGTGGTGAAGCGTCGGCAACTCAGGCTGCTCGTCACGTCCTGGGCCGACATGCTGCAGCAACAAGCCAGGCATGCAAGCAGCAGCAGGTTGAATGCATGTTTTTTTCTCATCGCGCAAGCAGATTTGAGATTTGAGGTTTGAGATTTGAGTTCTTTTTAAGTCTATACCAATGATGGTGGTCACTCACCGCCGTTCCACCTTTCGATGATGCACGAGTGGGTCTTTGTCTCCTTGTCGTAATTGATGCCCACGAGGAGCAAGTCGGCGAAAAGCTCGCGCGACTTGCATGACTTGTCATAGTAGGCGCAGAGCATCTTCGCCGCCATCGACTTTCCGAAGCGGCGGCAGCGGCTCACGCAGGTGAAGCGGGCCTCAGAGAAGAGCGTGTCGTTGACGACGGCGATA
>CADBBP010000218.1 GCA_902792855.1 uncultured Prevotellaceae bacterium
CAGTCCTTCCTGATGAAAAACCAGGACGGTCAAGGCGTGAACAACCGCCGCTGCTACAAGAACATACCCTTCTACCTCTCCAGCCGCATGTATGGCGCATGGTACCACACCAGCGACTACTGCAAGCTGTCGCTCGCCGACCACTCCACACGCTCCGTTCAGTTCCTCTGCGACCGTGCTACGCTCGATGTCTTCCTCATCGGAGGCGCCACGCCCGCCGACATCCTCAAGGGCTACCGCATGCTCACCGGCTTCCCCCAGATGCCGCCCTTGTGGTCCTTCGGCATCTGGATGAGCCGCATGACATACTTTTCCGCCGAAGAGGTGGAAGAAATATGCCGGAGACTCCGCCAAGAGCACTACCCCTGCGATGTCATACACCTCGACACCGGATGGTTTCGCACCGACTGGCTCTGCGAATGGAAATTCAACCCCGAGCGTTTCCCCGACCCGGAAGCCTTCATCCAACGCCTGGCCCAACAAGGTTTCAAGGTGTCGCTATGGCAGTTGCCCTACGTGGCCAAGGGAGCCGAGCAACTGAAAGAGGCGAAGGAGAAGAAATACATTGGTCCGCTGCTGAAGGAACAAGCCGGAGAAGGCAGCAACTTCTCCGCCCTCGACTACGCCGGCACCATCGACTTCACCTATCCTGAGGCCACAAAATGGTACCAAGGGTTGTTGCGCCGACTGCTCGACATGGGCGTGAAATGCATCAAGACCGACTTTGGCGAGAACATCCACCTCGACGCCACATATCACGCCATGGCACCCGAGCGTCTCAACAACCTCTACGCACTCCTCTACCAGCGAGCCGCCTACGAGGTGACGCGGGAGGCGACGGGCGAAGGCATTGTCTGGGCACGCGCCGCATGGTCGGGATGCCAGCGATACCCCCTGCACTGGGGCGGCGACAGCGCCAGCACATGGGACGGCATGGCCGGTTCGCTTCGCGGCGGCCTCCACCTGGGTCTCAGCGGCTTCGCCTTCTGGAGCCACGACGTGCCGGGGTTCCACTCCGTGCCCGACTTCATGAACTCCCCCCTCGACGAGCAAGTATATGTTCGTTGGACGCAATTCGGCACCTTCACCTCGCATTTCCGATACCATGGCACCTGCAAGCGAGAGCCATGGCACTACCCCGCCATCGCCCCCATCGTGAAGCGGTGGTGGAAGTTGCGCTACCGCCTCATCCCCTACATCGTGGAGCAGAGCCGCAAGGCATGCGAAGGAGGCTGGCCCATGGTGCAGGCCCTTCTCATGCGACACCCCCACGACCGCCAATGCTGGCACATCGACGACGAGTACTATTTCGGCAAGGAATTCCTCGTCTGCCCCGTGATGAACGGCGAAGGGCGGCGCGACATCTACCTCCCCGAAGGGATGTGGGTGGACTTCTTCACCGGCGAGCGCCTCGACGGCGGTCGTTGGCACTACGACGTGGAATGCCCATTGGAGCACATGCCCGTCTATGTGCGCCCCGGCGCACAGATACCCCTCTACCCCACCGACGTGGACAGCACCGACGAGATGGACCTCTCAAGCGCCACCACGTGGGCCATCGGCAAGGACTATAAAGGCTACACACTATGAACACACACTACATGCAGGGCCTCGACTGGCTCATTCTGGCGGCCTATTTCGCCATCCTGCTCATCATCGGTATATGGGCGAGTATGAAACGCAACAAAGAAGGGAGCCTCTTCCTGGCCGAGCGGTCGCTGCGGTGGCACCACATCGGCTTCTCCATGTGGGGCACCAACGTGGGTCCGTCGATGCTCATCGCCAGTGCGAGCGCCGGTTTCACCACCGGCATCGTGTCGGGCAACTACGCCTGGTACGCCTTCGTCTTCATCGCCCTGCTCGCCTTCGTCTTCGCCCCCCGCTACTTGGGAGCCAAGGTGAGCACGCTGCCAGAATTCATGGGCAGACGCTACGGGCAGTCCACGCGCAACATCCTCGCCTGGTACACCATCGTCACCATCGTCATCTCATGGCTTGCCCTCACCCTCTTTGCAGGAGGCATCCTCATCCGCCAGGTATTTGCCATCCCCATGTGGCTTTCGGCGCTCATCCTCCTGCTCATCTCCGCCTTCTTCACCATGCTCGGCGGACTGAAGGCAGTGGCCTACACCAACGTCTATCAGATGTCGCTGCTCATCGTGGTGTCGGCGGCGCTCACCATCGTGGGTCTCTCCCACGTTGGCGGCGTGTCGGCCCTCGTCTCCAAGGTGCCGGCCGACTACTGGGTGCTTTTCAAGCCCAACAGCGACGAAGCCTTCCCATGGCTCCCCATCATTTTGGGCTACCCCATCATGGGTGTATGGTTCTGGTGTACCGACCAGTCGATGGTGCAGCCCGTACTGGCGGCACGCGACCTGCGCGAGGGGCAATTAGGCACCAACTTCACTGGTTGGCTGAAAATCCTCGACGTGCCGCTATACATCCTTCCCGGCGTCATCTGCTTCGCCCTCTACCCCACCCTCGACAATCCCGACGAGGCCTACCTGACAATGGTGGAGAACCTCTTCCCCGTGGGGATGGTGGGACTGGTGTTCGCCGTGCTGACAGCATGCCTGGTATCAACCATCGGTTCCGCCCTCAACGCCCTGAGCACCGTCTTCACCATGGACATCTATGTGAAGAAATTCGAGCCGGAGGCCTCCCAGCAGCGCATCAACCACGTGGGGCGCGTGGTGACAGTGGTCGGGGCGGCCATCGCCATCGTCCTCACCGTGGCCATCGACAGCATCAAGGGCCTCAACCTCTTCAATGTCTTCCAGTCGGTGCTGGGCTTCATCGCACCGCCCATGACCGCCGTCTTCCTTTTCGGGGTGTTCTGGCCTCGCGCCACCACCAAGGCCGCCAACCTCACCCTCACCGCCGGCACCGCCTTCTGCCTCATCATAGGCGTGCTATACCTCTGGGGACCCAAAAGCGACCTGTGGCCCCACTTCATGATGCTATCGTTCCTCCTTTTCGTGGCACTTGCCACCATGATGGTGCTCGTCTCGGTCACGAGCAAGAAGTTTAAAGGGTTTAAGGAGTTTAAGGGGTTTAAGGACTCTAAAGTCTCCACGCTGGTGGTCTGTCTCTGGATTGCCTTGGCCGTGGTGATGATAGGGCTTTACATCTTTTTCAATTAACCATCAAGTTATATTTAACCATCAAGTTATATCAAGCATAAGCCATGGACACCTGGAAGAGCAATATGGAGGAAACCAAGCGGCGCTACGTGGACTGGTGGAGCCGCAAGGGAGTCATCGTCAACATGTGGGAGCATTTCCAACAAGGAGTGGCGCCCCATGCCAACGTGGAGCCACCGGAGCCGCCCCGAGACATGGAGCAACGCTGGTTGGACCCCGACTGGCGCTCTCGACAACTCCACTGGTATGTGGCACATAGTTCGCTGAAAGCCGACATGCTGCCCGTGGCCAACACCCAATTAGGTCCCGGCTCGTTGGCTGCCATCCTCGGCGGCGTGTTCGAATGTGGCGAAGACACCATCTGGATTCACCCGGCACCGACTTTCGACGAGTCCATCCCCTTCGACCCCATGCACCCCAACTACCTCCTGCACAAGCAGCTATTGAAAGCCTGCAAGGAGCGTGCGCAGGGCCATTATTACGTGGGCATGCCCGACCTGATGGAGGGCCTCGACATACTCGCTGCCCTCAAGGGCACCGACCAGGCACTGATGGACACGGTGATGCAGCCGGAGGTGGTGGAACGGCAGATGCAGCGCATCAACGACATCTATTTCCAGGTGTTCGACGAACTATACGACATCATCCGCGAGGGCGATGAAATGGCGTTCTGCTATTTCTCGGCATGGGCTCCGGGGAGGATGACGAAACTGCAGAGCGACATCTCCACCATGCTGAGCGAAGACGACTACCGCCGCTTCGTGCAGCCCTTTATCAGAGAGCAATGCCAACGCATCGACTATACACTCTACCACCTCGACGGCGTGGGAGCCATCAGACACCTGCCAGCCCTGCTTGAAATCGACGAACTCGACGCCATACAATGGACCCCCGGCGTGGGTGAGCCGCAGGGCGGCAACAAGAAATGGTATGACCTATACCGACGCATCCTCGACGGAGGGAAGAGCGTGATGTGCAGTTGGGTGACACTCGACGAACTGCCCTCGCTGCTCGACAATATCGGAACGGAGGGCGTACACTTGGAGATGGACTTCCACAACGAGGAAGAGGTGGAGCAAGCCTTGGAAATGGTGGAGCGGGCCAAGGCGGCCACACCGAAAGTCATCGCCACACCGCAAAGGAGTTCTTTGCCACACAACCGCATCCTCATCCTCGACGGAGCCATGGGCACCATGATACAAAGGCACCACTTGGAAGAGGAGGATTTCAGGGGCGACATCTTCGCACACGTCGCAGGCGAGTTGAAAGGTTGCAACGACCTGCTCTGCCTCACCCGCCCCGACATCATCGAAGGCATCCACCGCAAATACCTTGAAGCCGGTGCCGACCTGATAGAGACCTGCACCTTCAACGCACAACG
>CADBBP010000219.1:0-4418 GCA_902792855.1 uncultured Prevotellaceae bacterium
GACCAGATCATGGCGAAAGCCAGGCATGAATCCAATTACGGGCAACTGCTTGCCGCTGAGATGATGAAGGCTTCATTGGTAGGTGAAGTCTCACCCGATTCCATACCGGTGGCCATCAACAACTTTGTCGAAGAGGAACGGTCGGCCTACACCAGAAACCCTACTTTGGCGGCTGTTTATCAGACGGTGCTGGCCAATGTGATGAGAATTGGCGATTACGACATCGAGGGGGCGGAGAAATACCGTAAGAAAGCTGTGGAAAATGTGAAACTGTTGGCGGCCAACAAAGCGGAGACCCTTCAACCGTTTGTCACCACTGGCATGGACAGCGACATCTTCGGCAACGACCTGCTCTCGGTCATCGGTATGCAGACGGAGAATTATCAGGTCTTGCGCGATTATTATGCCAGTGTTGGAAATCGACGGGCGGAAATGTATGCCGCATTCTCCTTGGCGGTGCATGACAATAGCGACCAAAAGGGCGAAGTGAGGCCTGAAAACAGAAAGGCACTGATAGCGCAACTTGATTCGCTCGTCGCTCTCTATGGGGACATGCCTGAATGTTGCGAAGTGGCCATCGCAAGATACAAACTGATGAACGTGGGAAAACGTTTTTCTGTGGAGGAGAAATTGGCGTATCTCGATGAGGCAATCAACAAATGGCCCGAATGGAAAAACACCAACACGCTGAGAAATTTCAGAAAAGACCTCACGCGCCCGATGTTCAAAGTGGACATGGGAGAGAGCAGGCTGCTGCCCGATTCCTCCAAAGTGGTCAGATTATACGATGTCCGAAATGTGAAATCGGTCAATTTGCGTATCATGCCTCTCCGTGTCAGCCAGGCACAAATGACCAAGGTGCATGACGGCTACCTCACCCCATATTATTATAAACAGTTGCGCGAGTATGTGGACTATTCCAGCGTGACCGAATATCGGAAACAACTCCGTATGCCCAACGACTGGCAACAGTTTTCCGATACGCTCAGGATGGAGGGTCTTCCACCCGGAAATTATATTGCCGAACTCACAGCTGACGATTGTGCCATCGACACCATGAGGTTTCGCTTCGCGGTCAGCGATGTCTATCTGTTGGCGGAACCTCTGCCGAAATCTCTGCCAAAATCCCGCACCAGACTGGTGGTGGTCAGGGGAACAACGGGACATCCCATTGCCGGAGCCAAGATATCTCTATACAATCAGTACAAACCCAATGATGTGAAAGTTTTTCAGGCTGACTCCAACGGAGAGGTTATCCTCTCGGAAAATAAGCGTGGTTTCGGCGTGTGGGTGTTTGCCTCCACTGATGACGACCATGCCTCACCACCCATGGAGACGATAAGCTTCGGCCATTATAGTAAGGGTGAAATGGGTACACAGAAGATGATTCACATCTACACCGACCGGGCGATTTACAGACCCGGGCAAGAAGTGAATGTGGCTATGCTGGCCTTCCAAAACAGCAAGAATACACACATCAAACCTCTGGCAGGGAGGCAACTCCATGTGACGGTTTATGACGCCAACCACACTGCGGTGAAGGATTCCACTTTATTGGCAGATGACTATGGCACGGCCTTCTTTACCTTCAAGATACCTGAGGGCAGGCGAAACGGGGCTTTCCTCATCGAGGCTTCGTCTGGGAAAAAATGTTCTGACATGCTGATGTTCAGAGTGGAGGACTACAAACGACCGACGTTCAAGGTGGAGTTCTTGCCTCTACAGCCACTGGCCAATGGAGGGTCTGTGGAGGACGAGGACTCCCTGTCGCTCAAAGGTTGTGCCACGGCTTTCTCCATGGCACCGATGGCGGGAGCACAGGTGCATTACACCGTGAAGAGAGGGTTGGACAGGTCTTCCTTGACCACCATCCATGAAAATACGGTGCATGCAGACCAGGAGGGTTCGTTCGTTGTGAAAATACCTACGGAGGTGCCGGATGTGGACGAGGAAAATCCGAAGTGGACGTTTCAAGTGAAAGCCATTGTCACTGACCTTGGAGGGGAGACGCATGAGGTGGACAAAACGCTTACCATGGCCAGCAAGAACCATGACTTGACAGTGGACTGGCCCAAGCAAAAGATGGACATCGCTTCGCAGAAAACAGTGAATGTTTTGCTCTCCGACAAATGGGGAGAACCCATTGACACGGCGGTGACATGCTACATCGACAGGCCGGAAAAACCTTTCACGGTCAAGGCCAACACACATACCACATTGCCGGATGGTGACAAGTTGGTGCTTCCTGGGGAACATACGTTGTATGCAGTGTATGACAACGACACGGTGAAATCCACTTTCTTCATTGTGGATTATCAGGCGCAGCGGCCAGGAACGTTCACACGGGAGTGCTTCGCTCAGAGCGACACACGCTTCCCTGACGACGGAGGCAAGGTGGACGTGCAGTTCGGCACCTCTCTCAAAGACGTTTTTGTAGTCTATGACTTGTTTGCGGACAACAGAAGACTCGAAGGAGGCTCTTTCTATCTCAACGACGAGATGTACAACCGCTCGTTCACCTACAGGTCGGAATACGGGGCGGGCGTTTGCATGACTTTCGCCTTTGTCAGAGACGGGGTGGTCTATCGGGAGAAAGCCGTCATCGAAGCACCCATGAGGGAGCATCAACTCGATATGAAATGGGAGACGTTCCGCGACCGGCTCAGTCCAGGACAGCAGGAGGAATGGACGATGAAAATCCGACAGGCCAACGGCACACCTGCCAAGGCACAGTTGTTGGCTGTCCTTTATGATGCCTCGCTCGACCAAATTGTGAAGCCACAGTGGTGGAAAAGAAGCCAGATGCTGGGGTTCTATACGGCTTCCACCAACTGGAAGAAACCGAACATCTCCCAACTGAGGAAAATCGGAAATGCCACAGTTTGGTCGCAATTACCCACCAATCCTTTGTCCTTGAGCCATTTCGACAAAGACTTGCTGTCGATGAGGGCAACCGATATTTCTTTGGCGCATTTTGCCAGTGTGTCAAAGACGATGGATAAAGGGATAAGGAAACACGGCAAACGGGGCTATGTGTCGGGCATTGTTGTTGACGAGGAGGGAGACCCCATCATCGGTGCCTCGGTGATACAAAGTGGTACCCATAAGGGAACAGTGACGAATATCGACGGAGAGTTTGAAATCAAAACCGACAAAGACATGGAGGTCATCGTCGCTTACGTTGGTTATCAATCGCTGAAAGAGACCCTTCACAAGGGGAAATATGCCGTCTTGCAACTAACAGAAGATGAAAACCGCTTGGAGGAAGTCGTGGTGGTGGGATATGGAACACAAAAGAAATCGAGCCTGACGGGAAGCATCGCTGGCATAAGGGTAAGAGGAAGTTCCTCCCGCGTCTATGGCTATAGGTCCCCTAATCCTAAGAAAGATGAGGTGGAAATGCAAAACTCTGAGATGGAATCGGTCGCTCAGGTACCCATTCGTGAGAACATGGAGGAGATAGCCTTTTTCTATCCCAACCTCTTGACAGAAGATGACGGTTCATTGGCCATCAAGTTCAAACTGCCCGAGAGCGTCACCACATGGCGATTTTTGGGTATGGCCCACGACCTTGACATGAACATGGGAACAATGGACTGCACGGCTGTCGCGCAAAAAGAGGTGATGGTGCAGCCCAATATGCCACGTTTCTTGAGAGTGGGCGACCAGACCACCATTTCGGCAAGGGTGTCCAACATAGGTGACAAGTCTCAGTCGGGTGTGGCGTCCATACAGTTGGTGGATGCGGTGACAGAGAAGGTGGTTTTCGTTGACAAATGTGATTTCTCTGTTGAAAAGAATGCCACCACACCCGTGAGGTTTTCCTTTGTCCCCGATGGCACTGCCAACCTCCTCGTGTGCCGTGTCAGTGTGAGTGGAACCGATTTTGCCGACGGCGAGCAGGGATTCCTGCCAGTGTTGCCCGACCGTGAGATGACTACCGACTCCTATGCTTTCACCATGCATCAGCCGACAACGCTGACCGTGGATGTGGACAGCATGTTGCAGGGCAGCGACCAACATCGCAGCATGACCATTGAATACACCGACAATCCGGCTTGGATGATGGTGACGGCCATGCCCACTTTCACCGCCCGTCCAGAAGAAAATGCCATTTCCCAGGCCATTGCACTCTATGTCAACAGGTTGGGTGAGAAAATCCTCAATACTTCGCCGTTGTTCGGCAGAGTCGTCAGCCAATGGAGGGAAGCTCCCGAAGATGACAGTCCGCTGATAGGTGAATTGCAGCGGAACGATGGCATGTATGGGATTGTATTGGCGGAGACGCCATGGGTGATGGATGCCAAATGGGAAACATCGGACAGGAGAAACCTCATGAAGTTCTTCGACAAGCCTACGATGAGAATGCGGATGGAGCAGGCGGTTTCAAGACTGAAACTCTTGCAATGTCCGGATGG
>CADBBP010000219.1:4487-11672 GCA_902792855.1 uncultured Prevotellaceae bacterium
GTCATGGAAATCCTTGCCCGACTCAACAGGACGATGGGGGCGTCGAACAGTCAGAATAGGATGTACGATGTGGATAGAATGCTCACACAGGGACTGCGCTATCTCGACAAGCAGATGAAGGAGGATGTGGAGCGTGAGGAAAAGATGGAGACTCCCACGGAGGACATGCTGCATTATCTGTATGTCTGTGCCCTGGTGGGTGACAAGCCTGATGTGGAGACACAGAAAGTGAGAAGAAAGTTGATGGAATTTGTGCGGGGAAGCAAACTGGACCTCACCATCTATGGCAAGGCGGCATGTGCGGTGATTTTGGCGCTTGATGGACAGAAAAGCAAGGCGCACGACTATCTGCAAAGCCTCAGGGAATATGCCGTGACCTCTCCCGAGAAGGGCATGTATTTCGACACGCCGAGGGCACAGTACACCTGGTGTGATGCGACCATACCCACGGTGACCATGGCCATCGAGGCGCTGAGACTTGTGGAACCAGAGGATACCGTGTCGGTGGAACTGATGCGGAGGTGGCTGCTCTCGCAGCGACGCACAAAAGGGTGGGGCAGTGCCATCAACAGCGTCAACGCCATCCATGCCTTCCTCGGAGACAGTGGTGAAGAGATGTCTGCAAAACTGGCTGTTGGCGGTCAGGAGACAGCCTTCACGCTCGATGGAAAGCCACTACAGCATGAGGCTCCGACAGCGGGAATGGGGTATGTCAAAATGGTGGTGGCTGATGAGGTGAAAGGGAAACTGGACATCGTCAAGACAACGTCGCACACTTCTTGGGGTACGGTGGTCACTCAGTCCATGCGCAAGACACGGGATGTGGGTGACGCTTCCATGGGAATGTCGGTGACGCGTGAAATCATCGGCGGTGCCAGCCATCTTCAGGTGGGCGACAAGGTGTGTGTGCGCATCACCATCAAGGCTGACCAGGATTATGATTTTGTGCAAATCACCGACAAACGGGCTGCTTGTCTCGAACCGGTGGATGTGGTCAGTGGCTACCGAAATGGCTGCTATCGTATCGTGAAGGACAATGCCACATATTTCTACGCCGACAGGTTGAGAAAGGGCACCACAGTGCTCGAAACGGAGTATTATGTGGACCGTCCGGGAAAATACGAAACAGGCAGTTGTACCGTCCAGTGTGTTTATGCACCAGCCTTCTCCGCTCGCACATCCTCCATCTCCCTCTCTGTAGAATCTCCTTCCGCCATCCTTGCACCCCGAAACTAAATGCCAAGGTGACGAACCTCAAATCTCAAATTCGTGAGGGAGGAAAACTTCAATGAGTCATTTCAGCTCGTCAAGAACAGAACCCAGTTCTTCCACGTTCCGGGGGCATGCTACTATCGTTCCATTGGAATCTATGACAATCAACTCGGGATAAGAACGGATGCCATAGGCGGCGGAAGCTTTTCGCTGGCTGGTGTCCGGGTCCGGCATCAACTGCGGCCACGGCAGATGGCGCTGCTCTACTTCCTCCCGCCATCCTTGCACGCCAAAACCGAAAGCCAAGGTGACGAACTCCACACCGTGGGAATGCCATGTGTCGTAGAGCGTCTTCATGGACGGAGGGATTTGATATCCATAACCGCCTAAACCATGCCAGAAATGCAGCACGACATATCCCTTGCCGATATATTCGCTTAGCTGATGGGGGTGCCAGGTTGGTGTAGGGAGTGCCGGGAAGGCGCTTCTCCAGTCCTTCCACGTATTCGCGCATCGGTGCCAGGAGGATGTGGTGCGAGAAGGCATAGTCATCGTTTAGGTAAGGCTTCAGTTCCTCGTAACTCATTTCCGTATAAACCTGACTGAGTGCGAACGCGGAGAGGATGTTGTCACGATTCTCACGGATTGCCTTGAGAAGACGCTCACCACGCTGACGGTTGATTTTTGCCTTTTTCATACTGTCGCCCTCGTGGAGTTCATCCAGTCGTTCGCGCTCTGTCAACTGTAGGAAATCATTGATTTTCTGACTGGCTTTGTCACTTCTGACCGTCTGCTTCTCCATGTCAGCATGGATGGGCTTGCCGTCGGTATAGAAGAAGACGGCTTCCCCGTTGTCAAGATACATCTGGCAAATCTCATTTTTGGGCAATCTGCAGGTAAAGGAGAATTTGCCATCGACTACCGGGCACTTCCCCATAAGCTCCCCAGTCACGTTGCGTCTTATTGCAACCTCCTTCCCGCCCGAAGGTGCTATGCCGGATATTTGGCATTCCACCATGTCTTTCTCCATTAACTCGTTCATCAACATACTGTTGTAAACGATTGTCTTCGACACTTGGGAGGTGGTGGTTTCTGAAGCTGTTAACGGCGCATGCTTGACATCTATATCCCTGTCCCCCTCATAAATCTCGCTCTTCTTGTAAATCAAATAGCAAGAATAAGCCAGGATGCTCTTCAAGTTTTCGTTCTTTTCGTTATCCACCAACGGCTGGATGCAGCTCAGCAGGTCGTAGTATTGCTGCTGGGTCAGTTGACCAGTGAAAGCATTGCAGGTCTTGTTGAGCACCACACCTGCAGCCATCCGTCCCTGCGGAGTCTCGCGTTGGAATATCTCACACGTGCGTTTCACCTTGGCCATGAACACTTCGACGGTCATCGCATCGGGTGTGGTGTCATGATTGACTTGAGCGTCTAAAGCCATCCTTTCCGATTCCACCGCCTTGGGCTTGTAGTGGGCGATGAAAGGCCTGTCGTCCAACTTCCATCCGCTAACCTCATAAATCCTGCCATCCATCAGGAATATATCACCGATTTTCTTGTCCGGGTCGATGGTCTGGTCCCACATCAGCAGCAGGGCATAGATTTTCCCATTTGGCTCTTCATAGGAAATCAGGCGGATGTTCTTGTTGAGGTCGAATGCCACGGAGTGAGTCATCGGCTGGAGGGCGTCAGTCTTGAATTGGAACTTGATGCCTGGAAGGGGCGAGTCGCCGTCGCTGGCATCATGGATATAGATGCTCTTGGCATTCACGGCTTCTGTCCTGTAAGCAGTCTCCAGTTCCAGCATCTTGGGTGTGAACAGCGGTCCGTAATAATGTTCTCCTGACTCTCCGTCCATGGCAAATTGCTGGGCAAACTGATAGATGTTGAACCCGTCTTTGGAGAAAAATTTTTGCACACCGTACTCCTTCGATTCAACGAATGCATTCAACTTTTCCCGTATGTTGTTGGGGTGGGAAGGCTGAGCGCTGCAAATAATGGCTGTCAGCACCGCCGCTATGGTTAAAATAAAACTATTCTTCATCTTGCTCTGTTTTTACGTTATACATGTTGTCTGCCGTTTGCGGACGCCCTTCTTCGTCAAGGGTGTGCAGGATGTAACTGCTGACGATGCGCTGCAGCCGCTCGTCGGCACTTATCACCTTGTTTATCCGCTCAATATAGAGGCTCTCGTCCACTTGGGCCAGTTCGCGTTCTATCTTGTCAATATAGTAATCCAGACTGTCTGTTGTTGAGATGTTGGTTGGCGACTTGGATATTGCCGATGGTGCTAGGGGGCGCGGGTTGACTACAGGGGCTTTCTCCTCACTATGCATCTCCTTTGCAATCATTGGTGCTTGTTCTCCCTTATGGATTGTCACAGGGCTGCCCTGCTGTTCCGTCTGCGGGCTTTGACTTGGTTCGTCACCTCTTTGTGATTCCGGCTTGCTTGGCTGTTCTTGTTTTTCCGTCTGCAGAGCCATCACATTCCCTTTCCCTGCATCCACATTGCCATGTGTGTAGTGGAATGCCAACAATAGCAGGATGCCGGCGGCAACGGCGCCAAAGAGGGTGTAGAGCCATGCGTGGCGCCTCTTGGACGTCGGCTCTGGCTTCGGCTCTGGCTCCTGCTGGCCGATGCGTTGCATCAGGCGGTCGGTGAAGTCCTCCGGCAGCGTCATCTTTTCGGGAGTCTCGTTCTTATGTTGGATGGCGAGACGAAGACCTCGGTCTTTGTTGGGCTCATTTTTCTTCATTGTTCTCAAGGGTTTTGATGGTGATTGCCAGTCTTTTCCGTATCCATTGCAACCGCGAGCGGAGATAGCTTTCCTCATGCTCCGTGATGCATGCGATTTCCCGAATCGGGCGGTCGTCAAAGTAATAGAGGCTGAGCAGCATCTGGTCGTCGGGCTTCAGCGTGTCGATGGCTCTTTCCATGAGTTCCACGCGGTCGGCGGTGGTGTCGTCCAATAGGGCGTCGGCTTCGTCATCCGGGATGTTGGAAAGCCATTCTTGTTTCACTTCGACGATGGTGACAGACTTGTGATGTTTGCGGTAATGCTTCAGTGCCGTGTGGTAGGCTATTCGCATGAGCCATGTCCTGAAACCAGCCTGTCGCGCATCGTAGCGGGCAAGGCTCCGGAAAGCTTCCAGCAGCGTGTCCTGAGCAGCCTCTTCCGCCTCTTCTTGCGAAGGAACAAGGCGTGCCACCATCCGCAACACCTCATTGGCGTATCGCCCGGCAAGCAGACGGAACAGTTCTGTCTGTCCGTCAAGGATGCTGCGTATGAGCAGTGTCTCATCCTGCATGGATTGGGATGTATTGCCTGTTCTTGTTTCCATTCGCTTGATGTCTTCTACTTATATATTACCACTCTTCGTGAAAATATATAATCGAGAAACCATTTTTTTGTTTCGTATTTCGTTTTTCAACCAATTATCTTT
The DNA here is from genome assembly GCA_902792855.1 of uncultured Prevotellaceae bacterium. GTDB lineage: Bacteria > Bacteroidota > Bacteroidia > Bacteroidales > Bacteroidaceae > Prevotella. Next base: position 9,144 of record CADBBP010000219.1, read on the forward strand.
TTTTGATTGGTTCTTAAAAGCAATGATGGAGCAAAATTACAAATTACATTTTATAAAGCCCTCGGCAAAACCCAAGAAAAGGTTGCCGAGGGCAAAATTAACAGAACTTTCCCACCCTCACGAATTTGTGTGGGTGGAAATTTAGATATTTACGAATTAGTCGGCAACGATGGTTATTCGACCTTGAGTGGTGCGATATGACTCTGGGATAACACCATTGAGTGTCTGTTCCAGATACTCTGCCAATAGGAATTTTCTTGCCGTCTTTATTGGCAACCCACTCACAGGGAATCACAGCGTGCGTATGGCCGTCGAGCACCGCATCGATGCCATTCGTGGCTTCCACTAATGCATGTGAGTCAATACCTGTCATACTGTTTTCTTCGCCCAAGTGCGATAGCACCACCACATAATCGGCTCCCTCTTTGCCTTATAGCCTCGCGAACATACTACTCCCCTGACCACATCTTTTGGAAGAGACTTGCTTGAAAGTATATCTTTGCCTTAAATGATTATCCGCATCTATCCGTAACCACCTCGTCGCCAAAAGGCAATCGCCAAGAGGTGAGTGTGCACGTAGGGAATTACTTCATGTAATTCCTAAACCTCGCGAACATACTACTCCCCTGACCACATCTTTTGGAAGAGACTTGCTTGAAAGTATATCTTTGCCTTATAGCCTCACGAACATACTACTCCCCTCTCCCCTCGGAGAGGGGCTGGGGGTGAGGCTTGTCGGAGAGGGGCTGGGGGTGAGGCTTTATCGTTTCTATCAACATATACGTGTCTCGTATCGTTTCAATAGACGAAACAACGTTGTTCCTGTGCCCCTCCACTGCATCGACAAACGCTTGTATCTCGTTGAAATATCCCTGCGAATGGATTTGGTTGTTGGGGAGGATGGGCGTGAAATTGTTGCGCGTGTAAAGGCATTCAATGCTCCTTTTCCATGGGTGAATCTTTTCTGAAGGGAGGCCGAAGACGGTGGAGGGAATGGGTTCGTAACTTAGTTCTTCCATTTTCGAGAGGAGGTAAACGCCAGAACTGGTGCAGACTTTCAACGTTTCCTCGGCAGCAGTCCAGGAATAAGCTGTGGAGAGTTCGAGAGTGCCGGCGATTTTGGGATGACGAAGCATGAGGAGGTAAGATGAGGGGGCGACCCGATGACAGGCGAGGATTTCGGGTCTGCCGAACAGATGGACAACGAGGTCGAGGGGATGGATATGCAAATCAAGGAGGGCGTCACCCTCGGGGTAGGCTCCCGTGAGGTATTGAAGGTCATAACTGACAAGGTGCTCCTTGTTCAGCCGTTCCCGTAGAAGTTGGACGGCTGGGGCATGACGCTGCTGCAACCCCACCATTGCCGTTGGCGAGGCATGAAGTCGTTGAAGGGCAATGAGAGCATCGAGTTCTGCGAGCGACTGGCAGGGAGGTTTCTCAATGAACAATGACTTCCCGCTTTTCAGAATTTGCGAGGCAATGGAGAAATGTGCAGAAGGCGAGGCTGAAACAAACATGCCTTTCACTTCATCATCATTCAATAGGATGTCGAGTGAGGTGGTCGCCTTCACCCTGTATTTTTGCTCTATCTGCCGAACCTTCCTTTCCGAGGTGACGCAAATGTATTTCAGCGGTACTCCGAGGTAGTGGAGGACAGGATAAAGGTTGGTCAGCGAGTGCTGGCCCATGCCCACGAAGGCATAAGAATACTGGTACGTCTGAGCAAGAAAGTGCTCCGTGCGCAGCCGTTTGTAGCGGTTGATGAATTGGCGAATCATAGTTTCTTGAAGTATTGGCGATAAGTGGTACGCGGATTATCCGTCCATTGGTATGGGCCGTAGAAATGCTCGACAAGTCGTTTGGGCAGCAAACGCTCCAAATTGCGGAGGAGGATGATGTCATACTTGCGGTGGAAGTTGATCCAGCAGTCGTTGCAGTTCCTGGAATAGTGACACTGCGTCTGACACGTTGCCTTGCCGTTGAAAATCTCATCGAGTGACTGTCGGTGGATGTTGCCCAATTTGACATCGAGGTTCTGGCAAAGCGGCACGTCACCGTTGCTGTGGATGACAAGGCTGCTCATGATACTCTGACACCGAAGTCTCAACCGTCCGTTGCGCCATTCGTCATAAAGAGCCACGAAGTCGAAATTCTCTTGCGTGTCGTGAATACTTTGGGGAATCTGTTTCATGAAATCTGATGCTGTCAGCAGTTCGCTTGTCGTGTCGAAGAAGGCCATTGTTCCGTAGATGCCAATGCGAATATCTATGCCGTAATGCTTGGCCACATCAATGACATACGCCATGTCTTCGAATGTGTTCCATGGTGAGAGGCAGAACATCAGCGACAGGGGCAACTCGTCCTTCAATGCCTCCACCACCTGAATCACCCTGTCGTGACCGTCGCGGCCTCGCATCCGCTGGTAAGTCTCGCGGCCACCGTCGAGAGAGACGTACAGGTGCCGGGGATGGTGGAGACGGACGGCATTGATGACACGACGGGGAGCCAGACAATTGGAAAGCAGGGTGT
>CADBBP010000220.1 GCA_902792855.1 uncultured Prevotellaceae bacterium
CAACGCTGGAGAACATACCACTCCCCTCTCCCTTCGGAGAGGGGCTGGGGGTGAGGCTGTCGAGGGGTCGGGGGTGAGGCTGGAGAGTGCCTTATCTTTTTTTCATTCGTAGGTGGAGCTGCGCCACCGCCGGAAGGAAGATGCAGAGGGAGAAGACGACGGCCATGGCCACCTTGAAGGTGTTTCCTCCGAGCAGGTCGATGAGTTTTGCGTCGGCATATTGCGGCATGGTGTTGTAAACCACGTAAGCCACCGTGTTGTTCACCCAGTGCGTCATGATGCCCGGTATGACGCTCCCCGTGCGATAATACATCCATCCCAAGAACAGCCCTAAGCAGAAGGCGTGGGGAGCCTGCGCCGGGTTGCCGTGCGCCAGGGCGAAGAGCGCTGCCGACAGGGCGATGGCCCCCCAGTGGCGCGTCGTGCCTTGGAGCAGCACACGCAGGACGGCCCCCCTGAACACCAGTTCCTCCACCACCGGTGCGAAGATGCACACGGTGAGATAGCCCCACCTGCTTCCCATGATGCCCGCCAGCGTCTTGCCGGAGAGGTCGGGCAGCGGCACGAGTTCGATGAATATTTCCGAAGGGATGATGGTGCCCATGACGGCTATGGCCGCCCAGAAGAGCACGCCGTAGGGTTTGGAGCGGAGGTAGGAGCGCGACACGCGGCACCATCGTGCGACGAGGAACAGCACCAGTGTGATGATGCCGGCCACCACCTGTATGACGATGAGTTGCGGTATGTTGGGCGACCCCTCGTTTGTCAAGGCAGTTATGGCCTCACCCACCGGCTTTTTGTCCACCACGGCCCACAGNGCCACCACGGCGTATGTGGCGGCAAATTGTATGAGCAGGAATGCTATCACATAAAGGATGGCATCAAAATATTTTTTCATTTCAATTCCTTGTCTTACAAAATTATATGATTGAATTTTTCCACTTTTTTATCACGAATTTGAGAATTAAAGAACCAACGGTCGACGTACGAAGTGGAAGTCAATTTTCCTTTATGATGGAATTTATAGGAATTTGAGATGAAATGACAAGTCATTTCGTCACTCTATTGCGTAAGGTTCGCGTCGCTTGCGACGATAATTCTTCAAAATTCTCTTCATCTGTATATGAAATCTCAAATACTTTAATTCGTGATAAATAAAACTTTTACGTTATTTGTGAGGGTGGGTTACATGGCAATTAGATGTGAAAGACATCACAACTGCTGCCGCCCTCTTCGTCGAAGATGGCGTTGGCATGCCTCACATCCTCACGCAACTGCTCCGCGAGTAATACCGTGCTCTCGAAGCGCCGCTCCTCTCTCAGTCGGTGCGTCAGTTCCACCATGAGGTGCTTTCCGTAGAGGTCGCCCTCATAGTCGATGACGTATGTCTCGATGGCCATTGCCTTGCCGTTGAAGGTAGGCCGCGTGCCGATGTTGGTCACGGCGCGCCTCGCCACCCTGTCGCCCTCCACATGGGCGCGGGCCACGTAAGCCCCGGAGGCTGGCAGCATCTTTGCTTCCTCCATGAGCAGGTTGGCGGTGGGGAAGCCCAGACGCCGCCCCTGCTGGAAACCCTCCACCACCCGTCCGTCGAGGGTGTAGGGCCGTCCCAGGCACATGTTGGCACACTCCATGTCGCCCCGTGCGAGCATCTTTCGGATGGCCGAACTGCTCACCCTGATGCCCTCCACGGAGAACGGCGTGCTTTGCAGCACCTCCACGCCCTGCTCCGCCCCATGCCGCACATAGTCCTCGAAGCCCTCCTCGCGGTTGTGCCCGAAGCGGTTGTCATACCCCACCACGAGGCATCTCACCCTCAGTTCCCTATACAGCAGGCCAATGAAGTCGGTGGCCGTCATGGCAGCCATCTCCGTTGTGAAGTGCAGCACGGTGCAGCAGTCCACGCCGGCCTTCTCCAACCTTTCCATCTTCTCTTCGAAAGAAGTGAGCAACAGCGGCTGGAAGTCCGACTGCAGCACCTGTCGCGGGTGGCGGTCGAAGGTGACCACCATCGTCTGCAGCCCCCTCTTCTCCGCCTCGCAAGCCACTTGTCCGATGAGGTGCTGGTGCCCTCGGTGTACGCCGTCGAAGAAGCCCACGGTGGCGGCTGCTTCCGGCAAGGCGTTGGGTATGTTGTCGCTATGGATGATTCTCATGTCGTGATGGGTTGAGGCGGGTTGCGTCGCAGTTCGTCGAGGATGGCTTTCAGTTCGTCCAATCGCTCCGCCCTGAGCATGGCGATGCGCGTGGGTCGGAAATTGGGTATTCCCTTGAAGATGGGACTTGCCGCCAGGTGTCTCCTGGTGTGGAGGATGCCCCGGTATTCGTCAATGCGCTCCACGTTGATGCGCAGCTGCTCCTCGAGGATGCCGAGTTTCCATGCGAAGTCCATGTCCGGGTCGGCAGGCTCTCCGTCGAGCAGCCGGCGTATCTCGCGGAAGATCCATGGCCGTCCGAAGGTGGCGCGTCCCACCATCACGGCATCCACGCCGAAGCGTTCAAACGCCGCCTTGGCCTCCTCCGGCGAGGTGATGTCCCCGTTTCCGATGATGGGAATGTGAATGCGCGGGTTGCGCTTCACCGCCCCGATGGGTTCCCAGTCTGCCTGCCCCGTGTACATCTGCGAGCGTGTCCGCCCGTGAATGGTGAGGGCGCTGATGCCGCAGTCCTGCAACTGCTCGGCCAGGTCTTCGATGATGATGTTGTTGGCGTCCCACCCCAAGCGCGTCTTCACCGTCACGGGCAGGCTGACGGCCTTCACCACCTGGCGTGTGATGTCGAGCATGAGGGGGATGTTGCGCAGCATGCCGGCCCCGGCGCCCTTTCCGGCCACCTTCTTCACCGGGCAGCCGAAATTGAGGTCGATGAGGTCGGGTTCTGCCTGTTCCACGATTTTCGCCGCCTCCACCATGGCCTCCACGTCGCGTCCGTAGAGTTGTATGCCCACCGGCCTCTCCTCGTCGCTGATGACGAGTTTGTTGAGCGTGCACCTCACCGACCTTACCAGCGCCTCTGCGCTGACAAACTCGGTATATACCATGGAGGCTCCGAAGCGCTTGCACAGGAGGCGGAAGCCGATGTCGGTGACATCCTCCATGGGAGCGAGGAAGACGGGTTGTGGTCCGAAGGTGATGTTTCCTATTTTCATCATTGTGGCATCAAGTGATACATTCCACCGGCCATGGTGCGCAACACACCCTTCATCTCCAGTTCGAAGAGCACGGAGGTGAGTCTGTTGACGGCGATGCCGGTCTGTGTGGCAAGCATGTTGAGGTGCATGTCGCCCCTCTGTCCGAGCGTCTCCACCACCTTCGCCTCCTCCTGTGTGAGGTTGGGGAAGATGGTTCGCTCTATGCCCTCGCTTCGCGCCTTGGCCAGTGAGGCGTCGCCCTCCCATCCCATGGCCTTCACGAAGTGTTCGGCGCTGGTGAGCAGTGCTGCGCCGTTGTCGCGGATGAGGTTGTTGCAACCCTCCGAGTAGGTGTCGCCCACGCGCCCTGGGAAGGCGAAGACGTCGCGGTTGTAGCCCTTTGCTATGTCGGCTGTGATGAGGCCTCCACCGTGGGCGGCGCTCTCCACGAGGATGCAAGCGTCGGACATGCCGGCGACGATGCGGTTGCGCCTGACGAAATTGATTTTGTCGGCGTTGGTGCGTGTCATGAACTCCGTGAGCAACCCCCCTTGCTCCACCATCCTGGAGGCGATGGCTCGGTGCGGGGTGGGGTAGAGGTCGTCGAGGCCGTGTGCGAGGACTCCGACGGTGTTCAGTCCGCATTCCATGGCCCTGCTGTGAGCGCAGACGTCCACGCCGTAAGCCAGTCCGCTGACGACGAGCAGTCCCGGGCACAGGGTTGCCATGTCGGTCACGAAGGCATTGATGAGGTCCTGTCCGTAGGGAGTGCATCGGCGTGTGCCCACGATGTTCACTACGCGAGTGACGTTGAGGTCGGCGCATCCCTTCGGCGCATCCCTTGTAGAACAGCACCAGCGGCGCGTCGTCGCATTCCAGGAGGCGGTGCGGGTATTCGGGGTTCGCCATGTCCAAGGGCTTGATGCCGTGCGACAGGTCGTAGTCGAGCTCCTCCTCCGCCCGGGAGCGCAGGCGTCGGCAGTCGCGCAGCAGTTCCACCAACCGCTGCGAGGCGTCGGGCAGGATGTCGCGTATGTTGTCGATGTTGTCGATGACGGCGGTGGCGCTGCCCGCCTTTCGGTAAAGCAGCAGGATGCTTGCCTGACTGTAGTAGCTCAGTCTGGCGAGTGTCATCGCGTTGAGTGTCTCTTTGTAGTCCATGGTCTTCACGCTTGGATGATGTCCTTGAACACCTCGTCGTAGGGGCTTTCCACGGCCAGTTTTCCGTCCACGAGGCACACCAGTTCCACCTTTGCGCGGAAGGCGAGCATGTTGTCGGCCTGTCGGTAGATGTCCTGCTGGAAGACATATCTGACGCCCTCCTTGTGCAGTGCGAGGCATGAGCGCATGACGTCGTCGCAGCGCAGGGGCACCTTGAACTGCAGGCTCATGCGTGCCACCACGGCGTCGGCTCCTCGCCGGTGCATCTCGGCGAAGCTCACCCCGAGGCTCTTGAGGAAGAGGTGCCGGGTGTGCTCGGTGTAATGCAGGTAGTTGGCATTGTTCACGATGCCTTCGATGTCACATTCGTAGTCTCTTACTTCCAGTGTTGTTTCAAAGATGTATTTCATGCGTTGTGTGTTGATGATGTGTTGCCGGCCCTTTTGAGGTATTCATATCCGAAGCGGCATCTGAGGCAGTCTTTCTTGTCGCAATACTCCTTCTTGAGTTGGATGAGGGCCTGGCTGTCGCCGGCGTTGCCCACGTCGAGGCCGCATTCCCTCCACATCCTGACGATGTTGTTGTCCTCCGCCTTGAGTTGTTCGAGGAGGGTGAAGGCGCGGTCGCAGAGTTGCTCGTCGCCCTTGAAGCGGCCGTATGCGAAGAGCATGGGGATGGCGGTGTTGACCATGAGGAGGTTGATGGACTGTGCCGACATGCGTTTTTTGTTCTTGGGACTCTCGCAGCCGAAGAGGTAGTGGGTTTCCCAGTAGGGTGTCACCTCGGTGGACAGGGCCTTGGCCAGTTCCTTCACCGTGGGGCATTCCACGATTTGGCTCAGTCCGGCGGTGCGTGCGTGGTAGAGGTGTGCGAGCTGCACGATGCGTATGTGTGGGAAGTTCTGGGGCCTCATCTTGAGGAATTTCCACCGTTTGTAGTGGATGGGTGTGAGCGAGAACTTGTGTGCCAGGAAGCGGTATTCGTTGCTCAGCCGTGCGAAATAGCCCTCTGTCATGGCGGCCTCGCGGTAGCGTGCCGGCACGGCGTCGGGCTCGAGCAGTCCTGCTTGTCCGAGGAAGAGGGCCTCCACCTGGAAGATGTTGTCTCTGTGGTGGTCCACGGCGTGCATGGGGAGGCTGGCGGCCCACGCCTCGAAGGCGTCGCCGTTGACGCCGAAGCCGTAGTTGCGTGCCAGGGTGGCGAAATAGCCGTCCTCCCAAGAGCCGTTGCACAGTTCCACGCGCCGGCGTATGGCCTCTGTCTTCTGCTCCAGCCGCTCCGTCTGCAGGGCGCTCATCCAACTGTGCACCTTGAGGCGCGAGAGGGTGGGGATGGCCTTGTAGCAGGGTGGGTAGTGGTCGGTGGTGACGAGTTCCTCGTAGTGGGCGGCCACCTCCGGGGGCACCTGGAGGGTCATCTGCGGCGGTTTGAGCCCGTTGTGGGTGACGATGTCCACGTCGGCCTCTCCGCACACGTGGAGCACCACGTTGTCGTATGCCGAGTCGTGGTCGTGGCCGTGAGCGTACCAGTCGCTCGCCTTGTCGTGTATCTCCACGTTGCCCACCCACAAGGTGCCGTCCACCTTCACCTTCGCGTTGAAGAAGTCGGGTCCGGCGTGGCGGTTGTGCAGGCCGGGGTCGAGCACCTCCACTCGTCGGTGGTCGGTGGTCTCCAAGTCTCCCAAGGGGAACAGCTTGTGCTTCCAGCAGTAGTGCAGCAGTGCTTCCATTGTCCGTGATTGCCTATCGTTGTGTGTCAGCCGTCTTGCGGCCATTTCGCATGTGTATTGAGGTACAAAGGTAATTAGTTTCCGCGACATTCCCAAATTTTGCGATTTTTTTCGCCACAGACGAAGCCCCCGCCCCCGCTAATCACCCTCGCAGCCCCCCCTTCGCAGCCCCCCCCTCGCTCCCCCGCCACCGTTCGCGAAGGTTCCGCCTTCGCAAAACACAAAATCCAAATGATGATGGGCAGTGAGCACTCTTGACAACAAGAAGAAAAAAAACCGCTGGACGCTAAAAAGCCTCACCCCCGGCCCCTCTCCCGTCGGAGAGGGGAGTGGTATGTTCGCGAGGTCATAAGGTGGAGATGGCTTTTTACAACAAGAAGAAAAAAACCGCTGGACGCTAAGAAAAAAATATAAAAGGAATAAAAAATATTTTACACTAATAATCTGAAACGCTGCCGCTTCAATAAAAACGCCTAAAGGCGAGAACAAAAAAATATAAAAACATTCTTGTCAAGACGCCAAGAACCGGCACCCAACGTAGGGAACACGAGGCCCCGCCAAGAACCGGCATCCAATGTAGGGAATTACTTCATGTAATTCCTAACGCCACGAGGCCCCGCCAAGAACCGGCATCCAATGTAGGGAATTACTTCATGTAATTCCTAACGCCACGAGGCCTGGTGCTGCTGTAGGGGCGGATTTTATATCCGTCCGCTCGCCCGTAAGGGCGAATGTTGTGCCTGGGCCTTATGGTCTGCACTCCTTTTTCAATCGCCTTTCGGCGAAGGTTTTTTTAGTCGCCTACGGCGAGAAATCTTTCAAATCTATTCAAATCTTTCAAATCTTGCAATGGAACATACAGTTTTTGCCTGTTTTTATGTCTTTTTTTTCCATGCCTTGGCATTTTATCAAGCATCGCGTTTTCAAATAGACAAGTCATTCAGTAACAATAATTTTTATTCATTTTATTCTTTTTATCCAGCGAAGCGATTTTTTAATTTTATTTTTTCATCACTCACCCCATCGCTGGATAACATACCACTCCCCTCTCCCGTCGGAGAGGGGTCGGGGGTGAGGCTTAAAAAAGAGGGGCCCCTGCCATTAGCAAGAGCCCCTTTGCGTTAGTATGTTATGAAAAATTTGAGAGAATTGAAACTTCACAGTTTCTTTTTTGTTTTACTAAACATTTTTGTTATAGAGAAAGCATAGAAATATTCTACTTGATGATGGGCGCCTCGCTGATTTTCATTGAGTCGCTCCTGAGCGTGTCGGCGATGGCCACGGAGACCCCCTTGTCGGCTGTGGTGTATCCGCTCTCTGCCACCTGCGGCGTTTCTGCCGGCCTCATGGCCACCTGCATGGCGTTGCCCAGTGTGAGGATGATGGCCACGATGGCAGCAGCCTTGAAGAGCGGGCGCAGACGCTGTGTCATGCTGATTTTGCGGGCCTTCACCGGTGCGGCCTCACCCACCATTTCGAGGATCTTGCGGTCGAAGTCCTCGCCGAGGGTGGTGTTCTGCACATCTTCATGCTCGTAGGTGAAGAGGTCCTTGTAGGGAAGGAGTTTCACCGGCACATTCTCCTGGCTGAAGAAGGTGCGCAGGATTTGCTCCTCCTCCAGTGTGGTCTCGCATAGCCAGTAGCGATCCAGCAGTTGTTCGATGTATTTATAGTCCATATCCCTCGATTTGTTGGTATTTCTGTTTGATGGCCTGTCGTGCCCTGAAGATGTTCACTTTCACTTGGTCCTCGCTGATGGATAGTATCTGTGCGATTTCCTTGTAAGTTTTGCCTTCGAAGTCACGCAGTTGTATGCAGCTGCGCTGCTTTTCCGGTAGGTTGTCCACCATTTGTCTCACCAGTTGGAGGCGGTCTTTCTGGAGCATCTGCTCGTAGGGTGTTCCTCCTTGGTCTGGGGTGTCAAGGTGTTTGTTCTCAAGCGACTCGTGCTGGTTCTCATGCTTCCGCAGGCGGTCGAGCGCCAGGTTGCGGCAGATGGTGAGGCTGAATGCTTCGATTGAGGCGATGTTCTCCCAGTCGTCGCGCTTGCTCCATACTTTTATCAGTGTGTCCTGGACGATGTCCTCCGCCTCTTCATGCTTTAGCGTGATACGAAGGGCAAGCCTGTAGAGCATGTCCTTGAGCGGCAACACGTCGTGTCGGAAACTGACATTTTTCATCTTTTCTGTATCAATGACGTTTAGGATGGTGGCAAAGTTACACTACTTTGCTGGAAAGACCACGATATTAACATTTTTTTTCATTTGAAGGAGGTGGTGTGGTTATTCTGCGAATATTATTTCAACACGAATTTCCACGAATTAATCAAAAATATACGACCTGTGCGGTTGGATTAATTATGCAGGACGGCCTGTAAGGCCAACGAGAAATCAGCCCAGGGCAACGCCCTGGGAATCCGTGATGTGCGACAGTCGCCCTAAAAGGGCAAAAGCCTTACCAAAACACCATTCTTTTGCCCTTTCTTTTAACCGTACCTTAAAATATTAAAACATTCTAATCCCTCCCTCTTCCGTCGGAGAGGTGTCGCCCTTGCCCATCATCCAACTATCATCCTATGAAAGCAAGGTAATTTCAATTAGAAATCCCAACCCTCCTTTTCTAATCTGGACAACTTTATTTCATTATTGTATTTTTTTGCGTAGGTAATGAATGACTGTAAGGTAAAATCACGTATATCTTTTAAATGAGATTGGATATAATCCCACCAATTTTTGCTGAGTTCAAGGTGGTCATCATACAAAGTGTATGGACCTGTATAGCTTTTATCCCTTGTCTTGTTGGCCACATCATCATTGTCAGTAAAAACTATCCAAGGAGACAAAAAACGATAGGGTACATTTTTAAGCAAAGGGAACAATACCTTGCTAAATTTGCGAGTATCATCATATTTTCTCAAATAGTCTTCCACCCTATTGCTACTTGCTGATTTTAACAGTGTTGAATTATTCTGAATTATTCTCAGATATCTGGAAAGCTGGTCAAGGCCTCCCAAGTTGATTTCATCATTGAAAACAATTGGCCATGCCAAGGCGGCCATTCTGAAAATGATATTCTTAAAAGGGATGACAAGTGTTCCTTTGTCCTTAGCCAATGTTATAATAGCAATCCACCAAAAATACTTGTAAGATGTAGCCTTCTTGTCAAAGACTTTCTCAAACCTTTTGATGTCACTTGTGTCGATAATAACATCTTGTTTCTGAGCGAACTGATCATCATTGTCTATTTCTATTTCGGTATAGGGGTCAGCAGAAGGAATATCCACATAGACGATTTCAATATCTAAATTATCAATCTTAACATTTTCTATAAAAGGCTTGTCATAAAAGTCATTATGAACACTGTTTTTATTGGCAAAAATGATACCCTTGTAATACGGTAACATTTGTCTATAATAATCAATAAATTGAAACGGAACAATAATCCGTCTTAGTTTCTCACATTCGATAATAGGGAATTTACCGAAAGTCACTTGTCCCTTGAATTCGAGAGTTTCCAAATTGTTACAATAGGCAAACGCCGTATTACCTATATGTTTTATTTCTTCGCCAATCTCATAAGTTGTGAAAGATTCGCAGACGAAAGCATTGTCACATATAACCTCATTTTGAACACCTTGGCAGTTGGAAGCAATGTTCCGATAGTACAAGTTGGTATTCCTAAAATCGGGTTTGTTTATAGAATGTTCAAACAGTTCCTTATCCTTATCTGTCAAATCATCGTCAAAATATAAGTCCTCCAAAATTCCATATATCATGGCGAACTCATCATCTTCCATACACTCAAAGATAATGGTTGTGTTTTCTATCCATTGAAACTTTTCCTTGGGAATTGATGTAAAAATGAGATGGTCATTTTCGCAGCATGATAAGTATTTGTCATTAAGCATTAGGGCACGAACTGAAAGCAGTAACGAAATGGCATGAAGTGCCGAACGGTATCTCATTCTCGTTCCTACACGGATTGTCTCACCATGAAATCTGCCATCAATATCCACATACGACACATCTTTTAAACTATAGTCATTTTCTTTGACAGCATTTTTGAAGGTAAAATATAGCACCTCCATCGCATACCCATCTCCTATAGACTCTTTTATGTAGTCGAGTATATACTTTTGTTTCATATCAGCACACGTCTTTGTCGATTTCGTTGATACCTCGAGAAGCAGAATTGGAAATATGGGAGAATAGATTATCGAGCGGTTCCAACTGAACATTCTCTGAATCTTTACAAACAGACAATCCAAATGCAGTTGCCAAAAGTCCACTCAAATTGGAAACATTTGTTTTATCTTTTATGTTCTCTTCTCTCCAAATACTTGCATTAATAACCGTAATATCAGTAAATGAAGAAATGGCTGTATTCAAAAATTCATACGTGCTTCCACCTCCAGAATATACGATAATTCTATCTTTTAAACCAGCATTCAGACTCGATTTGAAAATACCCTGATTATTCCTTTTTTTAAATAATTGGTTGATAAGCAAACCCACTATTTCCTGCTTTTTCATATTGTATCTTTCTATTACCTCTTCATCGACTTGCTGCCTAAATTGTCCTTCTGCATAATCGAATCCAGATTTTTCTGCAATATAGTTAAGTCCACGTGGTATCGACCAATATTTATAGATAACTGGACGGTCAGGCCGTTTGCCTTGAATTGTAAAGAATGAGATGTCAGTAGTTCCACCTCCCACATCAACTGCCAGACACATTCCAAAAGAAAGTTTGCCTCTCGAAGTTAATCCTATTAGGCTGGCGTATGCTTCTGGAAAAATATTGATAAAGTAATAATCTTCTTCAAATTGTGGATTGCATTTAATGTAAACTGTTTTCTCATTTAATTCATCAAGAGTTGAGCGTAGAAAGGCTTCCTTGTCATTTTG
>CADBBP010000221.1 GCA_902792855.1 uncultured Prevotellaceae bacterium
TTGCGCATGTGATTCCGTTTTAGGTTGCAAAGGTAGTGAAAGCCGAAGACAATGCAAAATAAAAACACTTTTTTATTTTCATTGTTGAGGGGAGGCATTCCGCCACACCTCCCCTTCTGAGCAAGAAAAAAAGTAGCCCTTACACAAACACCAGGGTGGTGAACTTCCCGGGGTCGAACACCTCGCGGGCCACCTCCTGCACCTGCGGGGCGGTCACCTCGTCGATGCTCTGGCAGAGTTTTTCCACGTCGCGCTCCCATCCGTAGTGGAGGAAACTTTTGGCGAAGCCGAGGGCGAAATTCTCCCTGGCGTCACAGGCGATGCCTATCTGCCCCTTCAACTGACGCTTGGCGGCCGTCAGCCGTGCCTCACTCATGGGCTGCTCCGCCATCTTCTCCAACTCACGCCTCACGAGGCGCAGGCACTTGTCCACATGGTGGTGGTCGCATCCGAAATACACGCTCCACGCCCCGGTGTCGCTGTAGCTCACCATGCTGCTCTCCACGGCATACACCAACCCGTTGCGCTCGCGCAGAGCCAGGTTGAGGCGGGCGTTCATCCCCGGACCGCCGAGGATGTTGTTGAGCAGGTAGAGCGGTATTCTCTTGCTGCTGTGGATGCCGTAGGCGCGGTTGCCGGCCATCACATGCGCCTGGTGCGTGTCGCGGTGCTGCTCGTGCCTTCCCGGTTGGTAGTCGGGCAGTGTGGCGGTGTCCTCCACGAGGTCGGGCAGTTGCGGCGTGGCCGATGGGAAGTCGCTCGTGGCCTTCTCCAAGAGTTTCACAAGGCGGTCGAAGCGGATGTCGCCGTAGGCGAAAAACACCATGTTGTCCGGGCGGTAGAAACGCCGGGTGAAGCGTCGGGCGTCGTCGGTGGTGAACGCCCTGACGGTCTGCGCATCGCCCAGGATGTTGTGCCCGAGGGGATGCCCGGGGAAGAGGATGTTTTCAAACTCGTCGTAGATGAGTTCCGCCGGTGTGTCGTTGTAACTCTCCATTTCGTCGGCAATCACCTCCACCTCCTTGTCCAGTTCCGCTTGCGGGTAGGTGCTGTGGAGGGTGATGTCGGTGAGCAGGTCCACGGCCTTGGCCAGGTGCTCCCTGAGTATGGCGGCATGATAGACGGTGTCCTCCTTGTTGGTGAAGGCGTTGAGGTCGCCCCCCACGCGCTCCAGGCAGTTGAGCACCTGCAATGGACGGCGCCGGAGCGTGCCCTTGAAACTGGCGTGCTCACAGAAATGGGCCAGGCCCTCCTCACCGGGCTGCTCGTCACGCGAGCCGGCGTTGATGCCATATCCGCAATAGACCACGGGCGAGGAGCCGGGGAGATGTATCACCCTCAGGCCGTTGGCCAGGGTGTGGGTGTTGTAGTTCATTGACAATGCAAATATTTTGGATTGGAATTTACTTGACGACGACTTTCCTGCCCTCCATCACATAGACGCCGGGCTTCAAGGCAGCGGGGTCCACGCGCCGCCCGCTCAAATCATACACCGCCTTGTTGCCAGCCGGTCGGGACGCTGTCGTGACGGTGTTGAGCCCCGTCTTCACCAAGTCGCGGTGCCTCAGGGCCGAGCGCAACCCGTAATATGCCGGTTTCTTGTTGAGCCCTGCATCGAAGAGGAGCGGGTTGGAGGCGTTGCGCCAACTGTCGTTGTCCTTCAGTCCCCACACCACCATGTGCGGGCAGTTGTCATGGTTGAGCATGATGTCGGTCAGCATGCGGTAGTTGCGTGCCTGCTCGCGCAGGTTGTCCGTCGTGGTGGACGGCACGCCCATGTCGAGTTCGGTGATGATGCACTTCATCCCGGCCTCGTCGAACATCTTCATCGTCTTGTCGAGAGCCAGCGAGTCCACGTCCCCGATGGAGAAATGGCACTGCAGCCCCACGCCGTGGATGGGTGCTCCGGAGTTCTTCAGGCGCATGGCGAGGTTGTAGAAAGCCATGGCCTTCGCCTTGCCCTGCAACTCCACGTCGTAGTCGTTGAGGTAGAGCACGGCGTCGGGGTCTGCGCGGTGTGCATAGACGAAAGCGGAGTCGATGTAGTCCTCTCCGATGGCCTTCATCCACACCGTCGAGCGCAGGTCGTAGCCCTCCGGGTTGGCCCTCACGGAGGTCTGGTTGTCGTCCAAGCATTCATTGACGACGTCCCATTCCTTCACCTTTCCCTTGAAATGCGTCATCACCTTCGTGATGTGCGTTTTCATGATGTCGAGTGCCTCCTGGCGGGTCCAGTTCTTGTCGTTTTTCTTTCCGTCGCTCGACACCCACTCAGGCAGTTGGGAATGCCACACCAGGCAATGGCCGCGCATCTCCATCTGATGGCGCTGGGCGAAGCTGACAAGGTTGTCCGCTCCCCCGTATGAGAATCCCCCTCTCGACGGCTCCAGGGCGTCGAACTTCATCTCGTTCTCCGCCACGAGCATGTTGAACTCCTGTGCCACCATCCTCGTCTCCCCGAGGCTCTCGTTGTTGAGGTTGTTTTTCCAGGTGGAGATGGCGGTGCCCACGCACTTGCCGTTGCGGCTGGCGTATTCGCGGATGGAGGTCTTGTCGGCAGTGTCGCTCACGCCGTCGTTGTAGAAAGCCTCCGTCCACATCTCCGGGTTGTCGTCGGGGTTGTCGTCGGGGTTGTCGCCGGGTTGTGCGTCCTCCAAGGAGAGCAGTCGCAGCACGAGGGCGTAGCGGTATTTCTCCTCTCCTCCCATCTCTTTCTCCACCAGTTCCCAGGTGTATCGCTCCGGCATCTTCACATCAAACTGCCAAGGCCCGGCCTGCGAGGTCTTGCCCTGGGCCTGGAGGAGGGTGAACTCGTCGCCCACCTTCACGTCGGCCTCCTCGTCGAGCACCACCTCCACCACGGGCATCTTGTCGCTCACGCTGAAGTCCTGGGCGATGTTGTAGTATTTCACCGTGCCGCCCACGAGCAGTTGGTCGTGCTGCTCCGTGGAGCGCACCTTGAACCTCAGCACGGAGGCGGGACGCACGCAGAGGTGCGCCTGACGCGAGGTGTTGGCGTAGTCGCAGATGGCGAGCGTGCCGATGCCGCCGTCGCCCGGCTCCACCACGCCGTAGTTGTCCACCGTGCCGCCCACATGGCCGGTGCCGCCGAGCAGTCCCTGCTCGAAGACCAAGGCCACGGCGTTGTTGCTGTCGGCCATGCCGCCGGTGGCTCCACGCAGTTTCTTTGCCTGGGCCTCCTCGCGGTCGTTCATCACCAGCACCTTGCCGTCGAGCACGCGCAGTGCCCCGCTGATGTAGTTGTTGTTGCCGGTGATGCGGTAGGTGCCCTTGCCCTCCTTGAGCAGCCCCACCTTGTGCTGGTCGCTGTAGTCGGGCGGGGCGATGGTGCCGGCGAGCACGGCGTCGGTGCCCAAGCATCCCACGAGGAAATAGGAGTTGTAAGTGTTTTTCTTCATGTATCCCATGATGGTGGAGCCGGCCTCCGTCTGCAACTCGCCGAAGCGGAAGCCGCGGGTGCCGCTCTCACAGGCCAGGGTGGCTCCGTCGTGCAGCGTCACGTGGCAACGCTCCATCAACTTGTTCACCTTCCCGCTGGCGATGCTGCCCTCCACGTCCTCCACGCTGAAGGTCTTCCCGCCGTGGGCCATGATGACGCCGAAGTAACCGGCGGAGGGGGAGTTCTCCTTGAAAGGATAGATGTGCACCTCTCCGGTGAAGCGCGTCCAGTCGGGATAGCTGGCTCCCTTGGCGGTGCCGAGGTAGCAGCGCTCGCCTCCGGCGTGCAGGGCCAGCGTCCCTTGTCCGGAGACGTTGGAGTTGAAATAGGCGTAGCGGGCCATCATCACGTCGGTGGTCTTCCCGGCGGGGATGGAGAGGGATTTTTCATAGGTGACGTAACTCGAAGAGGTGTTGTTGCCGCTGATGTCGATGGTGTCGCGCTGTGCCGACGCGGGCAAGGCGGCGAGTGCCAGGGCGGCGAGTGATGCAAGTATTCTCATTGTTGTTTTGTGTTTGACGGTCATTGCGCAGCCTCCTTGGAGGCCGTCGGATTAGGGTTTGCAAAGTTACGCCTTTTTTTCTTTTCCCGACGCAAAAGGTGTTACGCGTTCTTTCTAATATGTATCATTCCATAATTGCGGGGGCAAGGGGCCAAGGGCAACAACCATCATGTGGATGTAGCTGCTGTTGCATCTTTTTCAGCACACATTTAAGAAGTGATGGGAAAAAACATACTTATTACTGAAGTTTCCCACCCTCACAAATTACGTAAAAGTTTTATTATCACGAATTTAAGAACCAAAGGTCGGCGGCCAAAGGGAATTGAAAATCGACGTGCGAAGCGAAAGTCAAAGCCAATTTTAGAATTTATGGTCAATGAAAGAATTA
>CADBBP010000222.1 GCA_902792855.1 uncultured Prevotellaceae bacterium
TGAAAACAACTTTGTAATTTTGCATAAAAATCCAAAAACACAAACCATGAGCGAACTGATACCATTCACCACCAATGACGTAATGGCCAGGATCATCAAAATCCGCGGTCAAGAAGTCCTGCTCGACAGGGACGTAGCAGAACTCTACGGAGTTGAAACAAAACGCATCAATGAAGCACTGAAGAACAACCCTGATAAATTCCCTGAAGGGTATGTTTTCACATTGCAACCCTCTGAGAAACAGGAGGTGGTCGAAAATTTCGACCGGCTCAAGACTATCCAATTCTCGACTGTCGAGCCTCATGCTTTCACTGAGCGTGGACTATATATGCTGGCCACCATTCTGAAGAGCAAGCAGGCCACATCGACCACGTTGGCCATCATCGACTCCTTCGTGAAACTTCGTGAGATTTCGCGGAATGTTGCCGCTCTTCATCAGGAGCAGGACAAGGAGAAGCAGAAGAACCTGGTGCAGCGCACCGGGGAACTGATGAACGACCTGCTACTTGACGACGGCGAGACCACAGAGACGTTGTCCTGATTGAAATCTATCAAGTAGGTAAAAACTATAACCATCATAAAAAACTGCAAGTATGAAAGCAAACATATTGTATCGTAGCATGATGCTATTTGTCTTTGCCATAGCCTTTTCGTCTGTTCTCATGGCGCAGGGTCCCAATGTCAAATTCGGAAACCCCACCGAAGAGGAACTTGCCATGACATCCTATGCACCTGACGAGTCGGCACCAGCCGTCGTTCTCTACCAAAGCACACGTACATGGTATGACATCCTGACCGGGAAATTCAAGGTCTATACCGAGGTGAAGACACGCATCAAGATACTCAAGCCCGAAGGCAAGGAATACGCCGATGTGGAAATTCTCTATATCGACAGCGACAAGGAAAAATCGATGCGTGAGGACATCACGGGCCTGAAAGCATTCGCATACAACATGGTGAACGGCAAACTGGTGAAGACGAAGATGGAGAACAGCAGCATTTCACGTGAGAGGGTGGACAAGAGCCACATACTCCTCAAATTCTCCATCCCCCAGGTGAAGGAAGGCACCGTCGTGGAGTACCAGTACAAGAAAGAGAGCGGCTACTATTTCTATATCGACACCTGGGTGGCCCAAACAGAAATCCCCGTAGCCTACACCAGTTACGACCTGCTCATTCCCGAGTATTTCAAATTCAGCATCGACGAGACCGGCATGGTGCAGACCGAGAACAAGGTCTCGGAAGAGGGCATCCGCTTCATAGATGCCAGCGGCGAACCACTTGTCTGCGGCGGCACAAGATACGAGTTCGTGGGGCGCGACCTCCCAGCGATGAAGTCCGATTCCCATGTCTTCTGCCCTCTCGACTATTGCAAGAAAGTGACAGCCGAACTGAACGGCTTGCAGGTGCCCGGCGCACTCTATGAAAACTTCACCACCTCGTGGGAGGAAATCGGGCGACGCCTTATGGGTGACGAAGACTTCGGCAAACGCATAAAGCGTACCTGCCCCATCAAGGACCTCGTGCCATCCAGCGGGGTGCAGAAAGAGACCGACGTGGTGAAGAAGATGGCCGCCATATACACGACTTTGAAAAGCAGGCTGAAATGGAACGGCAACTACAAACTCTTAGCCGAGTCGGCCTCGAAGACCCTGAAAGACGGCTCCGGCAGCAATGCCGACCTCAACTTCATTCTTCTCAGCGCCTATCGCGAGGCAGGCCTCGACGCCCGGCCGGTGGTGATGAGCCGCCGGACAAAAGGACGCTTGCCCCTTTCCCATCCATCAATGAACAAACTCAACACTTTTGTGGTGGGAGTGGTGGACGAACAGACCGTTCACTTCATCGACGCCTCCGTGGAGGATGGTTATATCGACGTGCTCCCGCCCACGCTTCTTACCGAGCAGGGGCTTCTACTGTCCGATGACGGAACAGGCAAGTGGGTCAACCTCCAGTCTCTCAATGCCTCCAAGACCAATATCATCATCGATGCCACCCTTGGAACCGACGGCACCATCAAGGGCACCTACAACGCCCAGATGCAAGCCAATCTCTCGGCATCGCTGAAAAGCGAGTTCCGTGAGGCCGACGACAGCCTGTCGTATGTCAACAAACTGGCAGAGCGTGACGGCATCACCATCTCCGAATATGTCATCGACAATCGTACCGCTTTCCTTCCCATGGCCTCAGAACGGTTTTCTTTTACCAAGAAAGCCGAAGCCGACGGCTCCCACATCTATCTCAACCCTTTCCTCATCCCCATCATGAAAGAATCGCCTTTCAAGGCTGTCACCCGCACCCTTCCCGTGGAATACCCTTACAAATATACGGTCAACATGGTCACGTCGTTGGAACTACCCGATGGCTACGAAGTGGAGGAAATGCCGAAACTACTCATTCTTACCACCGAAGACAAGATGCTCAGCATACGAGTGAATTACACCTTACAGGGAATGAAGTTATTGGTGCAATACCGTTTCGTGGTCGGCAAGACGTTCTTCTTGCCGGAAGAATACGACATTCTTCGCCAAATCTATGACTCCATGGCAGAGAAATGCAACGAGATGGTCGTGCTAAAGAAGAGTTGACATGAGGACGATGCTGAAAACGATGGGGCATGCTTTACTTGCCTTGACAACATGGTTGGTGCCCGTGCATGGCCAGGGTACTGATGCCGTGGTGCTGGTGGAGACCAACGCCGTGGACATCTATAGCAATGTGGCATTCTCTTTTACGAAGCACCGTGCCGTGCGCATCCAGAATGACAACGGCGCACATCACGCCGATTTCTCCATCTACATGACCAATGACATGTCAATGGACAAGTTCCAACTCACGCTCTCGGATGCTTCCGGCCATTTGCTCCGCACGTTCAAACAGAAAGACTTGATGCGCACAGAATTTTCCGAGGGGCTGGCCGCCGATGGATACATGCTATACCTTGATGTGACGCCTCCTTCTTATCCTGTCGTTGTCGCCTGCGACATAACGGTCAACTTCAAGCGCAACAATGTCTCCTTCCCCATCTTCTCCCCCCTCGACAGTTACAACACCGAGGTGGAAAAAGCCACCTACGACATCACTTACCCCTCCGACTATCCCCTGCGCTACAAGGTGGTCAATTCCTCTGTCTCGCCATCGAAGACCAGCCAAGGGGGCAAGACCTGCCTTCACTTTCAGTTTGACAACATCAATGCCATCAAGAAGTCTGAATATGGATTACCTCTAAGCAAGGTGTCACCGAAGGTCTATTTCGCCCCATCACGATTCTCCTATTTCAAGACCACGGGCAGTCTCTTGTCTTGGGATGACCTGGGAGCGTGGGAACATTCGCTTTTCTCCGACCGTGGCGCGTTGCCTGAAGAGGCGAAGGCGAAAGTGCGGCAGCTCATAAAGGGCTGCTCCTCCGACAAGGAGAAGGTGGCTGCCATATACAAGTTTCTCGGAGAGAGCACAAGGTATGTAAGCATCCAACTCGGCATCGGCGGCTACCAGCCCATGACTGCCTTGGAGGTGTGGCGGCAGGGCTTCGGCGACTGCAAGGCTTTGAGCAACTACATGATGGCCCTTCTCGCCGAGGCAGGCATCCAGAGCCATTGCGTGGCCATCAGTACGCAACAGGACAAACTGTTGCCTGACTTCCCCAATTTCCAGCAGATGAACCACATGATACTTGAAGTGCCACTGTCGTCCGACACCCTGTGGGTGGAGTGCACCAACCCCCGGTTGCCTCTCGGATATGTGCACAATGACATCTCCGGACACGTAGCCTTGGAGATGTCATCTGCCGGAGGGAAACTGGTGACTCTGCCCGAATACCCCGATTCTTTCAATGTCAACATTACCGATGCGCACGTGGCACTTTCGCCAGACGGGTCTGCAGGCATCACCATCGACGAGGACTTCCGTTACCACCGCTATGCAAGGATGAAATCGATTGCCACACTCGGCGAAAACGACTTGCGCAAGGTGATGTTTTCCATCTACAATTTACCACAGGCAGAGATAGAGCCCATAGCCGTCGATGAGATGTGCCAGCCTTATGGCGTACCTTCACTCACCTATCGTCTCGCCGCCCATAGCCAGAAGTATGCCAGCGTCACGGGCTCTCGGATTTTCGTACCCACCAATTTGCTGCATAAGAACTACATGGCTGCGACCGACAGTCATCTTGCCAATGAACTGTTCATTGCACATGGCTCACGAAATGTTGAGAAAATAGTGGTCACCATGCCCGAAGGCTACATAGTGGAGAGCATGCCCGAAAGCACGACCCTGTCTTTGCCTTTCGTCCGATTTTCTTCCTCCGTATCCGCAGAGGGCAACACCATCACCATCACTTACGAATATTTCATACGCCGGGGTACATACCCCGGAGCGGCAGAACAGTTCCATGAGTTTGAAAAAAAGGTGGGAGAGGTATATGCCCGCAAGATGGTGTTGAAGAAGATTGCTACCTGATATCTGCTGTCTGATAGTAGCGAAGAAGAAAGAAAAAGAGTATTGAAAGCAGCCTCCAAATTGAAGTCATAAGGCGAAATCACTTTATAAGTTGGCACAATCTCATATTTTTTGTAACTTCGCGCCAGAAAATAAACTATTTCAGGTATGGAAAGAGCTATTATCGGGCGTGAAATAGTCTATGTAACTCCCTTCGGGTTATACTTATACAATAATATGTATGCGAGAAAAGTCAACAAACAGGTGACAGCAGACAATCTGTTCAAAGACACCGAGACACTTGCCACCTTTCTCAAACTGACGAAATTGAGATAAGGACATAATGACTGGGAAAATTCAACGTTTTTGTAAAAACAAGATGAAATAGTTTTTATATTTGAAAGATTTATGTAACTTTGCTGCCGCTACATCAAATAGGAGGAAAAGAGATGAAAACAAAAGAAGAGATTTTGGCACGTTTCAAGGAATCAATAGCCTTGAAGAAGCGTGTAATGGAAGAAGCGGAACAACGCACTGTAGAGTATTACGAAGAGTTCTTCCGCAATAATGGCCATGATGTAAAACTTGCCAAATGAAAATTCTTAACTTAGAAAGAATTAATAGGGATACGCATTATACCGTGTTTGCCAATACG
>CADBBP010000223.1 GCA_902792855.1 uncultured Prevotellaceae bacterium
CAGTTGTGACGACATGCGCATGATGTTCTCGTGTATGATGAAATTCCGCGTTTCGCGATTGGCGTTTGCTTGTTGTCCTTCCATGGTAATTTGCGATAAGATGGGTGTCATTTTCAAGTTCGATGCAAAAATAGTGCATGGATGCCGGTAAAAGATGTCATTTTGACATAAACTCTCTTTTTTCGTTGCGGGAGAGGGTCAAAGAAAACTTTTTCTTTGCTTCTCCCTCAGGAGAAGTTTCTTTTTTATTTATTCAGAATCATAATCAGATTCATAATCATATATCATTATCAGCTATTTTTGTCATCCACTTCATAACTTTGTCTTCGTTTGCTTAGCTATACCATCCATTTCATAACTTTGCTTTCGTTTGCTAAGCTATGCTATCCATTTCTTGTCATAGCCTTTTCAGCCATAAGTCAAAGAAGCGGTCATAGACGATGTAACCCTCTGTAGTGTGATAGACAAGGTCTTTGTCGGTCAGCGCGGTCAAGGCTTTCCTCACACTGCTGGCACTCGTCAATTCATAATGTTGCAAGAATGAGTTTGACTGTGGCTGTGCAACCTTTTCTTCATTTGCAATGGCTTTCAGCAACCGTTGTTGATTGACACTAAGGAAAGACATCAGGGTGGCATACTGGTCAGCCTTGTCCGCCAATATGGTGTTGATGGCTTCCTTCACCTGACTATCATCTGTGACACGCTTTTCTTGTTCGTAGAGCCGATTGAGGACAGATTGCATATACCATGTATATCCATCGAATAGTTGATATAGCCCATTGAACACTTGTTCGGAAAAGCCACCGCCTCTATTCGTGAAGAAGCGATTGGCAAAATCATAATAGATTTCCTTATGCAATGGTTGGAGGCTCATCATGGCCGTGCTTTGGTAAAAAGGACGTTTGGGCGACCCGAACATCTCATACATCAGGTGCTGTCTGCTGCCGGAAAAGATAAAGTGAGTGTTATGGATGAACTGGATATGTGAGCGAAGCAGGGCCTCGGTTCCTTTCTCGCGATATTCTGCAATGGTTTGAAATTCGTCAATAGCGAAGAAGACCTCCTTGCCGCAATTCTTCAGATATTGGAAAATGCTGTCGATGGTGTGTCCAGCCTGACTGCGCTCGATGCTGACAGACACGGTAGGACTGCCCGTGATACCCATAATTTCATCTTCCTTTTGGTATCATACCATTAGTAACATGCAAAGATACGTTTAAGCGAGTGAAAAACCAAATTTTATTTGAGTTTTTTCGAGCGTGAGTATTTTCATAGCAAATGCCAAGCAAGGCCATAACACGAATTACCACAAATTACTCAAAAATTATTTATCGAAATGGACGTAAATCAAAAGTTTCTCCAAATTTTGAACCTCTTTGAGTAACAATTAACTAAAGTTTCCCAACCTTAAATAGTTTGCAACAAATTGTTTATCACGAATTTAAGAATTTTAGAATTTATGGCCAATGAAAGAATTATCAAGAATTATCCGTCGCAAGCGACGGGAATTCTCCATGCACCAGTATGGAAAAACAGGAAATGGCTTGCCATTTCGTCTCAAATATTCTAAAATTCGTGATAGAAAAGGTGGGAAACTTCAGCAATTAACGAATAATTATATGGCAATTACATGTTTCAATGTTATTCGCTGAATGGTTACCACGCCTATTGAAAGGGTTAAATATCCTAAAAAACTGACAAAATTGCAGTTGTTACGGAAATAATGTGTAATTTTGTCACCCCAATTGCAAACAGACCATATATGGCCAACCTCCAAGACATCAAAAACCGATACAACATCGTGGGCAACTGCGACGCCCTCAACCGCGCCCTCGACATCGCCCTCCAAGTAGCCCCCACCGACCTCTCCGTCCTCATCGTGGGAGAAAGCGGTGTGGGAAAGGAAATCATACCACGCCTCATTCACGACCACTCCACGAGGAAAGGCAAGAACTATTTCGCCATCAACTGCGGCTCCATTCCCGAGGGCACCATCGACAGCGAACTCTTCGGACACGAGAAAGGAGCGTTCACCGACGCCATCGGCGAGAGCAAGGGATATTTCGGCGTGGCAGACAAGGGCACCATCTTCCTCGACGAGGTGGGAGAACTGCCCCTCGCCACACAGGCACGACTGCTGAGAGTGCTCGAAAACGGCGAGTACATCAGAGTGGGAGGCCAAGAGGTGAGGAAAACCGACGTCAGGGTGGTGGCCGCCACCAACGTCAACATCAGGAAGGCCATCAGCGAGGGGCGCTTCCGCGAAGACCTCTACTACCGCCTCAACACCATCCCCATCCAAATGCCGCCCCTGAGAGACCGTGGCGACGACATCCTCAAACTCTTCCGCCTCTTCGCCATGCAGACAGCCGAGAAATACCGCCTGCCACGCATCACACTCACCAAGGAGGCACAGCAAAGAATGCTCGAATACAAATGGCCGGGAAACGTCAGGCAACTCAAAAACATCACCGAGCAGATGTCCGTCCTCAGCGAGCAAAGGGAGATCGACGCTGAAACCATCGCGCGCTTCATCCCCAAAGACGAAAGCACCACCCTGCCAGCACTCACACCAGGACAAACCGGGCCGCACAACTACGAGAACGAGCGGAAGGCCATCTTCAAAATCCTCTACGAGATGCAAAACAGCGTGGGCGACGTGCGACGCGAACTCAACGCCCTCAGGCAGCGCATCGACGACGCGGCACAAATAGCGGCACAGGCGCAAACGCTCAGCACACACTTCACGCCGGCCATCTCATCCGACCAAACGAACAACTCGGCCCTCGACGTATCACACGTGGTGGAAGATGCCGAGGCAGAGGAAATTGCCGACGCGGAGATGGAGAACCTCAACCTCAACGAACAGGAGAGGCAGACCATCGTGAAGGCCCTCGAAAGAAACAACGGGAACCGCAGCAAGACGGCTCAGGAACTGGGCATCTCGTCGAGAACACTTTACAGAAAACTCAAGCTCTATGGACTCACATAGCACACGCGCCGCAACAGTCCGGAAAGCGGCCAAGGTCTTCGCTGCCATCGCCGCCATCGCATGCCTGACGGCGTGCTCCGTGTCATACAAGTTCAACGGGGCAAGCATCGACTACACCAAGACCAAAACCATCACCATCGCCGACTTCCCCATACGCGCCAGCTATGTCTGGGGCCCCATGCAGTCCATCTTCAACAACGAGCTAAAAGACATCTTCGCCAACCACACACGGCTGACACAGGTGAAACGCAACGGAGACCTCCAGATAGAGGGGGAAATCACACAGTACAACCAGCGCAACAAAAGCGTCTCCAGCGAAGGCTACTCCGCACAGACGGAACTCTCCATGACCGTCAACGTCAGGTTCACCAACAACATCAACCACTCCGAGGACTTCGAGAAGCAGTTCACCGCCACTGCCACCTACGAGACCACCCAGTCGCTCAATTCAGTGCAGGAGGAACTCGTCACGGAGATGGTGAAAAGCATCACCGACCAAATATTCAACGCCACCGTGGCCAACTGGTAACGACATGGACCTCATAGAACTCATCAACCACCCGGAGCGGATGAACAAGGAGACGCTCTACGAGCTAAGGCAACTCACCGCCAGGCACCCCGCCTACCAGGCGGCACGACTGCTCATGCTGCAAAACCTCTACCTGCTGCACGACTCTTCCTTCGACGACGAACTGCAGCGGGCGGCACTCTACATCACCGACCGCACACAACTCTTCAACTTGGTGGAGGCACGCCACTACCAACTGAAGCCCGAGAGCCAGCCCGCCTCGGCAAAGGAGGGGGAGGACCGCACCCTCTCGCTCATCGACGACTTCCTGGGCCAGGCAGCCGGCGAACCCGCCGCACGGCGAGGCAGGCAGAAAAGGAAACCCACCGCCACCGACGCCACCGTGGACTATGCGGCATACCTGGTGGAGACCGACACCACGCCCGGCGACACCGAAACGCCACGGATGAAAGGGCAGGGACTCATCGACAAGTTCATCAACGAAGAGGGTGGAAAACTCAAACTTCAGGAAAAAGATGACATCATGTCACCTCCGGCTCCCGATGAGCAAAAAAATGCCGATGAAGGCTATTTCACCGCCACTTTGGCACAGATTTACGTCAAACAAGGCAGATATTCAAAGGCTTTGGAAATAATTAAGCGATTAAATTTGAATTATCCAAAAAAAAGTGCTTACTTTGCAGACCAAATCCGATTTTTGGAAAAATTGATTATCAACAACAAAAAAAATAAATAGAAAAAGATGTATTACTTATTTGTCATCCTCATCCTCATCGCCGCACTCCTCATGATTGGCATCGTGCTCATCCAAGAGTCAAAAGGCGGCGGTCTGTCATCCAATTTCTCTGCCGGCAACCAGCTCGCCGGTGTGAGGAAAACCACCGACTTCATCGAGAAAGCCACTTGGGGCCTGGCCATCGCCATGGTGCTGCTCAGCATCTTCTGCGCTTACGCCGCACCCGAAGTAACAGAACAAAACGTCATCGAGGCCACTACTACCAACCCGCTGACCAACCCCAACACACAGCAGAACTTCGGTGCCAGCCAGGCTCCTGAAAAGGGAGACGCCAAGGCTGAGGCAGCAGCTCCTGCCAAGGCGGGCGAGGCAGCCCCGGCAAAAGAGGCCGCTCCGGCCAAGGAGGCCGCTCCTCAAGCACCGGCCACTCCCGAGCCATAACACACAGCATCGCTCATCCCGGCACGGCAACACCTTGCCGGGATGGCGCTTGCCGGCATGCAAGGTCTCTCCAACACTCTTTTCGCACTCTTTGAAGAAAAAAGACACGAAAAATTTGGAGGTCTCAACAAAAAACTCTACCTTTGCATCCGCTTTCAAGCATCACACATGGTGCCCGTAGTTCAGTTGGTTAGAGCGTCAGATTGTGGTTCTGAATGTCGTGGGTTCGAGTCCCACCGGGCACCCAAAGAAGCAAATCCCTGTAAGTTTTTGACTTACAGGGATTTTTATTTCCGAAAATTTTCTATTTTGATGGAACATTGATGGAACATTTCATAATTGTTCCATCAATTTAGGACTCGAAACGCCATCAAGATTAGTAAACTGTCTATCCGAAATACGGGAACAACCACATGTATTCATATACTTGCAATTAAAGGCATTTCCTATTTCTCTATCCTAATGACCCATTTACCTTCCTTACGTCCACCTTAACGAGTGAGAACACCCAATTTCTTCAGTTGAGCAAGGTCACTTTCAATAGTTCGGGCAGTTACTCTAATCTTTTCCGAAGTCTTTTCCGAAATCTTTTCCGAAATTGCCTTTGCGGATAAGAAAGGATCTGCAATAATCATTTCAATTATTATTCTCTGTCTGTCAGTTAGTTCTTTTGGGTCATCTTTTGGGTCATCTTTTGGGTCATGACTGGCCTTATTGGCTATGTCAGCAATGATTAGGCCTTATTATCATCTTTTGAGGTTGTAGGGTTGAGGGGTGAACTTGTGGGTTATGAGACTCTGCTGACCGCTGTTATATAAAAAAGTGTACTCTATCCTTGCGTCTGCTTTTGCGGGAAAGGAGTCTTCATATCAATGCGTTAAATGAGCAAAGAATCAAATCTGAATATGGAATAGAATGTCTTTGAGAATATAAAATGAATGAAATTCACTAAAATTACTCGTTTTTACAACTTTTAATAGGTTTCCGTGCTTGATTCTCGCCTAAGAACTATATCTTTGTGCCAAATAGTGCGACCAGAAGTCGCAGAAG
>CADBBP010000224.1 GCA_902792855.1 uncultured Prevotellaceae bacterium
TGCCGACTACGCCATTCGTGTGGACATCAAGACAGCCCAGAAGGTAATGAAGCAAGAAGGCTTCAAGAAAATCACCCGCCGAGGCGAATTCATCTACTACTCTTCCAAGAAACAAAATGTGGATGCCATGCTCATTGTCGCCGGGAACAACGTGGAATATATGAAATTCCTGTTCCCCACCACTCCATCCCCCCGCGAGGTGGAAGGTTCCGCTCGCCAGTGCGGTTACCGTTTCATTGGCGGCATGGGTCCTGACCGCAAATTCCGCAAGGGTCCCCTTGTGCTTTACACCTCTCCTGTGAGAAACGACCCCCACTACACCTACGGCTTTGTCATCAAATACGAGCCAGAGTATTGACCTCCATTCCTTATACGATATCGTGACTGAACTGCCTGAAAGGCAAAGGAAGCCGAGCTAAATTGAAAACTTTCAAGTTTGGCCAAAATGTCAAGTTGATGATGTAACAGGCCCTCAGTTCACAGGAGGGCGCCGCCCAACAAATTTCCAAGCGACAAAAGATAGGGCGGCAATGGCCACATAGATGAGAAGCAACTGCAAGCGCCCCATCGCCAGCCCCTCCACGCTTGACCCGGGAAGCCCCGACACCCACTTCACCAATGCGGTCTGCACCCCCACGACGGCAGCCAACGCTTTCGCCGTCCATGGCAACAATCCCGGCACGAGTGCCGACACGAGCATGGCTGCCGTGAGATACAGCACGAGCGTTGCCAATGGAATGACAAAGAAGTTGGTGAGAAGGAAATAGACGGAGAAACGCCCGAAATAGTAGGCGGTGAGCGGCGCGGTGCCCAACTGTGCGCAGCACGACACCACCACCATGGCCCACACCCATTTCATCACCGGATGCCGCTGTAACCACTCTGCCGACACGAGACGACAAGCAGGCTTGTAATACACCAGGATGGCGAGGACGGCCATGAACGACATCTGGAAGCCCACGTCGTAGAGGCAGAGAGGATTGACAGCCATCATGACAATGGCCGTGAGTGCCAATGCATTGAGCGACATACGGTCGCGACGGAGCAGTCCGGCGGCAGCATAGATGGTGAGCATCACCGCCGCCCGCACCACCGATGGCGAGAGGCCTGTGAAAACGGCGTAAGACCAGATGCCGAGGATGACCACCATCTCGCGCAGCACACCTCGCCGCCCCACCCCCACGAGGAGGGACAGCAACACATAGATGATGCCGAGATGGAGGCCGGAGAGCGCCAGGACGTGTGAAGCTCCTGAGATGGAATAGACATCGCGCAAGTCATTGGTGAGCCGCGACTTGTCGCCCAACGCCATGGCCACGGCAACAGCCATTTCCTCATCATCAAGTCCCAAGGCGAGGTAGTGGCGCAGCGTGGCCTGCCTGAAACGCATCGCCGCGAGGATGGTGCGGTCGAGATAGGACAGCCGCTCCAGACTGAGGGACACCTTGCGCCATTCGTCAGGCATGACGAGCGTGGTGGCAGTGAAGCCATGGCAGCGCAGGTAGAGGGGATAGGAGAAATTGGAATGGTAAAAGTCTTCCGGCGGCTGCATCCTTGAAGTGACGATGATGCCGTCGCCGACGTTCAGGCGTTCATGACGTTTATGAATGGTGTCCTTGAGCACCGCCGCCTTCACCTTGCGGGGCATTCCGTCGCCCTCGAGTGTCCACAAGTCCACCCTCACCACCTTGCCGTGCTCCACCGGTTGCGAGGCCACCACGGCTCGATAGGTCACCTCACCCTTAGGCAGCGGTTGAAGGAGAGCAGCCTCTTGCTTTTTCATCAAGAAGCCACCAAGGCAGAAGACGGCCAGGCAGATGAGCGCCCCTTGCACCACGGCAAGCTTTCGCGAGGCCAAAGCGGCAGCAAGCGAAAGCACAAGCATCCCCATCCATCCCTCCAACGGCATACCGCCCACCTCATGGCCGACGAAGCATCCCAAGGCCATGAAAGCCGCTATGCGCAGCAATGGGAAGAGTTGGATGGGGCCGTTGGTTCTCATCTCATAGATGACAAGAAAGCATCACCGGGCTATCATCCAAACAGTTTTCCAAGCATTCCGAGCACCGACTTCACCACCTGCTTGTCGGCGACGGGTATCCGCAAGACCGTTTCGCCCTTCTCGTCGGTCTGCACGATGGCATCCACCAGCCGTTCCGTCTCCTCCGGCGACTGCAAGGTGCGGGCGAGGCCGGAGAGGAACGACACGCCTTGCTCCACCAATGCCTTTGGCGACTGCTCTGTCGCCCCGCCATCACCCTGCCTCCGGGTCTGTGAGGGAGTTTGCTGCGATGTCTCTTTCCTTGCAGGTGTACCAGATGTCTCTCCTGCTTCAGGTTGCTTCTCTGACATTTCCTCCTCACTTTTCGACGCGGCAGTTGGCTGTGAGGGTGCTGTCTCCCGCTCTTCGTCACGGTCACCCCACTCGTTTCGGGGTATGGGGTTATCCTCTGTGTTCTCGTCGGAGGGCAAGTCAGGCGTGTCGGCAGCCTCTTCGTCCTGCAGAGGGGCATCCGTGGGAGGCATGGCAGCCTCTTCAGTGGCGTCGTCCACCACCTCGTCGTCCTCCTTCCCCTCCTCCATCATCTGGCTGAGGTCGTCCATCATGGCCTTCAACTTCGACTGGTCGCCGATGAAGATGGCATCCTCCCCATTGTCGAGCACCCCCTCGAACATGGCCGTTTTGAACTTCAGTTTGTCGAGCATCTTCTCCTCGAAGGAGTGGTGTGCGACGAGGTTGATTACTTGGATGTTACGCAGTTGTCCGATGCGGTAGATTCGTGCGATGCGCTGCTCCAGCACGGCAGGGTTCCACGGCAGGTCGATGTTGATGAGCGTGGAGGCCACCTGGAGGTTGAGGCCGGTGCTACCAGCGTCGGTGGAGAGGAAGACACGGCATTCCGGGTCGTCGGTGAAATCGTCGATGATTTCCTTTCTTTTCTTCGACGGGACGCTCCCATTGAGGTTGACATAGCCCACGCCCCTTTGCTCGAGTTCCCGTGCGATGAGGCGTGTCATCCTTTCCCATTGGCTGAAGATGACCACCTTCTCAGTGTCGCTGTTTTCAAAAATGTCGGCAAGGATGTTCATCACTTCGTCCACCTTGGTGTCGTGGCGTGTCTCCTGGTCGAGGATGTATGTGCTGTCGCACACCATCCGCATTTGCGAGAGGAGTTTGAGGAGCCTCATGCGCTCGGCCTCTGAGATGAAATGCAGGCGGTTCCACTTTTCGACGATGAGGCATACCTTGAATTCTAATTCCTCGTGAATGGCCATTTGCTCCTTTGTCATGGGCACGAGGAGGTTTTTGTCCTGTCTCCCTGGCATCTGCAAGGCCACTTGCTTCTTGGTGCGCCGTATGAGGCGTCCGGTGATGCGTTGCCCAATCTCGTTGAGATTTTGATACCCCACCACTTTTCCCGTCTCATTGGTCATGATGTAGTCGGCCTTGAACTGGTAGAAGGGGCTGAGACAGTACTGGTCCACAAATTCCATAACGGAGTAGAGTTCCTCCAAACGGTTTTCCAGAGGTGTGCCGGAGAGGATGACTGAGTAATGTGCCTTGATGCGCCTGGCGGCCTTCGAGATTTGGGTGTTCCAGTTCTTCAGCCGCTGCACCTCGTCCATGATGAGCATGTCGGTCTCCAAGGAGCCGAGGACCTTGATGTCGTTGCATGCACTGTTGTAGGAGATGATTTTGTAGGGTTTGTCGCATTCATACTGCTTCACCCTGAGCAGGTGGTGCCCCTCTATCACATGGGCCTCAGCATTGGTGAAACGCTCTATCTCTCTCTTCCATTGATATTTGAGGGATGTGGGACAGAGGATGAGCACCGACTCCACGAGTCGCTCCTTCCGCAGCATCTCCGCCGTGGCGATGGCCTGGATGGTCTTGCCCAGTCCCATCTCGTCGGCGATGACCGCCTTTCCCTTTTCGAACGCGAAGCGCACGCCCTCACGCTGGTAAGGGTAAAGGGAGACGGTGAGCAAGGCGTCGATGTCGCTGTCGGCGTATGTCCGGGCCACCTGCTTGCGTATGTCGCGCTCCCTCACCTCGAGCACATATTCCATGGCATCGGGATAGAAGCGGAAGGTGTCGTCAATCTTGCGTGCCTCCATGATGAGTTCCCCAAACCTCGAGTAGTTTTCCACGGGCAGTACCAGGTCGTCGTCGAGGAAATGTGTGGCGAGGCGTTCGAACTCTTTTCTGTGGTCGGTGCCTATGCGCATCTTCACCTTGCGGCCGTCGGTGTAGGAGAGGTAGATGGAACTGTAGGGCGGCA
>CADBBP010000225.1 GCA_902792855.1 uncultured Prevotellaceae bacterium
TTACATAAAGTAATTCCCTACATTGGATGCCAGTTCTTGGCGTAAACGAACTTGACATTCATTTTTGGACACGCTTTACGGATAATTGCGGATAATCATATAAAAAATTGCCTATGACGATCTATCCCCTTAACGCTACGCAGGAAGACATGCTCCATGAGAGTGACATGGAAACCATGGAGAGTGGATACCTGGTTACCGTATATGCTGAATGCGCACCTTGATATATCCCTGGACCCATCTGATGCGCGACCTGGATGTGCCGCCAGAAGAACAGGCAGGTACGGAGATGAACGTCAACAACTTCGGCATCTACGAATATGCTCATGTGCATGGCGTCGATTATCCTTCTTATCACATTGAGATGCCTGAGAGCGAGCAGCACATGTTCCTGGTGGTGCAGATGCGAGAGGAGGGGCTGACCTTCAACGTGGAGGGCAGCGATGCTCTCTACACGAAAGAGCAGCTTGACACCATGGCCCGGCTGACTGGCGAATATGCACTTCAGTTCATAGGCGACCAGAGGAAGAAGATAGGCAGCCTGAAAATCACTCATCTCTAACCTCTCACCTCTGACAATCCATTGTCTATTTGGGTTTGCCGATCCACTTAAATCACATAAAATGGTAATTGCTTGGAAACTCTTTTGGGAAATCAATAAACCAACAAAAGCCGTCGATGGAGCCATCGACGGCTTTTGTCCCCCCGGACATGGTGAATCTTGACGGGATTTTTGGCCGTTTGGAAAAGATTGTCTAATTTTGTGGCGGAAAACAAAAAACTTGAGATATGTTAGGAACAATCATCGCTTTGGCCATCTTCTTCGCCGCCGCTCTGGTGGGATGGGCCATAGCCGAACTGAAAGGCAAGGCTTGTGAGTATGAGCAGAATGAGGAGGAGCAGGCCGTGAACCAGCAACTGGCCGAACAACTCCACAAGAACGGCTTCACGGAGCTGTCCATCAAGGATGTCATCAAGAGCATCAGCACCAAGGGCTTTAAGACAACGTAGTTGCCGCCAAGTAATCCCTGCCGCCACAAGGCCGATGCACACGTAGCCAAGAGCCGGCATCCAATGTAGGGAATTACTTCATGTAATTCCTAACGCCAACCCCTTGCCCATCATCGTCCCCTCCCCGCATCACGAGGAGGCTTCATCATTTCATCCCGCGCCGAGAATGCTCTCCGTAGGGAATTGCTTTGCAATTCCTCCCACCAAGAATTTTTGCAAAATAACGTCAAAAATCTGCTGAAAAGGAGGAAAAATGGAATTTTTTCCTTAAATTTGCAAAGGAAAAGAGAACTTGTCATCCATTTCACGCATTTTCATGGAATCCATCAGAATAAATATCAACAAGCAGCTGGGCCACGAAGGCCTCGCTCCCCTCGTGGCATACCCCATCGCCAGTGCATACGACTTCCGCCTCGTCAACAGCGGCGAGGCCATGCGCAACATCTCCACTGACACGGCATACAACATCCGGCTCTACCCCGATGGACACAACCTCCAAGCCTCGCTCATAGAGGCCATCGACGATGGTTTCATAGAATTTGCCATCCTCACCAACATCGCTCACGTCACCATCGACGGCATGAAGGTGCTGGAGCAGTTGGAGGTGCTCTCCAAAGCCTACAAGTCACTGGTTACCAATGACGAGAAGCCGGGCGACAACAAGCGTTTCATGCAAGCGGTGGCCGACATCCACAAGACCCTCTCCACTGACACGCTGCCCGGATACCCCAAGACCCTCAAGACGGCAACGAAGAGCGAAGGGGCGCCGCTCACCTACTACATGAACTACAAGACGAAGGGCGAGATTGCCACGCTGCTGAAATACCCCGACCAAGAGTTCTTCGCCCTCACCAACTCCATCTACCTCATCCCCGACAGCGTACACCCGGCATACCCGCAGAAGTGCAAGCACATTCATTCCTTGGTGCTGAGGACATTCAAAATCAAGTCGCCGCAAGGGTATGAGTACGGCCAGGTGAAGGAGGGCAACACCGTGCGCATCAACCTCAAGGGGAAGGAGGGGATGCTCCCCATGACCATCGACGTGCGCGGCGACGTGACGAAGCCCAGCCCCTACGGCTATTTCGACACCACCACCAACACGATACGCATCGACGAGCGAACCATCAAGTTCTACTACGAACTGAAATTCTTCGTCAAGCACAACGGACGGCTGCTGAGGAGCAGCATCGTGCGCTACGGCGGCGACCAACTGATGCCCGACAGCAACGGATGCTACCTCATCAAGGTGTATGAGGACAAGGTGAACGACGCCGGATACATACACTTCTCTTGCGAGGGGATGAAGAACGCCGACATACAGGTGACGCCCGGCATCGTCAAGCAGCAGGAGTATGTTTACACCCCGGAGCCGCAGCACGACCTCACTCGCGTCACCCTCGACTTCGGCGACGGGAGACCCATCGAGGCCATGGTGGACGTGGGCACCAACGACCGCCTCTTCTCACAACTCAACACAGGAAAGGTGAAAGGATACAAGGTGGAGAAGGACCTCAACCGGTATGTCATGCACATACCGAGAAAACTCACAAAGTCTTCCAAAAACGCCCTCCGCTTCCTCAAGTTCGTCTTCATGGTGGGCTTCACACTCGCCACATACGCCCTTGTCGCGTGGGGGTTCACCGGGAAATGGGCATGGCCCATCAACCATTTGTTCGCTCCAACAGTGAAAACCGCCAAGAAGCAACAGGTGGATAACACCGGGGAGATGAAGCCGGTGAGCGAAAACGACGAGACGGAAGGCCTCATCATAGAGGAGAGCGACGACGTCTTCGCCATGGAGGAGATGGACCGCGACTACCTGCGCTACCACGACGTGTGGAGGAAGGACTCGCTGAAAAGTGCCAGGTACAAGGACATCCTCAGCACCATCTACAATGGCAACATCAGCGAGATGAAGATGAGGAAATACAACCAAGAGGTCATCGACAACTCCTACTGGGTGCAACTGTGGCGCAACATCATCGTGCCCAACAACATCCCAAAAGATGTCGCAAAGAAAATCTTCCAGCAAAACATCAAGGACAACAACACCCTCGACGTGCAACACCTCTACGATGAGCTCCTGAAAAACGCCATCCCCTCCGGCGATGTCGTCAAACCCGCCACCTCCGAGGTTCCCACGCAAAAGCAATAGTGGCAAGCCTCGCCAAGCACCGGCATCCACTGTAGGGAATTACTTCATGTAATTCCTAACGCCAAGAGACTCGTTGCGCACCGCCTCTCCTCAATCCTTTTTCAAGGATTGAGGATTTTGTTGACGATGAGCGTGATGTCGCTGATGGAGAAAAGTCCGTCGCCATCCATGTCGGCTTGGAGGTGGATATCTTTTACTAAAATATGCGGATAATCATTTTTATTAATTGCCCAAGATGATGTTCACCAAGTAGGTGATGTCGGCTATGGAGGTGATACTGTCTTTGTTGAGGTCACCCAACTGCCACAAGTAACCGTTGGCCTGATGACCTAAGATAATCTCCACCAGATAAGTGACATCGCCCACTGAAACCATTCCGTCGCGGTTGACATCCCCAAGGATGTAGCCACTTACCAAGAGGTCGAAGTTTACGTTGTCTATCTCCACTTGATAGCCGTCGAAGAGTGTTACCATAGGATTGTCGAGTGTGGCGGGATAAGTGTCGGGAGCCATGTTGGTGTCAACATCCAGCAAGAGGCGCATCACATCTCCTTCATAGCCTTTCAATTGGCTGTCGTTGTCCATAGACACCTTTATGTGCCAGGCATTGTCTTCCAACGCTTCCATAACAAGTGTGGGCGTTCCTTCGTGTCGGGCAGTGAAGGTGCAGAGTGGCGAGCCGTCGGAGTTCGTGGCGGGTGTCACGCCCTCGGGCAGCACCAAGTCGAACTCGTAACTTCTCACGCCGCTCTCCGCCACTTGGAGGGCGATGTCGAGGGCTGTGAACATACCGGTGAACGCCATTTCGGGTCTCACCTCCATCCCCTCCGGGATGGGCAGTATGTTTTTGAAATATTTCCATACCGCTGCCTTCTTGTAGGGCGCCACGCGACGCG
>CADBBP010000226.1 GCA_902792855.1 uncultured Prevotellaceae bacterium
TTCAGCCCGGGGCAAGTGTAGCAAAAGAAAGGGCAAAAGATTAACTCCTTGTTAGGGCTTTTGCCCTTGCAGGGCGGCATTAATATGAAAATTTTAACCCAGGGCGTTGCCCTGGGCTGATATCTCGTGGGCCTTACAGGCCGCTTTTACCCGACTTGCAACTTGCGAAACTTGAATAAAATGATTATCTGCATCTTTCCGTAAAAGATGAATTGAGATGCACTTGTGATATTTCGTTGCAAATTGGTCTGGTGTTACGACTTCATGTCGTCGTAGCATCAAGAAGCCGTGTGTCAAACATTCGTCCTAACGGACGAGCGGATGGACATAAAGTCCACCCCTACAGCAACCCCGCCCTCTTGGAGTTTTTGGGAATCGCTTGCAATTCTAAATACCATTTCGAGCGAAGCGACCACATCATCTATCTTTTTAGGAACGCTTCATTCATCACCCCTGTGCCCATTAGTGTTATGGTTAGCACAGAAAAGCCGACAAGCAGGGAACAGAAGATATAAAGCACATTGTCCCCCCATCCTTCGATGGAGCCGGGTTGACGAATCTCGAGCAGGACCAGGTGCTCCGGACGGATGGCCCCATGGCGAGTGATGCAAGAGTCAGCAAGCGTTTGGTATTGCTCGAAATGGTCGCTTTGGTGAAGCACCTTGAAGAAATGCGCGGAGGGAGCAACGCTCTTTATGGAGCCCTTTTCCCTGTTGATGAAATCCGTCTTGGCTTGTTGCAACTTGGCTTTCGAAGACATCCAGCGGGAATGAGTCTCTTTCGTTCGTGTGCAAAGGAACACACCCTCCTTGTCTTTAAGCGGACAGACCTGATAGAGCAAGAAATTTACATGTTTACGAGATGTGAGGGCTTCGTCAAAGAGATAGTTGCATGCACTCGTGTCAGGTTCTATACTTTCTATCTGCAGATAATCCGCCCCCTTGATTTCCTCGTTGGACAGTGTGGTGATGCTGCCGACCCTCATCACCTTGGCGCAGGCTTCTTGTACGACTATCCCGACATTGACAAACACCAATGTGCTGGTAAGGAAAATGACAAGCATGACGAATGATTTCCATTTGTCTTTGACGGCATCAACTTCGCGGCGGAGAAGAAACACCATCAGACCGCCCAGCAAAATGGGGATGAGCAGTCCGCGTATCATGCTCTTGACGAAGGGCAGCCAGTCGTACTTCTCCCAAGCGAACATGATGAGAGCAAATGCCATGGCGACAGCCACGACACACAACAAGGTCTTGCCGAGTATCTTGCAAACAACGATTTTCCTTTCTTTTGATTTCATTTCCTCTCCATGAAGTTATTGCAGAAAGCCAGAATAAGCCAAGAACACGCATCCAATGTATGAATTTTCCGTGAAGGAAGCTTCAATCATTATTGAAATGGATGTCATTCATGGCGCAAAGTTACACATTTTCTTTTGTTTTTCAATGCCTTTTGTGGTGTAATAATAGAAATCGTTGCCCCTTCGTTGTGATATGGCTGCAACCATGTTGCAGCATAGCCAACGGCAACCTCCCTCGGGTGCAGCATGGCCAACGGCAAGCTCCTTCGGGTGCGCCATGACTTGTTGTGAGGAAGCACACACAAAATCCGGCGCAGGATCTTGCGCCGGATTTTGCGTGGGGTGGAGTGGGGCCCTCTTGAGGCAAGGGTGGGGGATGAGCTTATTGCGGAGTATTTCCCATGTCGTTGAGCATTTCGCCTTTCGACTGCTGCTCGATGAAGTCGCTCTGCACCCTTGAGACATGCTGCTTGGTTTGCCGTTTGGTGTTGCCGAAGTTGAAGGTGACATTGAGGGCGATGCTCTTCATGGGCACGCTGATTTTGGAGGTGTTGGTGAAGTCGGCCCCTTTGGTGTGGCTTTCGATGGTGATTTTTCCACCGTGGCCCAGTCCCGTGTTGGCCGTCAGTCCTATGCTCAGCTTGTCGTCGAAGAACGTTTTTGAGATGTTGGCGATGAGCATGTTGAAGCCCGAGTTCCATCCTTGCAGGGTATATGACTTGGTCGATGTGATGAGGTATGCACCGAGTTTGAAGTCGAGGGGCAGTGTCTGCTGCAAGCCAGCCATGATGTTGGCCTGCCATCCATGGTTCTTGGCGTCGATCTGGTCGCTGCTGATGTGGTTGTAGGTCAGTCCGCCGTTGAGGAAGAGCCTTGTGTTCTTGTGCAGCAGCCAGTTGGCGAAGAGGGTGCCGCCCGTCTCGCTCCTCTCCACGATGTTGCCGTAGGTGGTGTTGAGGATGCCGTCCTTGTAGAAGCTGTACTGCTCGATGCCGTCGTTGTGGAAATTCTGGTTGAGCTTGGCGCTGAGCATCAGTTTCGGGGTGTAGAAGTTGAACACCAGTCCGATGTTGTTCGACTTCTCCGTGGAGAGGTCCGGGTTGCCGTAGGTGTGTGCCGTGGGTGTGGTGGTGTCCACGTAGGGGTTGAGGAAGCTGATGCCCGGTCGCGTGATGCGCATGTTGTAGGTCAGTCCGATGTTGCTGGTCATGGAGAGGGGGTAGGAGAGGCTTGCCGAGGGGACGAGGTTGCCGTAGTCGGTGGAGAAGTTGGCGCCGTTGCCCATCTCGTATTTCACCTCCTGCCAGGTGTGCTCGTAGCGCAGGCCGCCCTTGGCGGTGAATTTCCCTATTGTCTGCTCATATTCGGCGTAGGTGGCGAGGATGTTGTTGGAGTGGCTGTATTCCATGCTGGCGCCTTCGCTATACACGCCCCCGAGGTAGTGGTCGGCGTCGGTGGTGGCCTTGCGTGCGGTGAGTTTCACGCCGGTGCTGAGTTTGCTCTGTGCGCTCAGCGGTGTGGTGTAGTCGGCCTGCAGGATGTGCTCGGTGGTGTTCTCGCGGCTGTCGGACCGCTGGTCGGTGAGGTCGATGGTGGCGAGGGGGTTGCTGTTGAAATTGTTTGTCGTCTCGTTCTTGGTGGGGCTGAGTGAGAGGACGTAGGTGATGGCAAACTGGCTCGTCCTTTCCTTGTTGAGGAAGCGTTGGTAGTCGAGGCTGCCGGTGAAGGCGGTCTTCCGGTTTTTCATCTTCATGTCGTAGTCGTAGCCGAAGCCCTGTCCGTAAGGGCCACCGAACATGGAGACGGTGGAGCGGCCGTTGTTGGTCATCTGGAAGGAGGTGAGCGATGCGGAGGCGTTGATGCTGCTCACGGAGTCGATTTCATAGCCGAGGGAGAGGCTTCCCATGGTGAAGGGGATTTTTGTCTTTGAGGAGGTGAGGGTGGCCATCGTTCCCCCGTCGTTGGTGGTTCTCATCGACTCCATCTCGGTGTTTTTGGGGTGCATGTGGTTGTAGTTGGCGTTGGCGCTGTAGGAGAATTTCCCTTTCTGTCCGCTGATGAACGCCCCGGCACCCACGCTGTTGTTGCCGGCGGTGGCGCGCAGGGAGCCGTTGTATCCGTCGAGGCTGGCGGCCATGCCGTTCTGGCGGTTCATGATGATGTTGAGCACGCCGCCGGCACCTTCGGCGTCAAAGCGGGCACCGGGGTTGGTCACCACCTCGATGTCTTTCACTGCCGTGGCGGGCATGGCTTTGAAGATGACGCTGGCGTTGGCGGTCATCATGGGGTTGGGCTTCCCGTCCACATAGACCTGGAAGGCGGAGGAGCCGTTCACGCTGATGTTGTCCTGGCCGTCCACGGTGACCATGGGCACTTTTCGGAGCATGTCGAGCACGGTGGCTGTCTTGGCATCCTCGTCCTGGCTCACTTTGTAGGTCATCTTGTCGGTTTCCATCTTCACGAGTTTCTTCTGGTGTACGACGGTGACGCCGTCGAGTTGTTTCTCCCAGGTGACGGAGTCGTTGGCTATGCTGTCGTTCTGTGCCTGCAGCTGCATGGAGCATGCGATGGCGATGATGGTGATGAGCGTTCTCATGTCTTTATCGTTTTTTTGGTTTTATTTTCGTTTTACGCTGCAAAGGTAAGTCATATATTCTATAGACGCCAAATGTTTTTCGACCACTTGCAGCGTTTTCTTCGACCAAATATCGCAAACATAGGGGGGCAGCTGTGTTCTTCAACATCGAAAGACACGAAAAACACGAAATTAGGCTTTGTTGTTTGCACTGTCTTTAAGGTCGTGTTGGCATCTCTTGGCGTGCTGGGCAGGGTTGAACGACAAGAATGTTTTTATTTCTTTTTTTTCCCGCATCTATGCGTTTTATCAAGCATCGCGTTTCAGATTATTTGCCTGTAAAATCTTTTTATTCTTCTATGTTGCTTTCCAAATAAATGGAGAATATTTATGTTTTATTAACTAT
>CADBBP010000227.1 GCA_902792855.1 uncultured Prevotellaceae bacterium
GTTTTATTATCACGAATTTAAGAATTTTAGAATTTATGGTCAATGAAAGAATTATCAAGAATTATCCGTCGCAAGCGACGGGAATTCTCCATGCACCAGCATGGAAAAACAGGAAATGGCTTGCCATTTCGTCTCAAATTCCTACAAATTCCATCATAAAGAAAATTCTTTAATTCTAAAATTCGTGATAGAAAAGGTGGGAAACTTCAGACATATATTTTCGTAAAAAGAGGAATTTTTGGACAATTTATGGCAATTCGTGTTGAAATAATAGTCAAGTCAATTTCATAACAATTCGGCCAAAGGATATGATGAAATCAAACAGGGTCATCAGGCGAGCCACACCAGCCGACATGGCCGACATCATGAGGGTGATGGAGGCTGCGAGGCA
Source organism: uncultured Prevotellaceae bacterium (assembly GCA_902792855.1). Lineage (GTDB taxonomy): Bacteria > Bacteroidota > Bacteroidia > Bacteroidales > Bacteroidaceae > Prevotella. Next base: position 392 of record CADBBP010000227.1, read on the forward strand.
AATCATGCGCTCCTCGGGAAACCTGCACCAATGGGGCGACAACTACCCATCAGAGGGCATCATCGCCTCAGACATGGAGCGGGGCGGTGGATTTGTCATGGATGAAGGAGGTTGTGTGGTCGCCTACTTCGCTTTCCTTCCCTCACCGGAACCGACTTACGAGAAGATATACGAGGGACAATGGCTCGACGACGAGCAGCCCTACCATGTCATCCACCGCATCGCCAGCCTCCCGGACACCCACCATGTTTTCCGGGACATCATGGAATATGCGTTTTCCAAAGACAGCAACATCCGCATCGACACCCACCGCGACAACCGCATCATGCAACACAACATCAAAAAGCATGGCTTCACCTATTGCGGCATCATCTATCTCACATCGGGAGACGAAAGACTGGCCTATCAGAAAAAATGATAGCTGGTACAGAAAAGACAATGAGATATCTGCCCAGGGTAACACCCTAAGGCATCCATGAAAACAACCTGGGTTGAAAAAGCTATACGAATACCGCCCCGATAGTTGGTACGCCCTGAAAGGGCAGTGAGATATCAGCCCAGGGTAACACCCTGGGTTAAATGCAAAACGAATTAAACCGCCCTGAAAGGGCAAAAGAATTACATTATGGCACAATCCTTATGTAAAATCTATTTACATATCATCTTTCACATCAAGACCAACAGTCCAGAGGTGCACACCGACCATTTACCCCGATTGCACCAATATATTGGACAATTGGTCAACACAACTGGTTGCCACGTTGTAACCGTGGGAGGTACAGGAAATCATGTCCATACATTGGTCTTACTCAACAGCACCGAGAGCGTGGCTCACCTCATAGAGGAGATGAAACGTAACAGCAGCCGATGGATAAAGACGTTGGGGAAGCAATACGAAATGTTTGCATGGCAAGGTGGATATGCCGCGTTTTCGGTTAGCCAATCCTTGGTGGAAAAGACAAAGAATTATATTGCCAATCAAGTAGAGCATCATAAGAAAAAGTCGTTCAAGGATGAATATTTGGAATTTCTACGATTGTACAATATTAATTTTGACGAACGATATGTTTTATCTGATTGAAGAAATAAGGCTTTTGCCCTTTCAGGGCGTCTCCCTGATTGCCTTTTCACCCAGGGCGTTGCCCTGGGCTGATAGCTCGTTGGCCTTTCAGGCCGCCAATTGCACACTGGCCAAGCAGACAGCTAATTACCATACAACGTTGCCCTGGGCTGATAACTTTTGGCATTGCAGACCGATAGCTGTTTAATAGAAAACTAAATAACAAGTGTATGAGAAAAGTAAAAAGTCTTTTGATTATGACCGCCATGTGCTGTTGCATCTGCTCAATGGACGCACAGACCAAAATGGAGGCGGAGAATGCCAAGCTGAGCAACTGCAGCGTGGTAAATGGTAACACATACTCTGGCAGGAAAGCCGTGAGGATGACCGAAGACAATTCGCGCATCGAATTCTCCGTCAATGTGGAAAAAGGTGGGAAATACGTCGTGTATGTGGCGGGCGACGGCATAGGAGGTGAGAAAGTGGTCAACTGCAAGGTGAATGAGACAAGCACCTCGTTCCGCCTCAACAACTACAAGGAGGTGGAAGTGGGGCTGTTCTTCATGAGGCAGGGCAACAACACCCTGACAATCACCCCCAGTTGGACATGGTACAACATCGACTATGTGCGCCTGCAGAGCGACGACGAAACCCATGCGTTCGACCTCTCCCCCACCCCGGTGGACAAGGATGCCACAGCGGAGGCACGGCTGATGTACACCTTCCTGCACGACAATTTTGGCGTGAAGACCATCTCGGGCATCATGACAGGCGACATGACCACGGCCAACGGCAATGTCACGCAACATGCCGACGTAAGGGCGGTATATCAGGCTTCAGGGAAGAATCCCGCCCTCGTCGGCTTCGACTTCATGAATGCCACGGGGAAAAGCGCCAGTCAACAATGGATGAGAGACTACACGCGCAGCAGCGTCGAACTGGCCAAGGACACTTACCGCCGTGGAGGCTTCCCCGCCTTCACCTGGCACTGGCGCGACCCGTCAAGGGCCACCGACGAGTTCTATTCCGACCAGACGAACATGCGCATCACCAATGCCTTGAAGAGCGACGGCAGTTGGAACACCTCCTCCACCCTCTACAAGAACATCATCAGCGACATCGACGCCATAGCGGATTTCTTCCTTGAACTCCAAAGGGCTGGCATGGCGTGCATCTTCAGGCCGCTGCACGAGGCGAGCGGAGGATGGTTCTGGTGGGGGCGCGAGGGTGCCGGTCCCTTCCTCAAACTCTACAGGCTGCTCTTTGACGAGATGGTGAAGGTGAAAGGGGTGCACAACGTGATTTGGGTGTGGAATGCCGGCCCGGAAGACAGCGCATGGAACCCAGGTGATGAGTACTACGACGTGGTGTCTGCCGACATATACAATCCCGACTTCGACTATTCGAGCAACGCGCCGACGTTCTACAATCTCCAGAAACTCACACAGGGCAAGAAGATCATCGCCCTGTCGGAAAACGGCCCCATTCCCGACATCGAGAAAGAGGTTGACGAGGAGGCTGTCTGGTCGTGGTGGATGCCGTGGTATCAGACATGGAACGGCGGCTTCGTAAACAAAACCAGTGCAGCGGAGTGGCGCAAGTGCATGAACGACCCTCGGGTCATCACATTGGAAGACCTCGCAGGCGGATGGAACGCTTATGCCACCAACCTAAGGCCAAGCATCAGCAACACCAAAGCTGAAAAACCCGCATATTACGACTTGCAGGGCCGCACCTTGCCGCAGCCTCCCTCAAAGGGCATATTCATCATGAATGGAAAGAAAGTAACAAGAAAAATTCTATAATTCGAAAATTCGTGATAAAAAAGGGTGGGAAAGTTTAAGTACGCTATCACCAACAAACCCATGAAGGGCACCGCCACAGTCATAGCGGTGCCCTTCAAAGCGTTTTTTAGGTCATGGTCAGCTGCCTGCTTTTATCAGTTTGAAGTCGTGGTCGAATTGGATGTCCAAATCATTGGAGAGTTCGATTTCATAGCCATAACTCTCACGTTCTATCTGTACAATCGCCAGATTGGGATAGTTTTCGGCCACATATCTGCCAATAGCCTCAGGCACAATGGCAGCAGGCACCGCCTTGGACTTGCAATCCACACTGGTCCATGCACCACTTTGGTCGAACTCCACCTCGGTGCCGTCGGCCAAGAAGACTTCGTACTTGTTGGCACCTTTTTCGGTTTCTCTCTCCACCCGCTTCACCTGCAGTCCGTTAAAGTAGTTGTTCAAGAAGGCCTGCGCCGCTGCTGGCAAGTCGGTTTGGTTTATCACCACCTCATCATCATCGTCGGAATGACACGATGTTAGTTGCAGCACTGCCATAAGTAGCAGCATGAGAATTTTAATTGTTTTCATTGTCTTGTTTTAATATTTATTTTACACTCCTTGAAATTAAATGAATAGATTCAGTCATCAATTTCAACAAGTTGGAATTTTTTGTTGAACTCCAAATCCAGTCCGTTGGAAAGTTCTATCTGAAAGCCTGAACGGTCACGGTCTATCTGCAAGATGCGCTGGCCA
>CADBBP010000228.1 GCA_902792855.1 uncultured Prevotellaceae bacterium
TTCGTATGAATAGAGTATGGCGCATTTGATGGGAGAGTACTTGCTGTTCAATAGAATGTATCGCTCCAATTGCTTGGTCCATTGTTCGTCTATCTTCTCCGTGTTTTTGGATGTCAGCAGTTCCAGCATGACCCGTTCGCCTCCCACCTCCATTTGATACAGTTGGGGTAACTTTCTGCCAAGCGACATGATTTCATCTGCCACGTCCAATGCTTCCTCCATGCGCCCTTGGTCTTCGAGCAAGGCCATGTAGTTTATTCGATTGCCAAGCTCCAACATCTTGCAGTCCTTGTTCACCGGTATGTCCTCCATCCACTCCCCGGGCATCTCCCTCATTCGTTTGCCTCGGCTCAGTTGCCCTGCTATTTGGAGTGTGTGCACAAAATAACGTCGCAGTTCGGGGTACTTCCAGAGCGACAAGATGTTATATCCGTCGTTGCCAAGACCGCCGGCAACTATTGGCAAGCCATTGATAAGTGCCATCCCTATGCCCACGAAAGCAAGCATGATGAAGAAGGAAAAGGCTACAATACCCACAGGTATGTTTCTTAAGATGAGAATGGAAATGAAGGCAAGCAGCAAGTTCATAAGCACCCCGCCAGCATTATACCAGAACCATGGTGCGGTATTCACATCCTGGTCTTCGGGTAGTTCCATGAGGCACTGTCCGCCTGTGCCGGAAATGTGGAACCGCTTCCATTTCAGTCCGTTGTCGGTCTTTGCCAAAGTGAATTTGAACACCCTGAACGACAGGAAGCGGTAGCCTGTAAGCAGACCGGTCACAAGATGTCCGGCTTCGTGTATGATCAAATGGATGATTGTACCGACGATAAGAAAGATGAAGGCCAAAAAGATGCATAAAGCCAGCAATCCGTAGTCTGTTCCTTCCGAGGTTTTTTCCACAATTGGTTTCCCGCCATCGGCCAACCATCGTATGAGCATTACTGCTCCAAAACCACAGGCACACCCGACGACAAGGCCGAGCAAACTCTTCATTATTTTTTTCAAAGCATCCATTTTTTTTCTTAAAAAGGGTCTGTAAATTGTCAATCAGCCCGCAAATATAGTGATAATTGTTGAAACAAGATTTTTTTCTTCCCAATAATTGCGTCGTGACAGGCAGCTTGGCGTGGGGGTGTCCAAATAAAATCATTCTTGGCGTTGGGAATCTTCTTTTTTGCGCAATTTGTGAAAAAAAAGTTTGCATTCTTGGATGGTTCGCATAATATGCTTATCTTTGCCGTGCCATTGATGATTTTACTTCTCTTTTCCAACACAGAGGGTGGTGAAATTTCTGATGTGACATCATCCCCTACGACTTTATGCTGCTCGGGAATAGATAAACATAGTAAAAACGTGTTGTGTAATTTCGGACAAATAGATTAAAGATTATGCTTCAGATATTGGCTTTTTCCTATAGTGTTCCATTGTCTCTTTCGGTCGTTCTCATGTCTGGAGCGGCCATGTGGGTCATCCTCTTCGTGTTGTTGTTGCTGTTTTGTCTTGCTGCTTATGGCAGGTTTTTATACAAGCTCATGAGGAGGTACATTTACCACAATGACATCAATGTGGATATGAAAGCTCCTCGCCTTGTTCCCTTGAAGTGGCGCATCAGATGGAAAATCATACTGGCTGCACAAATCCTGAACAGCAAAGCCGTCGCCTTATGGTACGGCAATCCGTCAGCCAAGTTGCGTTTAGTGGGAGTGACCGGCACAAACGGCAAGACCACCATCGCCACGGTTCTGTTTAATATGTTCCGCAAGATGGGCCACCATTGTGGTCTCATATCCACCGTATGCATCCGCATTGACGACGAGGAACTGCCACCAATCATCACCACCCCTTGTGCCCGTGAACTCAACAGCTTGATGTCGAGAATGCTGAAAGCTGGTTGTGAGTATGTGTTCATGGAGTGCTCGAGTGAGGGTTTGGCCCAGAAGCGTATCAATGGTCTTCATTTCACCGGCGGCATCTTCACCAATCTGACACGTGACCATCTCAACTACCACCACACTTTTGCCAAATACCGCAATGCGAAGAAGTCGTTTTTCGACTTGTTGTCGTCCCGCTCTTTTGCAATCATCAACGCCGACGACGAGAATGGTCGTGTGATGGTGAGCGACTGCAAGGCTTCGGTGAAATATTATTCCATCCACAGCCAAGCCGACTTCACGGCTCGTTTGTTGAATTGCGACTTCAATGGCATGCAGTTGGACATCAACGGACGTGAGGTGCATGTCCGTTTTTTCGGAAGCTTCAACATCAGCAACCTGCTTGCTTGCTATGGCGCTGCCGTGATGCTTGGCAAGCAGCCAGAAGACGTTCTCGCCGTGTTGTCGGAGATGCCGAGAGTGAAAGGCCGGCTCGACCCCATCCTTTCGCCGAAGGGATTTATTGCCTTTGTCGATTATGCCCATACTCCCGACGGCTTGCAGAAGGTGTTGATGGCCATACACGAAGTGGCTGGCGAGCGCGGCAGGGTCATCACCGTGTGCGGTGCTGGTGGCGACCGTGACAAGGGCAAACGACCCGAGATGGCCCGGGAGGCGGTGGGAAAGAGCGACCATGTGATATTCACAAGCGACAACCCACGTAATGAAAGTCAGCAAGCCATCTTCGAGGATTTGTTGTCGGGGCTCGATGAACGTCAGAAGGAGCATGTGGTTTGCATCGAGGACCGCCGTGCCGCCATCCGTGAGGCGTGCATGATGGCAGAGAAAGGCGACGTGGTGCTCGTGGCCGGAAAAGGGCATGAGGAATATCAGGAAATAAAGGGCGTAACCCACCATTTCTCAGATATGGAAGTGCTTGAAGAGATTTTTTCCACGGCGCAACCTCAATAGCACTTTCGGCGCATTTGAAGATTTATCAAAAATTCAAAGATGAGAAGGGTCACAAAAGCAATATAATTCATCAATACAGGGATGTTATTTCGGGCGGAAACATTAAAAAGTATCAAGTTTCCGCCCGAAATGTTTTTGTATTCGATTATTATTTTCAACACGAATTTCCACGAATTAATCAAAAATTTTTTACAAGACAGAAGCCAGCCATAACAATTATCCTTGATTGTATCTATTCAGCGAATAATTTCAAGGAGTGCCCTAACGGGCAGAACCAAAAAGATGAATCGCTGAATTGTCACCCTTGATTCCTATAATTCGAAAATTCGTAACTGAACTTTCCCACCTTTTTTATCACGAATTTTCGAATTAAAGAACCAACGGTCGACGTACGAAGTGGAAGTCAATTTTCCTTATTATGGAATTTATATGAATTTGAGATGAAATGGCAAGCCATTTCCTGCTTTTCCATTCTGGTGCATGGAGAATTCCCGTCGCTTGCGACGGATAATTCTTGATAATTCTTTCATTGACCATCAATTCTAAAATTCTTAAATTCGTGATAATAAAACTGAGAGTTTGTAAACTTAATGATGCCTGATGTTGCGGTCGTAGATGTATCTTAGGGGGTGGATGAGTCGTTCGGCAAGGCTGATGTCCTGCGTTATGACTTCCGCCACTCCGCTGAGATCCCCACCTATGATGATGTCATAATGGTAGGATGTGCGCAGGGGGGTGGGAAGGCTGACGGTAGCCGTGTATTCCCCCGTGTCGGAATACATGGTTGAGAGGGAGACCACTTTTCCTGTTAGGAAGCCATATTCCAGGTAGGGATATCCGTCGAGGCGTATGTTGACGCGCTGTCCAGGTTGAACTTTTCCAGCTCCTTCAAGTGGTATCTTGATTTTGGCGATGATGCTGTCGGACGTATTGCTGACGATGGAGAAGACCTTGCTACCTTCCGTCACGTTTTGGTTCACCTTCCAGTAATCGTTGTATGTAAGCGTGCCGTCCATGGGGCTTATTAGTGCATATTTCTGCTTCCATTCTTCGATGGCTGTTCGTGCTTGGTCTATTGCTGTGGCCAGGTCTGCAACCACCGCCCTACGCTCTTGCTCTTTTTGCACCTCCAGTTCTCCGATGATGTGGCGTATCTCTGCCATCTCCACTTCGGCGTCATGGAGTGAGGTGTTGATTTGCTCGGAAGCCAGGCGCCTGTTGAGCATGGCCATTTTGGCATCCTCCATTTCTTGCTTGGAGATGAGCCCCTTGCTGTAAATCTCATCCTCGCGCCCGTATTGGTCGGAGGCGATGGCCTGCTGACGGCTTGAGATGTCTTGTTGTTTCTGCATGGAGGAGACATATTTGTCGTAGGAGTTGAGCTGTGCCTTTTCCGTGGCGATACGCTTGTCATAGACGTTGCGGTGAGTGAAGTTGTGGAAGGCGGTGACGGCTTTTTGGAGCGTGGTGTATGCCGTTTGCACGTCGCCAAGAGCCATTCCTCCTTCGAGGTCGGTGAGTGTGACAGCTCCCTCTGTTATGTTCATTGCATCGAGGCTTCGCTCCAAGGCGAGTATGCTTTGTGTGTCTGCGGTGTTGTCGAGGACGGCGATGATGTCTCCGCGTCTCACCTTTTGCTTGTCGCGGGTGTAGAGTTGCTTGATTTTTCCCGTGCTTTTTGCCACTACCCACGTCGGTGGGTTGGTGGTGGTGATGGTCACCTTGCAGTCCACCACCTCGGGGTATCTCACCACGAAGCAGCCGACGATGAGCAGGCCCACGATGACAAGAACAATGGTGGTACCCCAACGGACAAGTGCTTTTGGGGGAGTAGTGAGAATGTCCTGCATTTCGTCGCTACGCAGTTCGGGTAGTAGGTCGTTCTCTTCCATATCATACGTTGAGTTGGTTTTTCACAAGCGAGTAGTAGAGGCCGTGTTGTGCGAGGAGTTCCTCATGGCGTCCTTGCTCGCACACTTTTCCATCTCGCATCACCACGATGTTGTCGGCGTTGCGCACGGTGCTAAGTCGGTGGGCGATAATGATGGATGTTCGGTTGGCGAGAAACTGCTCCAACTGCTCCATGATGCTCTTTTCATTGTTGGCATCGAGTGAGTTGGTGGCCTCGTCCATAAAGATGTAGTCCGGGTTTTTGTAAACCGCCCGTGCGATGAGAAGTCGTTGCTTCTGCCCTTGGCTGAGGCCGTGTCCGTCGGGTCCCACCTTCGTGCTGTAGCCCAAGGGTAGCGTTTCGATGAAGTCGCTGATGCATGCGATTTGCGCAGCTTGTGCAAGGCACTTGCGGTCGATGTGTTCCACGCCTGGAGCGATGTTTCGGGCGATGGTGTCGGAGAAGATGAAGCCTTCCTGCATAACGGCTCCGCAGTGCTTGCGCCATTCGTGTATGTCGTAGTCGTTGAGGTTGGCGTTGCCCACCACCACTTTGCCCTTGTCTGGTTGGTAGAAGCCGAGCACCATCTTCAGCAGGGTTGTCTTTCCGCTTCCGCTGAGACCCACTATGGCGGTTGTCTTTCCGGCCGGGAAAGTGAGGCAGATGTCGTCAAGGACGGGTCGGTCTTCCAACTTGTCGTATTTGAAGGTGAGGTGGTCGATGATGATGTCGCTCGTGTGGATGCCGCTAATGAGTGGCGTGTGCGTGTCCACCTCGTCATCCTTGGCATACACCTCTTGCAGGCGTTCGAGGCTGAGTTTGGCGTCCTGGCTGCTCTTCATAAACTCGACGAGTTGGTTGATGGGGCCGTTGAGTTGGCCTATGATGTACTGGATGGCGAGCATGGCTCCTAGCGACATCTCGCCTCTCACCACGTAGGTGGCCACCAATGCTGTGATGATGGCGTTTTTCACTTGGTTGATGACAATGGCTCCAGATGACTGGTATTGGGCCAGAGCGAGTCCTTTGACGGAGATGCGGTAGATGGATGCTTGTATTCGCTCCCACTCCCATCGCTTCTGATGCTCGCACCCGTCGAGCTTGATTTCCTGCATTCCCTCGATGAGGTGTACCAAGTTGCTTTGGTTGGCAGAGTGTTGTGCGAAGAGTTTGTTGTCGAGGGCCTTACGCCGCTTCATAAAGAGCCACACCCACGCCACATAGAGTGCACTTCCGACGAAGAAGATGGTGAAGATGCGCCAGTCGTAGATGGCGATGACGATGCCGAAGACGACGATGTTGAAGATGGAGAAGAGCGCAATCAGGCTGGTGTTGGTGAGAAAGTTCTGAATGCGCGAGTGGTCGCTGATGCGCTGCAGGATGTCGCCCATCTGCTTTGTGTCGAAATAGGCGATGGGTAGTCGCATCAGTTTCGCCAAATAGTCGGAGATGAGCGAGATGTTGATTCGAGAACCGATATGAAGGAGAATCCACCCTCGGATGAACTCCACCGCCGCACTGCTGAGCGTGAGGGTCACTTGTGCGATGAGGATGAGGTAGATGAAACCGATGTCCTGGTTCGTGATGCCGAAATCGACAATCGACTGTGTGAGGAAGGGGAGGATGAGTTGCAGCAAAGAGCCTATTAGGAGGCCTAAGACGAGTTGGATCACCAGGCGATGGTAGGGCTTGAGGTAGGAAAAGAGGAAGTTGAAACTGCCTTGCCGGTGGTCGCCCTCTTGTATCTCCTGCTTGTAAAACTCAGGTGTCGGTTCCAAGAAGAGCGCCACACCGGTGTCCTCGCCCTCGCTGCGTGAGGAGAGCCAGCTTTTGGCCAGTTCTTCCTCGGTGAACCGTAGTTTGCTGCCTCGTGGGTCGGCAATGTAGTAGTGCCAGGTGCCGCGTTTCCGCCTCACGTTGTAGAGCACCACGAAATGCTCCTGGTTCCAGTGGAGGATGCAAGGCAGGGGCAGGTCATCGTGGAATCTCTCCAAAGGCAGTTGCGCGCCAATGGTGTGCATGCCGATTTTCTCCGCCGCCTCGCTAATGCCTAACAGCGACACTCCGTTGTTGGTATAGAAGCATAGTTCACGCAACTTCTGCAATGTGTATTTACGGCCGTGCCATTCGGCTATCATCCGGAGGCAGGTGGGGCCGCAGTCCATCATGTCGTGCTGTGTGTAGAGGGGAAATCGTCTCATCGCTTAGTCGTTAGTTGGCATCATAGAAGGTGTGGAGGAGGTACAACATTCGGGGCAAGTTTACAAGACTTGCCCCGAATGCTTGGTTGGTGGGGAATTGGATGACTATGTAGGGGTCTCTTGATTATCAAGATCTACAAGATCTTCAGGTTCGCCTTTTTTGCCAGCGATGCGACCTTTTCCGCCTTGGATGGCATTCAGCTCCTTTTTGTCGAGCTCCTTGATGTCATTCAGATTTTTCATTGGTGTGACAATTTTTGTAGGTGAAAA
>CADBBP010000229.1 GCA_902792855.1 uncultured Prevotellaceae bacterium
CCTTGGCGGCCATGCAGAGGAGGCTGTCGCCGCCACACGCGATGCCATAGCTGCCGGCAGCACACCTCAAGAACTCATCGACCTACAGATGGTGACGGCCATGGCGGAGTTGGGTAGGAGGTTTGAAGCCGGGAAAGCTTTCGTCCCACAGTTGCTGATGGCTGGTCGTGCGATGAAAGCCGCTTTGGAACAAGTGAAAATGACAAACGGAAACACCGATGTGAAAAGCCAAGGTCGCGTCGTCATAGGCACCGTGAAAGGCGACCTCCACGACATCGGGAAGAACTTGGTGGCCTCCATGCTCGAGGGTTGTGGTTTCGAGGTGGTCAACGCCGGCATCGACGTCTCGGCTGAAAAATTTGTAGAAGCCATACAAGAGCACCATCCTGACCTCCTGTGCATGAGTGCGCTGCTCACCACCACCATGGGTTACATGCGAGAAGTGATTGACACCCTGAAACGAGCCGGCCTCCGCCAACAGGTGAAGGTGATGGTAGGAGGTGCTCCCGTCACACAACACTTCGCCGATGAAATCGGTGCCGACGGCTACAGCGACAACGCCAACTCCGCCGTCGCCCTGGCCAAGGAACTGATGGGAGCGAGGAAGTGCACAACGGAATAATAGAAACTCCGCCTTTTTTCCTCTTCATTATTTGCCCATTTGAAAAAAACAAATTATCTTTGCTGCAACAAACGATTTCCACATGGCAGCCAGCAAGTTTAAATATCCCATAGGCATACAGACATTCGAGAAGATTCGCGATGGCAACAAGTTCTTGTATGTTGACAAGACGGGCTACGTCTATCGTCTGGCCCAGCACTGAGGGTCACTTCCGCCAGTTGCTTTACGTGGTTATCTCGCTGATAGGCTGTTATCTGCTCACGGAGGTGCGCACAGCCATCGGCTGCATCGACGTGGTGTTGGCAGTCGCGCACGGATGTCTATGTCTTTGAGTTGAAGATGGACCAACCCGCACGGTTATCTTCTTACAATATTTCTTTTGTAACAATTCTCCATGTTACAAAGCCCGCAAGAATAAGGATGGCGGCGCACTTTAGGACCTACTCCCACCACGCCGCTGACGGACTTGACGGGATGCATCATGGCCCCATCGGTGAGGGTGACACCACAAGGGGACGGGGACAAAAGGGAGAAGAGTTGGTGCTGCCCCTTGACATCCCATCCGCAATAACCGGGCGAGAAGCGGTTGGTGTGATGCCAACCTAATTTGTCGATACCAGCTTGGAGGGTTTTCTCCATCAAGTCGGCACAACGCTCCACCACCACCGAACCGATGCTGCTGACGACAAAGGCCCGCAGCACATCATCCTGTCGCTTGCACCATTCATCGTATTCGTCGCCCGCCGTGGCCACGAACAAGGCGAACGCCTCACTCCCACGTAGTTGCCTTGCAATGACGTTCCCCACTTCGAGACAAGCCTCCCCTATCAGCAAATGAGGATGAGCGTCTTCCAACAAACCTTGAACCACCCGGTAGCAAAACCTCGGCCTCGTCACCTTGGCAACATCTTCCAACGCCCATGCCACCTCCCGCACCACCTGTTCATCGGGCAGTGCTCCGCCATACCCCATTTCGACATACACATCCTCGGGTCTGATATGCAGCGTCTCAAAAGCACATTCCTTCTGTGTCATGACAGCAAAGCAAGTTGAAGCGAGCCATCACCCCATGGGTAACTACCGGGCTTGAGTGTGACCAAAGTACCTTGTTTTTCCGCCATCGTCACCACCCCCGGCGCTATCTGCCCGACGATGCGGAACGAGTGCCATCCCAAAGCGTGGAGGCAACTAAACGCCGTGGCTCCCCCCTCGATGATGAGATGTGCGGGATGGCATTTTTCCACCACCGCCTTTACGACCTCCGCCGTGGCATGGCGCAGCCTCACAGCCACCTCCCTCCCCGTGAGATGATGGAAAGGGATGTGCAACAAGAGTCCCTGCGCCTCATCATAGAGTCGCAAAGCTTCCTCTGCCCACGCTGCTGCCGTTGTCCGCCCCTCATACACCTCGGCAGACATCGCCGCCATGGGCAAATTCCAATGTTGCGGTTGGCTCTGCGTACTTCCGCAGACGACAAGGCAAGCATTCGGGGTGGCAGGAGATGCGGGAAAATCCAAGTTTTCCGTTGCCTCCCCTTTCAGGCCATATTTTTTGCGGAGCAAGGCAGCAAACAAGTCAGCAGCACCGGCCATCAACGTTTTTTCCGAACAATGCTCCACGATGTCCTCCATTGCCCCCATCGTGTCGGCATCGGGCATTTCTATGCCGCACGCCTCCGCATCAGGAAACCGCTCCTCCATACGCGAACACATAACTCCGGGTCGCTTGCAAAAAGCGTTTCGCTGATGGAAACGCCGTTGATGAGGTACACTCCGTGTCTCACCACCCTCCCCTTGGAGGGGTTGGCCGGCACAAAACACGCCCTTGAGGCCCCCATGGCAACCATCATCGTGCGTAACTCCGCCACGACATGCCCCCGAAGAGCAGAGTCCGTCTTTTTGAAAAGCGTGTGTTGCATGGCGAGCAGCCCCTGTTTTCCCATCCACCGAAGCCATTCCTCCAATTCCGCCACCGCCTCGGCCTCCGTCATCGACCGTGTGTCGGTGGCGATGACAAGCACATCACACGACGATACGCCCCCCGCCCTTTCGGTGAGCAGGGGAGGTGCTTTGTCCGTGGCAGCATGCGATGCCCGCCATTTCCGCCGCCCCGGTGATGTCGTCGGCGATGACGATGGTCATTTTCTGTTCTTACGATTGATGGCCATCTTCGTGGCGTAGTCGATGGAGACCATCATGGCATCCTCGCTGGCCACTCCCTTTCCTGCGACGTCGAAGGCCGTTCCGTGGTCCACCGACACACGGATGATGGGCAGTCCGAGGGTGATGTTCACCCCCTTCACGCTATCCATCTTCCCCGTCTCCGGGTTCCAGTTGAAGCCCACCACCTTGAAGGGGATGTGCCCTTGGTCGTGATACATCGCCACGCACCCGTCAAACTGTCCACATTTGGCCTTGGCGAAGAGGGTGTCGGGCGGCACGGGCCCCACGACATCGAAGCCCCTCCTTTTGAGTTCCTCCACGGCAGGGGTGATTTCCAGTGCCTCCTCGTCGCCGAAGAGGCCATTGTCGCTGGAGTGCGGGTTGAGGCCGGCGATGCCTATTCGCGGCTGCTGTATTCCAAACTGCCGGCAAGCGTCATCGATGAGTTCAGTGACCTCTATGATGCGCTCCTTCTTCACCAAGTCGCACGCCTTGCGGAGCGGCACATGGGTGGAGACGTGGATGACCCTCAGTCGTTCGTCGGCAAGGAGCATGGCATACTTTTTCGTATTGGTGAAGGTGGCATACATCTCCGTATGCCCGTCGAAGTGATGCCCGGCCAGGTTGAGAGCCTCCTTGTTGAGCGGTGCGGTGACGGTGCCGTCCACCTCCCCCTCCATGGCCAGGTCGATGGCTTTCTTGATGGCCACGAAGGCGGCATGGCCGCACTGTGCCGCCACCTTTCCATATTCAAAGGTGGCGGGGTCGATGCACGGAAGGTGAAAGACATCGATGACGCCGTATTCAAAGCGGGCATCGCCCACCCTCTCCACGGCGTTCACTTCAAGGTGCAAGCCCAGCAGTGCCACGGCCTTTCGCATCATCTCCGCATCACCGGTGACGATGGGACGGCATTTCTGGTAGGTTTCCGGATGACTGAGGGCGCGCGCCACGATTTCGGGTCCTATGCCCGCGGGGTCGCCCATGGTGATGGCTAATATGGGTAACATGGTGAGTTTTTTTGTGAGATTACTTTTTGTCCTTGGAGAAATAGCCGTAGATGGTCAGTTCCTTGTCGGCCAACGGCGTGTTGAAGAGGAAGCTGGCGGCATAGCCCACAACAAGGACGATGAGGTGGCTATACACCCCGAGCATGTACTTGTGATGGGAGAAGTTCCACTCCCCCAAGTCGAGGAGGATGTCCTTGGTGCCGTCGCCGTTGATGTCCACCTTGGTGGATGTGAGCACGGCATAAGCGGTGAAGAGCACGGCGGCAGCGATGCCGATGTACAGTCCCTGCTTGTTGGCCCTCCTGCTGAAGAGGCCGAGCATGAAGATGCCCACTATTCCAGCGGAAAAGATGGCGTAGAGCGAGAAGAGAGCTCCCAGGACCCCCTCTCCGCCCCATGAGATGTAGAGACATGCCACACCGATGGCGCCCAGTCCTGCCACCACCACCATGCGCTTACCGAAGCGCAGTTGCTGTTTGTCGGTGCTTCCGGGTTTGAAGCGTGCGTAGTAGTCCTGCACGGCGATGGCGGAGATGCAGTTGAGGTCTGCGTCGAGGCTTGAGATGGCCGCAGCAGCAAGCGCGGCGATGATGAGGCCGCGTATGCCCACGGGCAGTTCGTTGCCGATGAAATAGGGGAACACCTCGTCGGCCTTGATGCCGTCGGGCAGCGGTGGCGCCCCCGTGGCGTGGTAGTAAGCGAAGAGGCAGGTTCCGATGAACATGAAGAGAGCCCAGATGGGCACGCTCATGAGCACGCCGATGAAAGCAGCCTTTTTCGCCTCATGGTCGCTGCGAGCAGCCAAGTATCGCTGCACGATGGTCTGGTCGGTGCCGTATTTCTGCAAGGCGTAGAAGATGCCATTGAGCACCATGACGAGGAAGGTGAGTTGAGTGAGGTCCCAGTCGTAGGGTCCGAAGCCGATTTTGTCGTTCTCTGCGGCAATGCGCATCACCTCCGCCGGTCCGCCCTCCGGGAGGAAGAGCAGCAGTGCCGCGCAGACGAGGCCACCACCTATGAGCAGCGCGCCCTGCACCACGTCCATCCACACGATGGCCTCCATTCCCCCCAACAGGGTGAGGATGATGATGGTGATTCCCAGGACGATGACGATGGTGTAGATGTCGATGTTGAGGAATGTGGCGAGCGCCATGGACACGAGGAAGAAGACGGTGCCCGACTTGGAGAAATGCCCAAGGGTGAAAGCCAGCGAACTGTACAATCGTGCGAAGAGTCCGAAGCGTCGCTCGAAATACTCGTAAGTGGAGAGGCGTATGACCTTTCTGAAGAGCGGCACGATGACGCCAATGAGTGCGAGGAGCACGATGGGAACCATCAGGCCCTGTACGAGGAGGATCCAGTTGTCGGCGTAAGCCGCCCCCGGGTATGCGAGGAAGGTGACGCTTGAGATGAGCGTGGCGAAGATGGACATTCCCACGGCCCATGCCGGTATGCGCCCTCCCCCTGCGAAATAGGTGTTGGTGTCCTTTTGTCGGTGGGCGAAATACATGCCCATGCCGATGGCCAGGAGGATGGAGATGATGACGATGAGGTAGTCTATCCAGTGCATGGTGTCGTTTTGGATGAAGGTGGTGGGTCAAAAGGGTTTTATTCCCAAAGTGCTGAGAATGAGGTTTGCCTGATAGGTCACGCTCCGCTCCTCGCCTTCATCGAGCCTTGAGAGCGGTGGAAGCATCCATGGCTGGCAGAGGCGCTTGGTTTGCATCATCACCTTGAGTGCTGCGAGACTCTCCCCCAGCGTGCGGCCTTTTTGGTAAATCTCACCAATGGTGTTGGTTAACGTTTGCAAGCGCTGGGCTTTTTCATTGTCACCTGTCACAGCGGCATGGTAGAGTTGCATATAGATATCGGGGACGAAATTTCCCGAGGATGGCACGATGCCGTCGGCTCCCGCCTTCAGGGTCAGGGCGGAGAAGGCCGCACATCCGCAGAAGAAGGCGAAGTCGGCACGGTCGCGGGCGAAGGCGGCCAGACGGCAGAGGCGGTCTGCATCACGCTCGGAGTCCTTCAGTCCCACGATGCGTGGGTGGTCGGCCAAGCGTTGCACTACGTCCTCCGGGATGCTCATGTGGGTGGTGGCGAGGATGTTGTACATCATCAACGGCGTGTTGATGCTGTCAGCCAACATCTTGTAATAGTTCTCCATCTGAGCGGGGGTGAGGGCGTAGTAGGTGGGGAGGGTGGCCACGATGACGTCGGCTCCAGCACGGCTGTAGGCCTCGGCCTGTGCGCATTGCTCGGAGAAGCAGTTGCCGGTGAGGCCGGCATAAATGAGCACGCGCCCCTTGGCGGCGCGAGCGGCGGTCTCCACCATCAGCAGCCCATCGGAGCGACTCACGGAGTTGCCCTCGCCAGTGGTGCCCATCAGGAGTGGCGCCACGCCGTTGACGGAGAATAATTCGACGATTCTCTCCACCGAGGCTACATCGAGGTGCCCTTGGTGGGTGACGGGTGTTACCATAGGCACCACCACGCCGCTGTATTTCTTTTTCATAAGACTGGTGTTTTCACAATAGACGCAGGAAAGGGCGGAAAGTAACCAATGGCTTACAAGGGGGGGGAAGGGAGAGGAAGGGAGAGGAGAAGAAGCGACGGCGGAGCCGTCACCTACGGAGAAGATAAAACTTGATTTTGATAGGAGGTGTCAAATAGTATGCGGCATCAG
>CADBBP010000230.1 GCA_902792855.1 uncultured Prevotellaceae bacterium
CGATGGAGTTCTACCGCCGCAACTACATCGAGGGACTTTTCCTGTCAAGTGGAGTGGTACGAACCCCCGACTACACGATGGAGCGGCTTGTGGCCGTTGTGCGTGACCTGCGCACCGTGCACCGCTTCAACGGATACATCCATCTGAAGAGCATCCCCGGAGCATCCCAGAAACTGCTCACCGAGGCTGGCAGATGGGCCGACCGAATGAGTGTGAACATTGAAATCCCCAGGGAGGAATCGCTCAAACTGCTCGCACCGGAGAAGGACCACAAGAGCGTGTTCCAACCCATGCAGTTCATCCAGCAGGGCATATTGGAGAACAAGGAGGAGCGTCGCAAGTTTCGTCATGCGCCAAGGTTCGTGCCAGCGGGGCAATCCACGCAGATGATTGTGGGTGCCACTGGAGAGAGCGACCGCGAAATCCTGCAGATGTCATCGGCGCTCTACGGACAGGCGCAGATGCGGCGCGTCTATTATTCCGGCTATGTCAGCGTAAACACCTACGACCCGCGCCTGCCCGTCTTGAAGCAGCCGCCGCTCGTCAGGGAAAACCGGCTGTATCAGGCCGACTGGCTCTTGCGGTTCTATCACTTCACGGTGGACGAGATTGTGGACGACAGTCACGCCCATCTCGACTTGGAGATAGATCCCAAGTTGGCATGGGCGTTGCGACACCCCGAGTATTTCCCTGTTGACATCAATACCGCCGCTTATGAAAAACTGTTGCGCGTTCCCGGCCTCGGCACCAAGTCGGCATGGCTCATCGTGAACGCCCGTCGCACGGGGCGACTGACATCCTATCACCTGAAAAAGATGGGCGTGGTGATGAAGAAAGCCAAGTATTTTATTACCTGTGGCGAACTGACCTCGACATTCTCGCAGCACATCGTGGGCATCAACGAGCTGCGCCCAGAACGCTTGCGGCCTTTGCTCGTGTCGAAGTCCCAGCGGAAGAAGGCGGCTGATGAAATGCAACTGAAACTGGACTTTGGAGAATGACGGTGTATGTGTTCGACGGGACGATGGATGGCCTGCTCTCCTCGGTGTTCGATGCTTTCTTGCTGAAGGAGGAGCCGGAGCGTCTGCTGATGGGCGGCGATGCCTTGCCCTTGTTTTGTGAGCGAATACACAAGGTGGCAACCGACAACGAGAAAGCCCGCCGCGTATGGGCTGGCCTGGAGAAGCAACTGCCCAAGGAGGCCTTGCGGATGATTTCCACCTGCCAACTGTCGGAACTGCCTGAACTGTGGCAGCCGCTGTTCATGCTTGTGTGCAAGGTGTTCCGGCGGGGACGGGGCGTGGTGAGAGAATATGCCGACCCGGATGTGCTTGCCGTCACCCAAGTGGCACGCCGCGTGATGCACGAAGCCCACCGCATGATGCAGTTCGTACGCTTCCAGAAGGCGAAGGACGGCACTTACCTCGCTGTCATCTCACCCGACCACAACGTGCTGCCCCTCATCACGGGGCATTTCCATGACCGTTTCAACGACCAACCGTGGCTCATCTACGACGCCCATCGCCATTATGGCTATCACTACGACGGGCAGTCGCCGCCCATCCGCATCACCTTTGAGGACGAGGCGGCTGTTCCTTTCTCGCTCACCGATGGCAAACTCAATGACGAAGTTCTCAGCAGCGACGACCACCTGCTGCAAGACCTCTGGCGCACCTATTTCAAGGCCATCTGCATCCGTGAGCGTCTGAACCCACGCAAACAACTCAACGACATGCCTAGAAGGTATTGGAAGTATTTGACGGAGAAACAATAGCGCTCCGATAGAGTGCCCCTTACAACATAGAAAATAAAAAATCTTTGGTATGAAAAGTAATAAAGACCCGATGGGAAGAGCCATCTCCGAATACTATATGACTGGTTCGGCGGAAAGGCTCAGGGTGTTCTCCCCGATGTTCGAGGAGGACGAGATGCCCTTGCAGGTGCTTTTTCGCAAATACGAGGAGATGCCGATGATAGAGCAGAAGGCTTTGGAGATGACGAGAGGCAAAGTGCTCGATGTGGGTGCCGGAGCCGGCTGCCATTCTTTGGTCTTGCAGGAGCGTGGACTTGACGTGACGGCCATCGACATTTCCCCTCTTTCTGTGGAGACCATGCGGCAGCGTGGGGTGGGGAAGGTGCTTGAAAAGGACTTCTTCTCACTTGAAGGCACATACGACACCATACTCATGCTGATGAATGGTATTGGTATTGTAGGCACGTTGAATCATCTGCCTGATTTCTTCAGACACCTTGGCCTCATCCTTGCACCAGGTGGCCAGTTGCTCTGCGACTCCTCCGACATCGGCTATCTTTTCGAGGACGAGGAAGGGCGTTTCGACTATCCGGGAACCGGATATTATGGCGAGCAGGTTTTTCACCTCCAGTACAAAGACACCGTTGGCGAGTCGTTCCCTTGGCTTTACATCGACAAGCATTCCCTTGCTGAGGAAGCCCGAAAGAACGGCTTTGTGACTGAGATAGTTGTTGAAGGCGACCAGTATGATTTCTTGGCAAGAATCACCCGGATATGAAATAGGGCTCTTGGTGGGCGACATCATGTCAAAATACATCATAATGAACTTTAGTGTGGAAAATTTGGAGGTTTGAAATAAAACTGCTATTTTTGCAATTGATTGTTATGGATTCTTTTCCAGACCTAAACAGAAAATGATGAAATATCCTTGTGAAAACTGCAAGCTACGGGCTCAGTATGACAAAAATCCTAAGTCCCTCATCGGACGCTTCTGGCGATGGCAGATTAATTTCTGCCCCAGTTGGCGTGGCTATTTCAAGTCTCTTCCCGCAGAGAAACAGGAGGAACTGCGCCAAAGGTATGACTTCTGGAAGTATTGACAAGTATGACATGATTTCGTAACAATAATAGGTGTATGATTGACCAGATTTTAGAATTCAACAAGACTTTCGTAGCTCAGAAGGGTTACGAGAAGTATGTCACCGACAAATACCCCGACAAGAAACTGGCGGTGCTTTCGTGTATGGACACACGGTTGACAGAACTGTTGCCTGCAGCATTGGGGATTAAGAATGGCGATGCCAAGGTTGTCAAGAACGCGGGAGGCTTGGTCATCTCGGCTTTCGACTCCGCCATGCGGAGCTTGATTGTGGCCATCTATGAGTTGGGCGTGGAGGAAATCATGGTGGTGGCCCACTCCAATTGTGGTGCTTGCCACATGAGCTACGACCATTTTCACCATGAGATGATTGCGCGTGGCGTGACAGAAGAGACGCTTGACACTATTCGCAAGTGTGGCATCGACCTCCATGCATGGTTGGAAGGCTTCAAGGACACAACAACTTCCGTGAAAAAGACCGTGGAGACCATCAAGACGCATCCGCTTGTTCCCAAAGATATCGTGGTCAGAGGGTTTGTCATCGATTCCGAGACCGGGCAACTGGAAGAAATCTGCTAAACAAGCCCCATGGAGATATTGAGGGCAACGACGACGGCAGGACGGGCGGGCGCCTACTACGTGCGCATTCAGGCGATGGCGAGAAAGCATCATATCCCGCTCGATGTGGAGTTCGACGACCACGACACGCCGGATACCAACTATGTTGTGGCGGTGGATGACTATCTGCCCATCGCCACTTGTCGCCTCTATCCCGAAGATGACAGCCACATGATGTTGGGGCGCATTGTCGTGTTGCCCGAATATCGCCGTCAAGGCATAGGAACGCTGGTTGTCAGAGAGGCTGAGGCATGGGCCAAAGAGCAGGGCTTCACTGTGGCCGTGGTGGAGAGCCGCGACAACAAAATTCCCTTTTACGAGGCAATGGGCTATGTCGCCGATCTCGACAAAAGGATTGATGGTGAGACTTTCACCTGCTACAGGATGGAGAAGGTCTTGTAATTTATTTTTCTTGTCCACAGAATCTGGCTGCAACATGTTTCTTGTTATTCCTTATTATTTGTATTGGGT
>CADBBP010000231.1 GCA_902792855.1 uncultured Prevotellaceae bacterium
GCGGCAGTTGGTACCCTCCACGGCCGCCACGCCGTTGACCTTGATGAAGCGCAGCCAGTTGGCGGTGACGTTGGAGGGTCTGATGTTGGCGAAAATCACCGTTGACCGTCCGTCGGTGATGTCTATGTTGGCAGTCATGGCAGTTTTTCCTTCCTGAGTAGTGATGACATAGTCCACGCCGGAGCCGAGGGTGATGTCGGAGGTCACCTGTGGCACGGTGGTCTTGGTGTTGGTGGACGTGTTGAGTGTGGACCCGTTGTAAGTGAGAGAACGGGTGATGGCCATGGTCGGGACAGCGTGCAAGCACCAGGCAAGCACGACAGCAAGCAGCATGGCCAAGCGGTATTCAGTCAGTGTGAGTTTTGATTTCATAATGGTTTTGCTATTGGTTTCAAAAAGGAGATTAGTCAGGATGCAAAGATACAACTTTTTCGTCGGATGAAGGAGATTTCTCCTGATTTTTTCAACGGATAAAACTGATCATACTGGCAGAGGAATTGACAAGCGTTTTTTCTTGTTGCATTTGATACAAGGCCGGTAGTTCATACAATCAAGAGGGGGATTGATACAACGTCGTTGATTATACTTGGAAGGAGTGCATGAAAGACATACCTTTGCCGACACAAAACAGAAAGAACAATATTAACATTAAAAACAAAAAAGATGAAAAAAGCATTGCTGTTAGTCGTGAGTGTAATCTGTATGGTTGCAAGTTTTTGGGTTGGCAGGGAAACTGCAAATAGTGACTTGAAAGCAAATGCTGACGGCATCCTTGCCTATCAGCATTATTACGAGTGTGCCGAAGGCATATTGAAGGATGTCAATGTTACCGACACCGCACTTGCCAAGGAGTGTGATTTAGCGCGCAAAGAGCTGAAAGATTACCTTGATGGCCATGTCTTGACATGGCCTACTGTATGTGACCAAAGGGACAAACTCTCGGACATCATACGCAAATATGCCAAGGAGGAAAACGACAACATTATGGAATATGTAAAGGATTATTTTGAGAACCCCTCTATCCTGGATCGTTGGGCATATTGTTACTGAGAACACGTGAAGATGTGTCAATCTTCAACAGCATAGGGTGAATTATTTCGACTTATACGGATGAGAATTCCTTTGGTATCAAAAGAAGCAAATAGCAAAGGAAGTAGCCTTTGGCGAGGGAACTCCTTTTTTAGTCACTAAAGTTTCTCAACCTTAAATAGTTTGCAACAAATTGTTTATCACGAATTTAAGAATTTTAGAATTTATGGTCAATGAAAGAATTATCAAGAATTATCCGTCGCAAGCGTTGTCATTTCATCTCTAATTCCTATCAATTCCATCACAAGAAAAATTCTATAATTCGAAAATTCGTGATAAAAAAGGTGGGAAAGTTCAGTTAGTCATCATATTGCTACGTATCGTGAACATCATTTCCAATCGTACCGAATTATTATGCCATTATTGTTTTGAGAAAAGGGAAAATGGTCGTACATTTGCATTTCAAACAATGACAAACAAATATTTGATGACAAGATGAACAAAAGGCTTTACACCCAAATGGCATTGGCCATCCTCTCTGTTGTCCTGTTGGCACAATGCAGGATGGAGAACAAGAATAGTCTGACGGAGGACACCCTTCCACCAGTACCAGATTACAGCGACACGACACAATGGTATGTCACCGACCGTCAGGGAGTGGCAGACGTGTTCTACATCATCTCCACCGAGACGGGCGACTATGCGCTGGATGATGGCAAGGAGTACCATTTCGCCCACACCTACAACGACAGCGTGAGGCAACCGCTCTACGGCGAGATGCTGGGGGTGGACACCCTCCTCAGCGGAAAGTTCAATTTCTACTCCCCTTATTACAGGCAGTGCTCCCTACAGTCGTTCACCAACGACAGCACCGCCAAGGCGCGGATGCCCATTCCGCTGGACGATGTGCGCCAGGCCTTCAACTACTACCTGAGGCACTTCAATCAGGGCAGACCTTTCATCCTCGCGGGGTTCAGTCAGGGTGCCATGCTTTTGCTGAAATTGCTGCAGGAGATGGACGACGACACCTATTCCCGCATGGTGGCCGCCTATGCGATAGGCACGACCATCACCCAGGAGATGATGGATGAATGCCCGAAACTCAGGGCGGCGCAAGGGGCTGAGGACACGGGTGTGACCATCTGCTACAACTCGGTGAAGGATGCAGAGAGCATAGCCATGCACCAGGGAAAGAGCGTCTTCTCCATCAACCCGGTCAACTGGCGCACAGACTCCACCGTGGCGAAATTTGCCACGGAACCGTCACCTTTGTTGCCTGTCGCCGACCAGAAAAAAGACAAGTTGTCCGTGCATCTTGACCCAGCGACAAACATGTTGTTTGTCAGCGGATACACCGCCACCGATTACGTGCTGCCGCTCATCGGCAACGAGGGCAGCTACCACTCACGGGAAATATGGCTTTACCGCCAACAACTCAAGGAAAACATGGCACAGCGCGTAGCCTCATTCCTCAAAGGCAAGAAATAAGCTCAGGCATACGAGGCAGGGAATTACTCTTGTGTAATTCCCTGCCTAGAGGTTTTAGGAACTGTTACTATATTAATCAATAGTTTTATTTTTTATCACGAATTAGAGAATTAGAGAATTAGAGGTTTGAGGTTTGAGATTTGAGGATGGAATTTTTGGGAATTTGAGATGAAATGGCAAGCCATTTTTTTACTCAACCGTGTAAGTTTCGCGTCGCTTGCGACGGTAATTCTTCAAAATTCTCTTCAACTGTTTATGAATTCTTTAATTCTCAAATTCGTGATAAATAAAACTATTACGTCATTTGTGAGGGTGGTAAGAATCTGTTAGTTGATGAGATACACCTTGTCTTGTCCGTTGTAGGTGCATTTTACTGTCGTTCGTCCATCCGCCACGGGGCCGACGACGATTTTCACATCCGGGCTGGAGGCCGTGGCCTTGATGACAGACTTGTTGGTGAGCGGGGCGTAAGCCTGGTAATGGGTCACGTCGCAATATCCGTTGGCATTGGTGCTGCGCACCGGTGTGTTGGGCAGCTTCACTTCCTTGCCATCAATGGTGATGGTCACTGTCGGCACGACGGGTGCTACGAGTGCTGCACCACCCTTGGAGAAGCCGATGCCGTGAAGGTCGAAAAGTCCCTCTGGTCGCGTCGGCCCCATGGAACGCCCGAAAGGTCGCCTCTCGTTGGAAGGCTGCTCCACCTCGGGACCCTCAGCCACGAGATAGATGGCATGCTTGCCCTTCAGCCCCTCCACTTCGGGTACAGCCACCTTATACATCGTAGCCTGGCGGGGAGCGTCGGCAGCTATGTCGAGGACAGCTATCTCACGCCCCTTCCACGTGTCGTTGGCCCACGGCCCGTCGAGCATCACATGCACCTTGAACGCCCCGTGTCCTCCAGGTGTGAGGTTCAGGTAGAGCGTTGTGCCGTCGCCCTTGGCCGTCCCTTGGAACGCCTTCACGCCCTTCGTGTCCTTCTCCAGACCTCCGAAGCCGAAATACTTGAAGCCCACCACGCCCTTGTTGGTGATGCCCGCCAAGTCCATGCTGTTGTTCCAGTTGTCGTGATTGTCCTGCATCCAGTCGTTGCCTGTCATGAAGCAGGCCAGGCCGGCAGAGTAATACGCATAGGGCGGCAGACCGAAAATCTGGAAGCCCTCAGAAGTCACCTCCGCACCGGTATAGCACGTGCCGTCGGAGGCAGAGGCCGTCCATTCATTATTCTTCGCAAAGGGGTCGTATGCCGTGATTTTCACCATACCCCCGTCGGCAACTTTTTTCTTGTCGCACACGATTTTCACCGGAGCCACCATGGCCTGACGAGCGTTGCCGAAGCCACGTGGCGGGCGGTGGTAGAAGACATACCACTGACCGTTGATTTCCTGCAGCGAACCATGGGTGTTGTGCGCAGCATTGGTGGTGATGAGGTGCGAGCCATCCTCGCTGGTCACCACGCCACGAGAGTCCACCAACACGCCGCCGGAGCGCCAGGGTCCCAGCGGAGAGTCGCCAAAGGCATACCGCAGAGCAGAGTTGGTGGAGCCAAGACCGTAGTCAGGCCCGGAATATCCAGAGAACACCATCACATACTTGTTGCCCACCTGGCGGATGGATGAGGCCTCGAAGAAATTGAAGTCACCAGGATTTTGGTCCTTGTAGAGAGCCGGGTATTTCGTTCCCTCCGGGTCACGCACCACACCGTAGCGCGCACTCGCCGGGATGAAATAGTCGTGCAGTTGCGTGCCGGGACGCATGGCATACATATTGTCCGGGTCGAGTTCGCAAGCCGTGGAATGCTGGAAGCCATAGAAGACGTATGCACGATAGCCACGGTCGAAGTCCGGGTCCTTCTTGTCGGTGACCGGTTCAATGAACACCGAGGGGTCGAAGTCGATCAGCGAACCGGGGAGACACTGCCGGCCATCCTCCGTGAGGTTGACGGGAGTGAAAGGGCCGTCGGGGCGGTCGCCCTTGCACACCATGGCCACACGCCTCCACCCGCGAGAGTGAGGATAGAGGTAATAGGTTTTCTTCCCCGTTCTCTTGTCGAACACCTCCACGAGGTCGGGAGCGAACATGGTGTCCCACTGCCCGTCAACATAGTGGGTGAAGATGGGGCCTTCGTCGCGCCACTGCGACAAGTCCTCCACCGGGGCCGACCACAGGCGGATGTCGTTGCTGCAATACGAGGTGTAGTTCACGTCGTGCGAACCTACGATGTAAGCACGGTATTTGCCTGGGTTGTCGGGGTCCTCAAAGACCCTCGGCTCGCCGTCGGGCAGGTGCTCCCACAAGGGGAGGTAGGGGTTCTGGGCACTCACCGAAACGGCGATAAAAAGCAGGATTTGAAGGATTCTTTTTCTCATGACTTTTAATGATTAATTTTGGTGCAAAAGTAACCACATTCGCGCAAAATGGCTTTGCGCAGAGTTTCCATTTCTTTGGTATTTATTGCAATTTGAGGGTTTGAGGGGGGAAGGGTTTAAGGAGTTTAAGGGGTTTAAGGGTTTAAGGGTTTAAGGAGTTTAAGGGTTTAAGGGGTTTAAGGGGTGGATGGGCTTATGAAAAAGGGAGGGGATGTGATTTTTTTGTGCTTTTGGAGGCTCTAATGGAAAAAAAGTGGTAAATTTGCGGCCTACAACCCATTTAAATCTTATCAACCATGTACAGCAATCCCGAAGAATGCCTTTATTGCACCAACAATGAGACACTTCACAACTTGATGATTGAAATTGCGAAGCTGAGCGTTTCGCGTGTATTCCTTTTCAAGGAGCAAACCTATCGTGGCCGGTGCTTGGTGGCCTACAACGGCCATGTCAACGACCTCAACGAACTCTCCGACGAGGAGCGCAACGCCTTCATGGCCGACGTGGCGAAGGTGACCCGAGCCATGCAGAAGGCGTTCAACCCTGAGAAAATCAACTATGGCGCCTACAGCGACAAGCTCAGCCACCTACATTTCCACCTTGCCCCCAAATATGTGGACGGCCCCGACTATGGCGGGACATTCCAGATGAACCCGGGGAAAGTCTATCTCTCCGACGAAGAATACCAACAACTCATCGACGCCATCAAGGCATATCTGTAGAAGAAGGGGCAAACCAATGAAAAAAGCCATACAAACAGCCATGCTGGTGGCAGCGATCATCTGCCTTGTCGGTTGTAACGAAAAGAAAGACCCAGCAGAAACGAAGGAAGTGGTAGAGACAGTGGCAGACAATCCAGCCGAAGGCACCCTCTCCGAAAGCGACACCCAGAACGACTCCACCGAAGAGCTCGACCAGCCTGTGGTGGAAGATACCGAGGAGGCTGAAGAGGCAGAGGAAGCCGAAGAGGAAGAAGAGGAAGAAGAGGCCGACGATGCGGAGGAGACTACCGAGCAAGAACCCGCACCGAAGAAAGATGGCAAGACGCTCTACGTCTATTCTGATGCGAGCGACGGCTTCACCAACATTCGCCAGGAGCCATCGAGCAAGTCGAAGATAGTGGGCGGCTTGGTGAACAACGGCCCCGGTGCCAAGTTGCTCGAACGAGGCACCAACGGCTGGTACAAGGTGGACTTCAACGGCATCGTAGGTTACGTGAGCGGCTCCATCGTTGCCATTGGAGACGAGGATGGCCCTCTGAACCAAAGGAACAAGGACAAGAACTCCTCCAAGCCCAAAACCTCGGGCAACACCCAGCAAAAGGTATATTACGTGGTGATGGGAAGTTGGCCGACGATGGAAAAGGCAAAGAAATACTACGAGTATGTGCCCGATGCCCTCGACATGGGTCGCATCTACAAGACATCCGTCAACGGGAAGCCCGTCTATCGAATGGCCATCGAGTGCTACAAGAACAAACAGCAAGCCCAAAAGATGGTGAGAAACATCAAGGAAACCTTCGACCGCGATGTGTGGATATGGGAGTCGCAAGGCCTCGGCCAGTGCGTCTATTGTCCCAAGGGATATGACGGCAATCCCACCAAGCCGCTACAACCCATCTGATAACAGAAACGGCGGCCTGCAAGCCGCAAAGCATTTTTACACAATGGAAGACAAGACAGCCCTTGCCGTGGACAATTTCATGCAAGGCTATGGCTGCTGCCAGAGCGTGGTGGCAGCCTTTGCCGACCTCTACGGCCTTGACCAGAAGATGGCCAAGCGCGTGGCGGCCGGATTTGGAGGCGGAGTGGGCCGCATGCGCATGATGTGCGGAGCGGCCTCCGCCCTCGTCATCCTCGCCGGCCTCGACAAGGGGCAGACAGAGGGTAGCGACCGAGAAGGGAAGTCGGCCTGCTATAAGGTGGTGCAGGAACTGATGGAGCAGTTCCGAAAGGACAACGGCTCTCTTATATGCGCGGAGCTGCTGGGCATCAAAGGTCCCGTGCCAATGGGTCAGTATGTCGCATCCGAGCGCACCAAGGAATACTACAAGAAGCGACCCTGCGCCGCCAAAGTGGAAAGTGCGGCGCACATCTTCGCACAATACTTAGAAGGGAAAGAGGGATGACGATAAGATTGAAAAGAACATTATGGGGTTCTGCCGCCGTCCTTACGGCCTGCATCGCCGGCGTGGTGACGTGCAACGTGATGGTGCTGCAAGCCGCCAAGGGAAAGATGTACGACCGGGTGGAAGACGTGCCACACCGCCGCGTGGCTTTGCTCTTGGGCACCTCTCCCATCGGGCGAAACGGCCGTCCCAACCAGTTCTTCCTCCGCCGCATCGATGCCACCGTGAAGTTGTGGAAGGCCGGGAAATTCGACCGCCTCTTCATCAGTGGTGGAAATTTCGAGGGAGGGTACAACGAGCCAGAGGAGATGAAGGTCAAGCTTGTGAAAAAGGGTGTGCCGCCAAGCATCATCACCCTCGATGGCAAGGGTTTCCGAACCATTCACTCCATGGAGAATGCCAAACAGATGGTGGGAGCAGGCCCCTATCTCATCATCTCGCAACGCTTCCACAATGAGCGTGCGCTCTATTTGGCGAAGAAGGTGGGTCTCGACGCCATCGCCTTCAACGCCGACAACACCACCAGCAAGCGATGGCGCATCCAAATGAGGATCAGGGAAGCCCTCGCAAGGGTCAAGGCGGTCTTCGAATGAAGGAGATGGACAAATTCTTGTCGATACAGAACTCGGGGTGTGCAGGCAACTATTCTTCGAGTAGCCGAGCGGGTTCAGAAAGGAGGACATAATATTCCAGAAGATATCATTAGGCGTAGATATGTTGCAGGCATCAAAAATTTTTTTCGCCTATTTGCTCCTATTGTTGACTCTTGGTATATTTATGACAACAGTGAGAACCCTCGTATTCAAATTGCGTGTGGTGGTAAAAATGCAGATACGATTATTAATGAAGAATCACTATTCTTAAAAATACAGAAATATGTCGAACAAAGAAGTACTTGAGTTTTCTGAAAAGCTTAAATATGGCCTTGAATTAGCCGAATTGCGAATGCTTCATGAAAAAGCATTGCGGGGTGAGTGCGTAGTAGTCTGCGACAGGAATAACAAGATACAGCGCATTCCTGCCCAGAAAGTAATCGACGAGAATCGTATTTTTCAATAAAAGTTTGAGGTTTGAGAATTCGTAAACTGATGAAGAGAATTTTGAAGAATTATCGTCGCAAGCGACGTGAAAGTTGAACTTGAAAGACAAAATTGCCCCAGAACAATGTTCTGGGGCAATTGTTTATCAGATAGAAAAACGAATTTCTATTCAACGTATCCAAATTGGTCGGATACCCACAGAATCTTTCCCTTATATTTCACTTTGTACCAAGAGCCCTGCACGCCCAAGTAGGGAAGGCGATTTCCCTTGAAGAAGCGTATGCCGCTGTCGGCTCCTGCTGGTGACTTGCGACCTATCACGCGGTCGCCAGTGATTACTACGTAGTTGGTCACTACGGGCTGAGCAGGTTTGGCGGTGTAAGGACGGGCGTAGCTGGATGACACCCAGCGAACACCATTGCCATATTTCACCTTGTACCAAGAGCCGTCCATACCGTAGCAGGTGAGGGTCTGCCCCTTGCTGAAACGAACGCCTGTGTCGTAGCCGCCGGGGCCGTCACGCCCGATGACACTGTTGCCCGTGATGATGATGGTATAAGGGCCATTGAGTTCAAGGCTTTCTTCTGTTTTCGGCTCGCAAATGTTGGAAGCCATGGCGTTGCAAGTCAACATTAGCAACAACACCAGTGTGGTGAAAATTGATTTAGTTTTCATAATCTGTTGGTATTAGTTGGTGAATGATATGCAAAGATA
>CADBBP010000232.1 GCA_902792855.1 uncultured Prevotellaceae bacterium
CATAAAGTAATTCCCTACATTGGATGCCTGTTCTTGGCGTAAACGAACTTGACATTCATTTTTGGACACGCTTTACGGATAATTGCGGATAATCATTAAAATAAAAGCTTACAGACAGACCAAGCAGTGAGGTCATTGTCTGTAAGCTCTATCTATGGTGCGGATAACTTATTTCCTGGCTACTTTCTGGCCATTTTCTATCACGATGCCTTTGGTGGCGTCGGTGGCAGGCGTGCCGTCGATACGATAGACTTTGGCAGAACCCTCGTGCTGCGTGGCACCAATGGTGTTGACATTTGACATGCTGCCCGTTTTCTCAGCGAACTCGGCACGGGCCCTGGCCAGTTGGCCGATGAAACGCTCATGGTTGCGAATCAGCTGGTAGAGCACGGAGCCAGCCATTCGCCCTGCATCCACGTCGCTCTGCCAGTGGTAACCGGCTATGACACGACTCTGACCAAACTCATATCCACGGGCCAGCAGACCTTCCATCGCTTTCGGAGAGGTGTTGATGTCGGCCAACAATAATGCCGACGTCCAACCAAGCACGGTGTGTCCGGAGGGGTACGAACCTTCGTAACGGTGCTTCTCTTCCTTTTCCGGCACGATGGTGCCCTCGTTGTAATAAGTGTAAGGGCGCATGCGGTTGAAGTAAGCTTTTGCGTCGGAGTAGATGCTGTCGCACGAAGCACAGACATCCTGCAGGATGCTGTATATCTCAGGAGTACCTTCCTTGGTGATCTCCAGGCCGAAGATGCCGCCGAACTCCTCGATGATCGTTTCCATGCTATACGAGGCATCTCGTACGGCCTGTGCGCATCGAGCCTCGTCGAGACGCATCAACTTACCCCAGAGATATTGTGACTGGTCGGCCACGAACCTGGCAGACTCGAACTCCGGCGGGGCTGGCAGGATGTTCGCCATGTTGGGCAGCTGAGTCTTTGTGAAATACGCATGTCCATTTTTCTCGTCACCAGCTGCCTGAACATTGGCGATGCCGCAAAGCACGAATGCCACGGCCAAAACAAAGATTCTTTTCATTTTCATAATTTTTTTGTTTATATTCCTTATTTGTTTCGTCAAGAAAAGAGTCGGCCTCCAATGTAGGGAATTGCTTAACTGAAGTTTCTCTACCTTGATTTTATCACGAATTAGAGATTTAGAGAATTTGAGATTTGAGGATGGAATTTATGGGAATTTGAGATGAAATGGCAAGCCATTTCCAAACTCTATCGTGTAAGTTTCACGTCGCTTGCGACGATAATTCTTCAAAATTCTCTTCATCAGTTTGTATATTCTTAAATTCTTAAATTCGTGATAAATAAAACTTTACGTAATTTGTGAGGGTGAAAACTTCAGTTGCTTCATATAATCCGGAGGGTCATTTCATCCCCAGGTGGTGCATGATGAAGCTGTAGATGTCGGCTTGCTCTTCAAGCACCTTCGTCAGTGGCTTGCCGCCGCCGTGCCCGGCCTTGGTGTCGATGCGTATGAGGACGGGTGCGGAACCTGCCTGGCAGGCTTGCAGGGTGGCTGCGAACTTGAAGGAGTGTGCCGGCACCACGCGGTCGTCGTGGTCGGCGGTGGTGACGAGCGTGGCGGGGTAGGAGGTGCCGGGGCGCAGGTTGTGCAGCGGCGAGTAGCCAAGCAGGTATTCAAACATCTCGCGGCTGTCGTCGCTCGTGCCGTAGTCGGATGCCCAGTTCCAACCGATGGTGAACTTGTGGTATCTCAGCATGTCCATCACCCCCACTTGCGGGATGGCCACGGCGAAGAGGTCGGGACGCTGCGTCATGCAGGCTCCCACGAGCAGTCCGCCGTTGGAGCCGCCCTGGATGGCCACTTTGCCGGAGTTGGTGTAGCCCTGCGCGATGAGCCATTCGGTGGCGGCGATGAAGTCGTCGAAGACGTTCTGCTTCCGCATCTTCGTCCCGGCGAGGTGCCATTCCTCCCCGTATTCGTTGCCCCCTCGGAGGTTGACCATTGCGTAGATGCCGCCTTTTTCGAGGAAGGGGAGGCGCATGGCGGAGAAGGATGGCGTCAGGCCGATGTTGAAGCCACCGTAGCCGTAGAGGAGGGTGGGGTTCTTGCCGTTGCGTTTCAAACCCTTTTTATAAGTGATGAACATGGGCACGCGTGTGCCGTCCTTGCTGGTGAAGAACACCTGTTCGCTGACGAAGTCGCTGCTTCGGAAAGCCACCTTGGGAGCCTTGTAGAGCGTGCTCTCCCCGCTGTCCATGTCGTAGCGGTAGATGCTTCCCGGCACGGTGAACGAGCTGAAGGAGTAGAAGCACTCCGGGCGGTTCTTCTTCCCGTTGAAGCCCGCGCTGCCCACCGACGGCAATGTGATTTCGCGCAGCATCTTGCCATCGAGCGTGTAGAGGAAGGCGTGTGTGGAGGCATCGCGTGTGCAGGTGACGAGCAAGCGGTTGTTGATGATTTGTGCCGCCTCCACCACTCCCTCCTGCTCGGGGATGACGGTCTGCCAGTGGTCGATGCCCGGCGACTGCAGGAGGGCAGCCACCACCTTGCCTCGGTTGGCGCCATGGTTGGTCTGGATGAAGAGCGTGTCGCCGATGTTGTCGATGAAGCCATATTGGTAGTCCATATCGGTGGTCATCTGCATGAACTGCGAGGAGGGGTTGCGCAGGTCTCTCACGAAGAGGTTGTTGCCGGCTCCGGCACCGCTCTCGTAGAGCAGCATGATGGTCTCCTCCTCGTTCACCTCCACGCCATAGAACCGCTTCGGGTAGGCGGGGTTCATGTAGAAGAGTTGGTCTTCCGACTGCGGCGTGCCGATGCGGTGGTAGTAGATTTTGTGGCACTCGTTCACGGCGGAGAGTTCGTTGCCCTCCACCGGGTCGTAGGAGCTGTAATAGAAGCCGTCGCCCTGCCAGGCGGCACCGTAGAATTTCACCCAGCGGATGTGGTCGGAGAGTGGTTTCCCGGTGGCGGCGTCGAGCACGTAGATTTCCTGCCAGTCGGAGCCGCTGCGCGAGATGCTGTAGGCCGCATATTTGCCGTTGTGCGAGAAGGCGACGCTCTGCAGGGCCACCGTTCCGTCGCTGCTCAGCGTGTTGGGGTCGAGAAAGACGCGTGGCTCGCCGCCCAACTCATCCATCACATACAGCACGGCTTGGTTTTGCAGGCCGTCGTTCTTGTAGAAATACCATTTGCTATGGTGTTCCGAGGGGATGCCCGTCTTCTCATAGTTGGACACCTCGCGCAGGCGATCCAGCAGTTGCCGGCGGCGTGGCAGACGGCTCAGGTATTCGTTGGTGACGGCGTTTTCGGCGGCCACCCATGCGGCAGTGGCCTCGCTCGTGTCGTCCTCCAACCAGCGGTAGGGGTCGGGCACTTGGGTGCCGAAATATTCGTCCACCGTGTCGCAGCGGGCGGTGGAGGGGTAGTTGGGCTTCTGGGAGCAGACGGGGGTTGCTAATACGGCCATGGCTGATATGATCAGGGTTTTTCTCATGATGACAAGTTTATTATGTGAAATCTCGTGCAAAATTAGCACATTTTTTCTGTTCATGCAAGATACGAAACAATACAGGATTATTTTTTCAACACGAATTACCACGAATTGGACATAAATTACTGAGATGTTCGCAGAATCGTGTAACAATTTAAGATTTTTTCGGTACGATTGGAAATGATGTTCACGATATGTAGCAATATGATGACTAAAAAAGGAGTGCCCTAACGGGCAGAAATCATACAAATCTGTACAAATCAAACAAATAGGAAAAAGATTTGAAAGATTTGAATAGATTTGTTCGATTTCTCGCGAAGCGACTAAAAAAAAGTTCCCTCGC
>CADBBP010000233.1 GCA_902792855.1 uncultured Prevotellaceae bacterium
CAGCGAAGGCTTTATCGACCATTTATCGACCATTTTCTTCTGAGTAGCTGCTTTATCGACCATTTTCTCCTCGACGGAATTAACAAACTGCTCAATATCGGCGTTAGGAACTGAAGTTTCCCTCCCTCACAAATTGGAGTGATAAAAAAGCAGGGAAACTTCAATAAATAATTGACGAAACATTTTGAGGTGCGCTTATTTTGATATACCTTTGCACCCATAAAGGCAATCAGGCGACCGATGTCGCCTCGATGCAAGGGAATCCGGTGAGAGTCCGGAACAGTACCTGCTGCTGTGATCCCCATTATGAGGGTTTGCTTGTATAACGCCACTGGCCATGATGCCGGGAAGGTAAAGCAGACCGGGGAAAGTCAGAAGACCTGCCTGCATACATAAGAAACGACGCCCGTACAGGAAGATGCGCGGCGTAAAACCCAATCGTTATGACACGAAAACTGGCAGCCACCCTTGTGGCATCATGTTTCATCGTGGCCGCCGAGGCGCAGAGTGACATCTGGCGCACGGACAGCCTGCAAGAGGTTGTGGTGACGGGCACCGGCACCGAACACCTGCTGAAGAACGCCCCCGTGCAGACCGAGGTCATCACCAGCAAGATGCTTCGCAACTACGCGGGCAAGAGCCTCGAGGACATCCTTTCGGGCCTGATGGCCTCGTTCTCCTTCAACGAGGACGACATGGGCTCTC
This sequence comes from uncultured Prevotellaceae bacterium, assembly GCA_902792855.1. Classification (GTDB taxonomy): domain Bacteria; phylum Bacteroidota; class Bacteroidia; order Bacteroidales; family Bacteroidaceae; genus Prevotella. The sequence continues at coordinate 706 of CADBBP010000233.1, forward strand.
AGATGCAGATGAACGGCCTGGGCAACAGCTACATCCTGATACTCATCGATGGCAAGCGCATTCATGGCGACGTGGGTGGGCAGAACGACCTGTCGCTCATCGACCCGCAAAACATCGAGAAGATAGAGGTGGTGAAAGGAGCCTCGAGCGCACTCTATGGCTCGGATGCCATCGCCGGCGTGGTGAACATCATCACGAAACGTCACGACCAAGACGGCGTGTTGCTGGAGAACACCAGTAGGGTGGGCAGTTATGGCGACCTCAGGCAGCACAACGGCCTCGCTCTGAACTTCGGAAAAATCAGTTCCTACACCAACTTCCAGTTGCAACACTCCGACGGTTGGCAGAACACGGCCGTGGAACATACGGAAGGTTCGGAACTCCCCATCACCGACTCCCGCAACAAGACCGTCAACCGTCACACCAATTGGCAGGTGGCGGAACGGCTGACTTACACCCCCCTCAAAAACCTGGAACTCTATGCCGACGGAAGTGTCTATTGGAAGCGCATCTACCGCCCCAGCGGCAAATACGCCCATTATGACGTGAAGACCTACGACATGAAATACCGCAACGCCTCCCTTTCCGCTGGCGGCAAATGGAAACTGAACAAAACCGACAACGTCACGCTCGACATCGACTGGAACCGCCATGCCTACTACTATCATTTCACGGCAACAACGCTGGTGGAAGATTACGAAAAGAGCAAAGGCACCATCTATTATCCCTATTTCCCCTATCTCCCCGGCCAGGAAGAACTGCAGAGCGACCAACAACGCACGATGGCCCACCTGAAAGGCGTGTTCAGCCTCCCTTATGAGAATCGTCTGAGCGCAGGAATGGAATACCGTTATGACTGGTTGGAAGCCCCCAACCGTGTGGAAGGAGGAAAGGTGAGCGACTGGACGGGAGCCCTGTATGTGCAGGACGAGTTCAACCTCATCCCCAACCTCAACCTCACCGCCGGCCTGCGCCTGAACCAAAACCAGCAGTTTGGCACACGGCTGACGCCCAAAGTCTCGGCCATGTGGAAAATAGGCCAGCCGTGGCGGTTGCGTGCCACATGGAGCCAAGGCTTCAAAACTCCAACCACCAAGGAACTGTTCTACCGCTATGTCCGCCAGATGAGCGGCACCTATCTCTATTTAGGCAACACCAACCTGAAGCCGCAGACCAGCAATTACTACGGACTTAGTGGCGAATACACCGGACATGGCCTCAGCGTCACCGTCTCCACTTATTATAATAAAGTGGACGACATGATTGCCCTTGTGACCATCCCCAACTACCAGGCCCCCGACGAGTATATCGTATTGTACGACCCCGTGAAGACCCGACAGTATCAGAACATCGAGGATGCCAAGACATACGGCGTGGATGTCAACATCCGCTACGCTTGGAAAGAACTCGCCTTTGGCGCCGGCTACAGCTACCTCGACACGGAAGCCAACCAATATGACACGACACACGACAAGATGACGAAAGTCACCATCGACGGCATGGCCCACCACAAGGGCAACCTGTTCGCCACGTGGACACACGCCTTCTCGCCCGACTACAACCTCGGGGTGGGCATCTACGGGCGGTTCTCCACCAAGCGCTACTACCAAATCGACGGCGACGGAAAAGGCTACCAGACATGGCGGCTCTCCACCACCCATGACATAGGACATTCCAAAACCATGACCTACCGTGTGGAAGCCGGTGTGGACAACATCTTCAACTATGCAGACCGCACCCCGCACGGCCTTCACTTGGGCACCACGACCCCCGGTCGGACGTTCTACGTGTCGTTCACCGTCCGTTTCAACAAAGGAAAGAAATTGAAAAACAACTATAACTCTAATTTAAATACAAGAGAAAATGAAGAAAATTAAGTTTTTGATGATTGCCTTGCTGGCAATCTGCGGTGCAATGAGTTTCACCGCATGTAGTGACGACGACGATGACGACAAAGCCGTCAACAACAACTACACCGTCTATCAGAATGCCGTCAACCAGACAGTGAAGTCGCAAAAGAAGAACTCAAAGGCCATTCTCCTCGTCGCCTTCGGTTCCACTTGGCAGCAGGCTTACGATGCCTTCGACTCCACGGTGGACGCCTACAAGGCCGCCTTCCCCGGCTACGACGTGTTCCTCTCCTTCTCCTCCGCCATCTGCATCAACCGCGCCGCCGCCGGAGAGAACGTGAAGCCCCGCAATTTCTACGCACCCCCGTTCTGGCTCACCGCTTTCGCACAGGATGGCGTGAAATACTCCGAAATCGTGGTGCAGTCGCTGCAAGTCATCCCCGGTGAGGAATACACCCGCGTCATCAACTACATCAAGGACTTCGCCAACAACGCCAATGGCGACATCGACGACAAGTACCTGGCCAATGTGACGCTCAAACTCGGCGTGCCCCTGCTCCAGGATGCAGTGAAAGATGTCAATGAAGTGGCCACCCGTCTCAACGGTCTCTATGCCAACCAGGCCAAGGAAGGCGTCGTGGCTTTCATGGGACACGGCAACCCCGACTCCTACGACACCTACAAGGCCAATGTGCGCTACACCCAACTCGAGGAGGCCCTGCAGAAATTCAGCAAGAACTACTACGTGGGCACCGTGGACCAGGCCAACGGCATCACCAGCGGCAAGGTGTTCTGCCACCCGCTGATGTCCATCGACGGCGACCATGGTCACAACGACATGGCCGGCGATGACGACGCCTGGGACAACGGCTTTGAGCCCAACGAGGAAGGTGAAGTGGAAGACACCAGTTGGAAGATGTATTTCCACCACATGGGCTACACCTGCGACAACTCCACCATGATAGAGAAGGGACTGCTCGAACTGCCTGCCATCCGCCAGGTGTGGATGGGTCATACCACGGCTGCCATCAACGGCGAACCCCTCGACTATTACCACTCAAAGAATCCAGAGGAATAAACTCTCTTTATGGCTCATAGAGAAGCATGTTTGCTCATGGCAGCACTCCTCACGGGGAGTGCTGCCTTTTCCCAAATACACCAAACGACACGCACCGACTCGTCGTCGGTGAGCCGCTCCTACCAACTCAACCCCGTGGTGGTCACCGGCTCGGGCCATCACCAGCGTCTGAAGTCCACCTCCACGCCCGTCCATGTGCTCAGCAGCAGGGAAATCCATGAGCAGGGCATTGCCACCTTCGACGCCGCCATCCAGAGGATGATGCCACAGGTGTCGATGGCCCCCAACTCCATGGGCACTTTCCTCCGTCTTAACGGACTGGGCAACAAATACATCCTCATCCTCATCAACGGACAGAAACTCTCTGGAGACATCTCCAACAACATAGACCTGAACCGCATCAACATGTCGCGGGTGAAGCGCATCGAGGTGCTCGACGGCGCCGCCTCATCACTCTACGGCAGTGATGCCATCGCCGGTGTCATCAACATCATCACCGACCAACCCACCCAACAACTTTTCAATGTCAGTTCCGACACCCGTGTCTCAGGGCATGGCCAACTGACAGAGGCTGTCACCCTCGACATCTTCAAGAACGGTTTCGGCTCCTACACCTCTTTCACCCACGACCGGGCCGACAGTTATCAGAACAACGGCTTGGAATACCTCAAAGGTTCGGACACGGAGACCCAGCCCACCATCGCCCCGCTTTTCACCGGCTATCGTTCACACCTCATCGGGCAGAAATTCACCTACGCTCCCAATCAACACCTCGCCTTGAATACAGGCATCGACTATTCCTATAAAATCACCGACCGTCCCGACACACGCCCCGACGTCACGGGAGGCACCGACTATGAAATGCGCTACAAGGGACTCCGCTGGAACGTGGGCGGCATCTACAAATTCACCGGCAGGAACTCCCTGCAGGCAGACTTCACATCGGACCGTTACCGTTATGGCAAGGAATATGACGTGGAGACCAAGACAAACGCCATCGGCGACTATGTGCAGTCAAAGAAGCAAAGGCAGACAGAACTTGAATTGAAAGCCATCCTCGGCCTCCTGCCTCGCTCCACCACCATCTTCGGTGCAGACTGGCGCCAAGACTTCCTGACGGCCACCTCCGGCAACATCGACCAAAGTGTATATACCATCTCCGCATACGCCCAGCATGAGGCCCAAATCCTCAAGAACCTCATTGCCACGCTCGGGGTGCGCCTGACCCATCATGAGACATTCAACCAACAGTTCACACCGAAGGCAACTCTGATGTACGCCCCGGGCAACTTCCGTTTCCGGGCAACCTATTCGGCGGGATTCAGGGCTCCCGGGCTCGACGAACTCTTCTATCATTATTTCTCCGTCAACAGGGGAAAGGCACAAATCAGTTTTGGGAACAAGGACCTCACCCCCGAGAAAAGCCACTATCTCTCCCTGAACACGGAGTACCGAAACCAAGTCATCGCCGTCAGCATCACCGGCTACCTTAATCGTATCAATGACATGGTAGTGAAAAACAATGTCGATGTCGATGAAGCCTCATTAGCCATGCTGAGAACGGAATTTCCGGAGATGACCGATGACCAGGCGGCAAAACTGGAGCATTACGCCCTCTATCAAAACAGCGACAAGGGCGACGTGAAGGGATTGCAAGTCAATGTTTCCGCCAACATCTTCCAAGGCTTCAACCTCTCGATGAACTATGCCTACACCTACGCCCGCACCCAAAGCAAAGGGCAGTGGAGCGTGTTGGAACGCAGCGTGCGCAATGCCGCCACCATCGCCGCCAACTACCATCACGTTTGGGGAAGATACGGGCTGAACGTGAACCTTAGTGGAAGGTTGCAGTCGAAAACCTACTATCCAGACTACGAGGATGCGCCTGGTTACGGTGTGTGGAACATCCACACCACCCACGCCTTCGACTGCGCACGATGGGCATACATGGAACCCAGCATCGGTGTGGACAACATTTTCGACAGGGTGGACCGCCGAATAGACTCCTCCCAACGTAAATATGCCCTCTACAGTCCTGGAAGAATGCTGGTGGTGGGACTCAAAATCAAATTTAACAAATAGCCATGATTCAAGGACACGGAGACGACACGCACGACTATCCTGGGATACGGAGCAATTTCAGTTCAAACATCCATCCCCATGCCGACCTGACAGGCTTGGAGGCACATCTATGCGGGAAAATGGACCTCATACATCGTTATCCCGAACCCGAACCTCGCTCGCTCGGAAAAGTCATTGCAAGGAAGCATGGGATTTCCTCCGACAACGTCCTTGTCACCAATGGCGCCACGGATGCCATCTACCTCATCGCTCAAACTGCCGCCAAACATCATTACAAATACTTCAGCGACGGTCCGCTGCCCACCTTCAGCGAATACGGAGATGCCAGCCGGATGTTCGGCCTGGCACGAAAAGACTATTCCGGAAAGACAGAGGAAGCTGGCAAAACCGTGCTTTGGCTATGCAACCCCAACAACCCGACGGGTGATGCCTATTCGAAGGCGGCCTTGGCAGACTTCGTCCCCAAGCACGACCTCGTTGTCATCGACCAGTCGTATGAAGATTATACACGATGGCCGATGATGACCCCTCAGGAAGCAGCGGCGTCCCAAAACATCATACAACTGCACTCTCTGACCAAGACCTATGCCATTCCCGGCCTGCGCTTGGGCTATGTCGTTGCCCCCCATCACATCATCGCCAAACTTCGTGAAAATGTTCGCCCTTGGGCTGTAAATGCCCTGGCCATAGAAGCCGGCACATGGCTGTTGGAACATCAAGTTTCCGTGGTGAACGACCTCCATGCTTACCTTTCTGAGACCCAGCATCTGCGTGCCCTGCTCAACCAAATCCCCGGTGTCACTGCCTACGAGACGCAAACTAATTTCTTTCTGGTGGAAATGGCTGCACACACTGCTGCCGACCTGAAAGACTACCTTGCAAGAAAGCATCATATCCTCATCCGTGACGCCTCAAATTTCCGTGGCCTCTCTCCCCGGCATTTTCGTGTCTCCACACAAACTCCAGATGAAAACATGCTTCTGGTCGAAGCCATCAGGGAATATTTGCATCAGTAACGGTGAGAGTAACCTTTCAGCGAATATTTTTTTAACACGAATTACCACGAATTAATCAAAATTTTTTACAAACACAAGCCAACCATAACAATTATCCTTACTGAAGTTTCCCTCCCTCACAAATTACGTATAAGTTTTATTTATCACGAATTTAAGAACCAGAGGTCGGCGGCCAAAGGGAA
>CADBBP010000234.1 GCA_902792855.1 uncultured Prevotellaceae bacterium
GACGTGTGTTAAAACCCTTTGTTTATCGGGGAAGTCAAAGACTTTCGAATTTGATAATCCTCATAAACAATGGGCTGACAAAAGGTGGGAAACTTTAGTTATAATAGTAGAGCAACAAATAGGACACCCTATACTATAAAACGACGTTCCTATTGATCGATAGCAGTTTCTGGCTCGCCCATCTTGAAGGTTATAGGGATGTTATATTTAGTTTTGACAGGGGTGTCATTTTGATAGGCTGGTTCCCATTTGGGCATGAGCTTCGCCACACGCAATGCTTCGGCATCGAGAAGAGGATGTACACTCCGTACAACTTTTGGTTCGGTGATGCTGCCATCGGTTTCGACATTGAAAATGATTACCACTCGCCCTTCTATGCTGTCCTTCTTTGCTTGCTCGGGATATTTTATGTTATCTTTCAGAAACGTGAGGAGAGCACTCTGGCCACCTGGGAATGAGGCGTGGTGTTCTACGACATCACCCACGTACTGAAAAATCTTGCTCCCAGCAGGCTGACTCATGGTTGAAGATATTTCGTTGCCTGAGTCCAAGTCTGCCAGCTGGCTCTCGCATGCCGTCAGTGCTGCCAGCCCCATGCTCACGCCCACCACTGCCACGGCCTTGCCTAATTGTCGGCGTAGCTGCAGCTGTTGTTCGAGCCATCGCACTTCGGCCTCGCATTTCGGGCAGGTGCCGGCGCATTCCCCCTTATGGTGGCACTCCGAGGGTGCATATTTGATGTCGTTGGCCTTCGCCACTTGCATGCGCACCTCCTTGAGGGTGTTGCATATCTTCTTTCCTCTTTTCATAGTGGTCTGTGTAGAAATGCTTGGTGGTCCTTATGATTTGTTGATGGACTGGTTTTCTGCGACAAAGATAGTGCAAAATGAGTGAAGTGCAAAATAATTCGACCTGTACGAATGAAAGTAGGCAACTAACTTGCATTTTTTAACAGGTTTCTGTTACCATCTAGCCATTTTTCCATCATTTTGTAGATTGTAACTGAAAAGTGTACCACCCCTAATAATCGAAAAGTGTACCACTAACCATTGTTTATTTGGCGTATTTCGGTTTGTGACGGTGGGAAACTTCAGTTCCTAATATGTTTTTTATTATCTTTGCAATGTTTGACGGCTTTTGCTCGTATATGTAAGTAGAATACCGAAAGAATTCATGACAGAGACAGACCAAGAACTGATAGAAGAGCTTCGGCGGCAAGACGCAAAGGCGCAGTGGCAGACGCTACAACGCTATGGCAAAGGCATTTTCGCCCAGGTGGCGAGATTGGTGCCTGGCAAGGAAGATGCCGAGGAGGTGTATCAGGATGTCTTTGTCAAGGCCTTCAGCCACATCGGACGGTATGACGAGGCGCGGTCGTCGCTACGGACTTGGCTTTCACGCATCGCCTATAACGCTGCTGTTGACAGGCTGAGGCATCAACGGCAACCGGTGGTCTATTTTGAAGACCGCGAGGGCAAGGCCGAGGCATTGTCCGACCAGGAGGTGGATGAGACATTTGGCCATCCCAATGAAGAGATGGTGCAGTTGATACGGGCTGCCCTCAAGCACCTGCCACCAGAAGAACAGGCCATCATCAGCATGTTCTACTATGAGGAGATGAGTTTGAAGGAGATAGCCTTCATCACCGGGAGCATCCCCACTACCGTCGCCTCGAAACTGAGCAGGACCAGAAAGAAACTATGCAGAATCATCAAAATGCTACAATCATGAACAATAGCAATCATACATTACAACAGGATGAAAACCTGCGCGAGGCACTCAGGCAGGACGAGGCTGCGCTGCCGCAGATGACTGCCGACCTGAACGACCGGCTGATGGAGCGACTGCTCCAAGAGAAGCGGAAACGACATGTTGCAGTCTGGCCGTGGGTGGCTGCCGCTTGTGTGGCCGCAGTGATGGTTGTATGGCAGCTGCCGCCAAGAGAAAGTGGCAATGAAACGATGGCCAGTTCTGACGAATTGGCCGCACAAACCAGTTCGCTTGCTACCAAACCGGAGCCAGAAAAAGCAAAGGACTTGGAAATCCCAACAAAGGCCGAGGACAGTCGGATGGCAAATCCTGATACTCATGACCGTCGAATTGCTAAAACGACTGAACGGGTGCCACAGGCTGAAACCCAAACGCCACGTTTGCTGACACGACCCTCTGCGACTGTTGCAAAAGCGACACCGAAGAAACAAAGTGAAACAACACAAAAGGCGGAGGTATTGTTGGCTCAAGAGAAAACCGCCGACCAACCCAAGGAAATGGCTGTGAGTGAAGAAACAGCACCGGCAGACTTGCCTCACACACAGCCGACCCCCCAGCGAGTTGTGCTGACTGAGCGCGACATCCCCATCAGCCGCCCGGAAAACTATCATTATACTCCGGAGGAAATCGCCCTGATGCGACGGCAGGCCAATGAAGCCTACGTGAAGTGGATGGAACTGGAAATGGAAATCATGAAGTATCAATATGAACAAATAGCAAAACAATAAAAACAAGAAGAATATGAAACGTATCATTTGCCTGCTGCTCATCACCTGCAGCACCTTTGCCGCCTATGCCGACCCATTTGCCGACCAACCGAAACGGCCGGAGAAAGTCATCGCCAACCTGAACGCCATCATTGATCTCCATAGCCACAAGGCGGGACAGTCGTTTGCCATCAACAGGAATCCGAACACCAACATCATTGAGTCGAGCGAGAAGATTGCCACCTTCTCATGCTTTACTTATGATGCCTCTTTTGAAACCATCGCAGAGAGTTTCATGGCCGACGAGCCGCTGTGCTATCAGATACTGCACATGGTGCCGGGCAATAAAGAGGTATTCAAACTCAAAGTAGTGACCAACGAAGGCTCAAAGACCATCGTTCTGCGCTCAAAGAAAGAACAGGAAATGTGGCTCATGTGTACGAAGAACCCGGAGAACCCGCAACTGCGCGATGCCTATGCCATTGTCTGGGAAGAGATGGGTGACGATGATGTAAATTTCGAAGTGGAAGGCACGGTCTATATGATCACGTCGCTGCGCCCCGACATCTACGAGAAGAGTGCGGAGAGCAACAAGCGGATGTTTAAGATTGAGGGTCGCGTGGATGCCAACATCGCCGACTCGCTCTACAACATCTATATCGCCGACTCGCGCGATGCCCTCTATGCCTTGGACGATGATGACTATGTGGCCTGTGTGCCCGTGGTGAACAAGCGCTTCGAGTTCCAGACCGAGCTCGACCACCCCATGGTGGGTCGCCTTCGCTGCATCTTCCCCGACGGCTCGCTCTGCTCCGCTTGGATAGACCTCGATTTCGTGCCTGGCGAGACGTATCGCATCACCGTGCACAATGGCTACTACGATGAAGACCGCGACTACGAGCGCCGAGTGGGACGACAGTCGGGCAGGAGCCTGTTGGTGACAGATTCCCCTCGCGTGGCAGTTGGTGACACTTTGAAAGTAAACTCCGTAAACAACTCCGATGACGAAATGGACCAGTGGATGAAGACCATCTCTCCCGAACAGAAAATGCGTCTTGAGATGAAAGGGAAAGTGGTTGAAAGCGACATGGAAGCATTGCAAGGAATCTATGAGCAGGTTGGCGAGAAGTTTAGTGAAGTCCAGGACTTTAATAAAAAGTGGGGCATTGAGGGTACGGGCAATGCGTCGACTCCCCAATTGGACCCGCTCTATGAGCAGATTGTCAGTCTGAACAAAAAGATGGATGCCGATATCATCAAACTCTACGGTAATATGTTGGGAGAAGCCTACTCCGAGCAAAACAAGAAACTGACGGTGATGCTGTTGGCCGACCCCAGCAAGAAAGGGAAGAAAGCACAGAAATACGTGCAGAAACTGATGGAGAAATACATGGAGGAAATGAACAAACTGGTGGCTGAACCCAAATGGTGAATGAAAAAGCATTCCCAACAACGAAATCATCCCAAATCGGCCATCTGGCCAATTTGGGATGATATTGACAGTTTTTGATTCAAAAAATCCCCGGGAGATGGCATGGGTCGCAGTGATGCGCCTCATGCCTTTCGCCCTTTGCAACTTTTTGGGGGGCTGGATGACATCTAACCTGAATATTTCATACTAATTTAGAAATATACCATTAACCCTTTCTTTTTCACACGAATAATCATCAATTCAACATCAATTTTTCATCAATAGCAGTGGCTATTAAGCGAATAATTTTTCAACACGAATTTCCACGAATTAATCAAAAATTTTTACATAACACAAGCCAACCATAACAAATCTCCTTATTTTGCATATCTATGGACAACAATTAACGTATAAATCCTCAAGTGTATCTATTCAGCGAATCACCATTTTTATCCCTCCCCTCGTGGCAAGAATGTTTTTCCCCCTTTTTTTACCGCCCCTGGGCGTTTTATCAAGCATCGCG
>CADBBP010000235.1 GCA_902792855.1 uncultured Prevotellaceae bacterium
CGACCGTCTCGCAGGGGATGCGGCGGAACTGACGCACAAGCACCCATTGGGATTCATCCCCGCAGCACTGATGGCTCATGTCATCTACCATATCACCACTGACAACGCCCCCACCCGCCAGTCATTGGAGATGTACATCCACGAAGGTTTGGAAGCCATGAAAAGGCTATACCCCCTATTCCCATTTGACGTGGCATATATGAGAGAACTTGCCGAAAAGGCAATCTCATGGGCAGACAACGACCGCTCCGACGTGGAGAACATCGAGGCCATCGGCGGTGGATGGACAGGCGAAGAGGCACTGGCCATCGCTCTATACTGCGCCTGCCGTCATTTCGACAACTTCGAGAACGCGCTTATCGCTGCGGTCAACCATGCAGGCGACAGCGACAGCACGGGTGCCATCACGGGAAACATCCTCGGCGCTGCCATCGGTTACGAGGCAATACCCAAGTTCTTCCTCGATGACCTGGAGCTGCACGATGTCATCCTCCACATGGCGGATGACCTATACAAGGGTGAAATCACCAACTAAACACCGAACAGAGACCATGCCGATAAACAGAAACACCTTATTGCGGTACAAGACCATCGACCGCATGCTCCGCAAGGGCCGCAGGGCCACGCTTCAAGAACTGATAGATGCCTGCAGCGACGCGCTCTATGAGGCCAACGGATACGGCGACGTGAGCCGCCGCACCATCCAGCACGACATACAGGAGATGCGCTATTCAAGAGAACTGGGCTACTACGCCCCCATCATTGTGGTGGACCGAAAGTTCTACAAATACGAGGACCATGACTACAGCATCACCGACGTGCCGCTCTCAGAGACGGACATGCGCCAACTGACAGAAGCTGTGGAGCTGCTCAAGCAGATGAGTTCGTTCAAGGGCTTCGATGACGTTGAGGACGTTGTGAACCGGCTGGAGGACCATGTGGCATCGATGCGCTTCAGGGTGGAGCCGGTCATCCTGCTGGAGGGCAACGACCGTCTGCGTGGTCTGGAGCACATCACTCCCCTGCACGATGCCATCATTGACAGGAATCCTGTCGCCATCACCTACAAGTCCTTCCAATGGAAACAGTCACAGCAATTCATCTTCTCTCCCTATATCCTGAAAGAGTTCCGCAACCGCTGGTTCGTCTTCGGCAGGAGGCACGACTCTCCAGAGCCGATGTTGCTCAATCTGGCACTCGACCGCATCGAGGAGATAACAGACGCTCCAAAGAAGGAACATTTCATCAAGGACAAGTCTTTCAAGCCTCAGCAATACTTCAACGACATCATCGGCGTGACCAGGATGAATGACCAAGTGGAACATGTCGTTTTCAGGGTAAAAGCGGCGCAAGTGCCCTACGTCATCACCAAACCGCTCCATCACAGCCAGCAGGAAATCAGTCCGTCTGAAGACGGCAGCGTGCTGTTCAGCATCGATGTCATCCCCAATTTCGAACTCGAACGCGACATCCTCGGCTTTGGAGAAGGCATCACCGTGGTCTCGCCCAAGCACCTGGCCGAAAAACTGCAACAGAGACTGAGAGACTCACTTCAGCAATACGAAAACGCCGAAGAATAAAATTGACCACTTGGACATAATCATCATGGAATAGTTTTGCCGACACTCTCAAAGTCCCACACTCTCTCAAACTTGAGAAACTTGGCTATACAAAAGGGTTTTTAAAAATATAAAAAACAAACGGACATGTACAACAGAGAATACACCCCGGAAAGAATTACATCCCTCAAGCCGAACGAGGTATTCGTTTTTGGCAGCAACCTCGCCGGTTCACATGGGGGTGGTGCGGCACGCTTGGCACACGCCCGCTTCGGCGCGATATGGGGACAAGGCGTGGGACTGCAAGGACAGAGCTATGCCATCCCCACCATGCAAGGCGGCGTGGAGACCATCAAGCCCTACGTGGATGAGTTCATCTCATTCGCCTCCACTCATCGTGAATACAAGTTTCTTGTCACGCGCATCGGCTGTGGCATCGCGGCATTCACTCCAGACGAGATTGCCCCTCTGTTCCAAATGGCCATCGATCTGGAGAATGTCATCCTGCCCCGGGACTTCGTGGAAGTGCTGGCATGTTCTGAAGACAGCAAACCGACATCAGCCATTGCCTGGGACGCAGAGAAAGACTTCCTGGTGAGATATCGCTCCCTCATGGAAAAGGTCAAGCATGGAGACCAGACCGCCTACTATCAAGTGAAGGAACTACGTGCAATGGAATTCCGCAACACGGTCGAAATCGTGAACCAAGGGCATTACATAACCGAGGACGGAAAGGAAGTTTTCTTCCCTTCCGACAAGGAGATGATGCATGAAACTGCATTCTATGAGCATGAGTTTCACACGCCCGATGCCTCACATAACAGTGAACCGACCATCGTCGAAATACAAAACATCGACTGCCTGTACGCCGGAGTGCAACTCAAGGAAATGGGATATAACCCAGCCGTGCTGAACATGGCCAGTCGCCGCAACCCCGGCGGTGGCGTGACGACAGGGGCCGGAGCACAGGAGGAGACACTGTTCCGCAGGACCAACCTCTTCCGCTCCCTCTACCAGTTCGCACCCTACGCAGGACAATACGGCATCACCCCTTCACGGCATCAGTACCCTCTTGACAGGAACTTCGGCGGCATCTATACTCCCGACGCCATCTACTTCCGTGAAAGCGAACAGAAAGGATATGCCCTGATGGACGAGCCTGTGGCTCTCTCGTTCATCTCGGTGGCAGGCATCAACCGGCCCGACCTGACGGTGGACAATAGGATAGCAGACCATCATGTGGAACCCGTCAAGAACAAGATGCGCACCATCTTCCGCATCGGCCTGGCTCACGGCCATGACACACTGGTGCTCGGTGCCTTGGGATGCGGTGCCTTCCGCAACCCTCCCCACCACGTGGCACGGCTGTTCCATGAGGTGATGGACGAGCCGGAATTCAAGAACAAGTACAGGAAAATCGTGTTCGCCATCCTCGATGACCACAACGCCCATCTAAAACATAACCCCGAGGGCAACTTCAAGCCGTTTGCAGAGGAGTTCGCTGGGATGGACAGTCCACAACCCACCGCCGAGCAGAAAGAGGCACTCAAGATGTGGACGATGGGAGCCGGCAACTCCGCCAAGCGGTTCAACGGGGAGAACCCCATCCCCCCAAAGAAAAAGGTGGCCACAAAGGACAGTTGGAAAGTCCTGCCCATGCCTGAAAAGAAAACGGTCATCCCATTAAACGTGACGATTCCAAACGATGCGATGCACATCATCAAATATGGACACATCCCCGAAGCCATGGAGGACCACTGGTTCATGTACTGCGACAAGGATACCATCCGCTATTACCGCAGTTGGACGGGAATCTGCATCTTCGAGGCCAAATATGAGGAATACGGAGGCGTTTATAGAATAACCGACCTAAGCGTCAACCGTGATCCCGAACAGTATGGCAGCACCGACATCAAGAAAGACACCAACCTCTTCATGGCACTGCTGACCGAGGAGTATGGAGGTGATGCCAAGTGGTATTGGAAAATGGCATTTTCCTGACGCAGGATACGATAGATATTGGATTTCTGACGGCTCTCTTGTTATGGGAAAGAAAGGAAACAGCAGGACAAATGCAAGATGGAGCGCGACGGCACCAAGCCCATCATACTATCATTAGTTCAATAAAAAGGCATACCAATTGGCCGAAAACAAAAATTTTTCG
>CADBBP010000236.1 GCA_902792855.1 uncultured Prevotellaceae bacterium
AAGATGGCAGGCACTGAAAGGACTGAAAACGCAGGCAGAGCAAACACTTGCCCACATCGGCGGCAAGGAGTACGCCCGTAGAGAGATGACCGCCATCGCTGAGGCCAACGCCGACGCCCGCGAACAAGCCGGTCTCTCCACACTCTTCTCCAAGCCCTTCCAAAAAGTGCTGTTCTTGGGCATCATCATCGCCGTTTTCCAGCAGTGGTGCGGCACGAACGTCATCTTCAACTACGCCCAGGAAATCTTCCAGTCGGCAGGCTATTCGGTGGGCGACGTGCTGTTCAACATTGTCATCACCGGCGTGGCCAACGTGGTGTTCACCCTGGTGGCCATCTTCACCATCGACCGCTTAGGACGCCGCAAACTGATGCTCATCGGTGCCGGCGGCCTCTGCCTCATCTACGCCACCCTCGGTTTCTGCTACTACCAGCACATCACCGGCTTCTTCATGGTCATTCTCGTGGTTGCCGCCATCGCATGCTACGCCATGACCCTCGGCCCCTGCACATGGGTGCTCATCTCGGAATTGTTCCCCAACCGCGTGCGCGCCATCGCCGTCGCCACCTGCACCTTCGCGTTGTGGGTGGGCTCCTCCACCCTCACCTACACCTTCCCCATGCTCAACAAGGGCTTGGGCAGCTACGGCACCTTCTGGATTTACTCCATCGTATGCCTGTGCGGCTTCCTGTTCTTCCTGCGCCGACTGCCGGAGACAAAGGGGAAGTCACTGGAGCAATTGGAGAAAGAATTGACAAACAGGTGATATCTCGGAATAACGAAATAACGGAATAACGGAATAACGATATCTCGGGATTACGGGATAACGGGATAACGGGATAATGATATAACGGAATTACGAAATAAAAGAAATAATCATGGTAAAAGCATGGAAAGAGCGGGTGACGATACCCACCTACGAGGCAGGAAAGCCGGAAAAGAACCCTATGTTCTTGGAAAAGCGCGTGTATCAAGGCTCCAGCGGCGTGGTGTATCCCTACCCCGTTGTTGAGACGATGAGCGACGAGAAAATTGACAAGGAATACGAGGCCGTGTGGCTTGAAAACGAATACATCAAGGTGATGGTGCTGCCGGAACTTGGAGGTCGTGTGCAGATGGCCTACGACAAGATAGCCGGCCGTCACTTCGTCTATTTCAACCATGTGGTGAAGCCCGCTTTGGTGGGACTGACAGGTCCTTGGATAAGCGGCGGCATTGAGTTCAACTGGCCCCAACACCACCGCCCCTCCACCTTCCTGCCCGTGGACACCACGATAGAGGAGCATCCCGACGGTGCGGTGACGGTGTGGGTGAGCGAGATGGAACGGATGTTCCACCAGAAGGGCTCTGCAGGCTTCACCCTTCGCCCCGGTTGTGCCTACCTCGAAATCAAGGGCCAACTTTACAATCGCACCGACGTGCCGCAGACCTTCCTGTGGTGGGCCAACCCTGCCGTGGAGGTGAACGACCACTACCAGAGCGTCTTCCCTCCCGACATCAACGCCGTCTTCGACCATGGCAAGCGAGCCGTCTCGTCGTTCCCCATCGCCACCGGCACCTACTACAAGATGGACTATTCTGCCGGCGTGGACATCTCCAACTACAAGAACATCGCCGTGCCAACGAGTTACATGGGCGTCAACTCCCGCTTCAATTTCGAGGGCGGCTACGAGAACGACACCCATGCCGGCATGCTCCACGTGGCCAGTCACCATGTCTCGCCCGGAAAGAAGCAGTGGACATGGGGCAACGGTGACTTCGGACGTGCCTGGGACCGCAACCTCACCGACGACCCCACTCCGGAGGAGATGAAGCAATGGGGCCTCGACCGGAATGGTTTCCGTCCATACATTGAATTGATGGCCGGCGTCTATACGGAGAACCAGCCCGACTTCACGTGGCTGATGCCCTACGAGGAGAAGCAGTTTGTGCAGTATTTCATGCCCTACCGCGAGGTAGGCGTGGTGAAAGAGGCCTCAAAGGACTTGATTTTCAACATCAACGAGGAAGGCGGAGGAAAGGTGGTCTTCAAGGTGTTCGCCACCTCGAAGCAGGAGGCGTACCTCATGCTGCGCAATGACAACGGCGAGGTGTATTACCAAAAGCAACTGACACTCACGCCCGAGGAAGTGCTCGTGGAGACAGTCGATGTGAAGGGAGCCAAGTTTGACGAACTGACCTTCGAAATCAAGAAATCGTTCGCCTATGGTCAACGCACCGTGCTATGTTGGCATGCCGAGGCCGACGAGATACGTCCCATCCCCGACAGCGCGGAGGCCGCCCTGCCCCCCAGGCAGGTGAAGACCAACGAACAACTCTACCTCACCGGCCTGCACTTGGAGCAATACCGCCATGCCACGTGGAGTCCCGTTGACTACTACGAGGAAGCCCTCCGTCGCGACCCTGACGACATACGCTGCCTCAACGCCCTCGGCCTGTGGAACATCCGCAAAGGGCGTTTCCAGGAAGCAGAGGACTACCTGCGCAAGGCCGTGAAACTGCTCACCAAGCGCAACCCCAACCCCTATGACGGCGAGCCCATCTACAACTTGGGGTTGGCACTGAAATACCAAGGCAAGGTGGACGAGGCCTACGAACGTTTCTGGAAAGCCACATGGAACAAGGCATGGGCCGACGCAGGGTATTTCGAGGCAGCGAAAATCAGCGTGATGCAAGGGCGCATGGAGGACGCCCTCGACGAACTAGACCGTTGCCTCGTCTCCAACACACACAATCAGAAGGCATTGGCACTCAAGGCGGCCGTCCTGCGCAAGATGGGACGTTCCGACGATATGCTTGCTCATTGCCGCCAAGCCCTCGCCATCGACCTCTTCAGCTATGGCTGCCGCAACGAGGAATACCTGCTCACCGGCAACGCCCAAATCCTGGCCGACATGGTGGAGTTGATGCATGACATGCCAAACAACTACGACGAGACGGCCCTCGACTACTGCGCCGCCGGCCTCTATGAAGAAGGTGTCGCCCTGTGGCAACTTGCCATCAAGCGGGAGGCCGTCACACCCATGACCTATTACTATCTGGCGTGGGCCACGGCGCAGCAGGGCGACCAAGTCGCCGCCAACACCTGGGTGAAGAAGGCAGAGGAGCTGTCTCCCGACTACTGCTTCCCCAACCGTCCGGAAGACGTGGTGGTGCTAAACGCTGCGAAAGCATTGAATCCCGATGGGGCTCACGCACCATACTATCTCGGTTGCCTGTTCTATGCCGCCCGGCAGTATGACCTCGCCATCGAGAATTGGGAAATGTCCGCCCACCTCGAACCGACGTACCCCACCGTGTGGCGCAACCTCGCCCTGGCACGTTTCAACAAGCAAGACCGTCAGGAGGAGGCGTTGGAATATATGGAGCGTGCCTTCCACCTCGACAAGAACGACGAGCGCGTGTTTATGGAGCTCGACCAACTATACAAACGCCTTCACAAGTCCCATGCCATGCGCCTCGCCCTGCTGCAACAACATCCTCAGTTGGTGGAGCGTCGCGATGACTTGGTGCTGGAGGAAATCACCCTGCTCAACCAAACGGGGTGCTACGAGACTGCCATGGAGAAACTCGACGCGCACGTCTTCCACCCATGGGAGGGTGGCGAAGGCAAAGTGTCGGCACAATACCAGATTTGCCGTGTGGAACTGGCCAAGAAAGCGCTTGTTGCCAAGGATTATGAGAAGGCCGTTGACTTGCTCCGCCAATG
>CADBBP010000237.1 GCA_902792855.1 uncultured Prevotellaceae bacterium
CGAAAAAGCCTCTTGCAGGGCGTTGACGCGGATGTCGATGTGGCTGGTCTTTTCCTCTGCCGTCTCAATGGCTTTCTTGTATTGATACACCTCACTACCTGCATCGTAAAGGGTCTGGACGAACTCCAAACGAGCCTTCTCTTGTTCGGCTTTGGCATTACGGAGCTGCGCCGTGAGCTGTCCGCCTTGCAAGATGGGCTGCGTCAACGACCCTACAGCCTGACCGATGAGGTCAAGCGCGCTGAAAGTGCCGGCTAAGCCAAACAGACCATCAAGGTTGAGCGAAGGATAGAAGGACTGGCGCGCCTGTTGGGTGGTGTAATAAGCAATTTCCATATTGCGTTCGGCCATACGGACATCGGGACGGGCACCAAGCAAGCGGATGGGCAAACCGACGTGAATCTGGGATGGGCAAACCGACGTGAATCTGCTCGGGCATCTCAAATTGCTCAAAAGAGGAACGCTCAATATGGTGCGGCGGCTCGGCGAGCAACTGGCAGAGCAAAGCTTCGGTAGCGGCTATACTGTAGCGCAAAGTCACAATATCGGTACGCAAAGCCTCCAACGAAGCCTGCATCTCATACACTGCAGGGCTGTTGTAGGTACCCGCCTGGAACAAGGCCTGTGTGGTGTTGTACGACTCCTGATACAGTATTTCGGTCGCTTCGGAAATCGCCAACTGACGGTCGAGCATCACCAAGCTATAATACAGGTTGGCGACATTGGCGGCCAAGTCGACTTGCACTGCTTGACGATAGTCCTCATTGTAAGCGAGTTTTGCCTTGGCTGAACGGACTTTGCTCCGGTTCTGGCCGAAGATACCCAACTGCCAGCTCGCCCTTACGGGAATCTGGACATTGTAACTGCCGGCTCCACCCATATAATTATAGGAGGCATTGGGGGCAAACGCCAAGGTGGGCGCATAGCCCCATTTGGCTGACCTCACCTCGTTTTGCGCCTGCTCAATGGTGAGTTGCGTGGTGCGCATGTCGGTGTTGTTGGTCCAAGCCGCTTCGATGAGTTGTTGGAGCAAGGGGTCTTTGAAAACATCGCGCCAACCCATATCGCCCATCGATGTGGTGTCTTGCGGATTAATCACTTCGCCCAAAATGTTGTCTTGGACGGTGACATTCGACTCATATTTCTTATAGAGGTTGCAGCCCGGAAGCAGCAGCAACCCTGCGAATATCAATATTATATACCTTTTCATAAAAATCATCATTTAGTGTTTATTCTTCATCATCTTTGTCGGGCGTCAAACGCTCATGAATCTTCTGGAACACGATATACAAGGCCGGCGTGACGAACAGGATGGCGATGATAGCCACCGTCATACCGCCCACCACAGCGATAGACAGCGACTTGTTGCCCACGGCACCTGCACCCGTGCCCACAATCAGCGGGATCATACCGATAATCATAGTCAAAACGGTCATCAGGATAGGACGCAGACGGTCTTGGCAGGCGCCAATGGCTGCATCGTAAATCGACATGCCCTCCTTGCGTTTCTGCACGGCGAACTCAGTGATAAGAATAGCCGTCTTGGCCGCCAAACCCATCAACATGATGACACCCACTTGCACATATACATTGACACCCACACCCATCAGCGACTCCAAGGGGCGAACCGACAAGTAAGCGCCAAAGATACCAAACGGGATGGACAGCAGCACCGCGAAGGGGATAAACACCGAGTTATACAACACGGCGAGGATGAGGTAGACCAACAATACCGCGATGGCATAAATGATGGCGGTGGTGTTTGAACCCGCGTTGGCAGCCTCCTCACGTGCCATACCGCCGAACTCGTAACTATAGCCTTCGGGGAACACCTCATCCATCACCTCATCGACGGCAGTGCGCACATGCGATGAGGTATATCCCGGGCTTGCAATCAGGTTGATGTTGTAGCAGGAAAACAGGTTGAAACGGCGTTCCTGCGAGGTGCCCAAAATCGGGGTGATGTTGACCAACCCCGACACAGGAGTCATCTCGGTGCCCGCCTGAACGTAAATGTTGTTGAGCGTGCTCAGCTCCATGCGATACTCATCGCCCGCCTCCACAATCACATAGTAAACCTTGCCGTACTTGGTGTAGGTGCCGATATACGAACCAGCGAGGTTGGTGCCGATGGTCTCGACGACGGTCTTCGGCGAAATGCCCTTGCTTATGCAAGCTGGCACATCAACGGTAAGCTCGTATTTCGGATAGTTGGCCGAATAGGAAGCCACCGCTATGGCCACCTCCGGACGGTCATTCAGTTTCTGCGTGAACTCCTTCGCATAGTTGATAAAGGTGGCGTCGTCGTCACTCGAACTGTTCTGGAGGTTCAACTCTATCGCCGAGCCTGAACCATAGCCCGGAATCTGGGGCATCTGGAATGCAGAGACATTGGCCTCCGGCATATTTACCATCGACCACATAGTGATGTCGTTCACCACGGTGGCAACGCTGTAGAAGTCGCGCTCCTCCCAGTTTTTCAGACGCACCATCACAGTACCATAGTTGGTGCCTGCACCACCGCTCATGATGGAGTAACCTGACACAGTGCTTATCAACTCGACATCGTCTATCGATTTGATGTATTCCTCGATTTTACTGACAGCCGTTTCCGTTTCGTTAAGATAGGTGCCCGGCGCGGTTTGCACATCGACGAAGAAGAAGCCCTGGTCTTCCTGAGGAACGAGTTCCGATTGGGCGGTCTTCATCAACCATACCATACCCAATCCGAAAATCACCAGCAGAATCCAAGAAAAAGCAGGACGCTTGATAAATTTGCCCACGCCTTTCATATACTTGCCCAACAGGGCATTGAAAGCCACATCGTATGCTTGCTTGACATAATAACTGACCCCCTTCCGCTCTTTTTCGCCTTCTTTTTTCGGTTTGAACAAAAGAGCGCAAAGGGCCGGACAGATGGTCAAGGCCGAAAGTGTGGAAAGACACACCGAGCCTGACATGATGAAACCGAACTGCTTGAAGAAGGTGCCTTGTGTTCCCGAAATGAAGGTCACGGGGATAAACACGGCGACAAACACCAAAGTGGTTGAAATAGCGGCTGCCGTCACTTCATGGAGTGCCTCGCTGGTGGCAGCAGCGGCGGTGTATTTGCCTGTCTCCATCTTCGTCATCACTGCCTCGACGACCACAATGGCATCGTCCACGACGGTTCCGATGGCCAACACCAAGGCGAACAGCGTGATTAGGTTGAGCGAATAGCCCAATGCCCACACAATGGCGAAGGTGCCCACCAATGACACGATGATGGAAATCGAGGGAATCAAAGTCGCCTTGAAATCCTGCAAGAACAGATACACAATGAGGATAACGAGGACGATGGCGATGATAAGGGTTTCGACCACATTGTGGATGGAGGCGTAAAGGAAGTCATCGGAGGTCTCCATCTGCTTGAATTCCAATCCGGCAGGCAACGACTTGGAGATTTCCTTGATCACCTTGTCGATTTCCGCGTTGACTTCTGTAGCGTTGGAACCCGGTGCCTGCTTGACGAAGAACATTGCTCCGGGATGTCCGTCCACCTTCGAACGGAAGGAGTACGTCTTGGTTCCAAACTCCACGTCGGCTACGTCTCTCAAGCGCAAAACCTCACCGTCGGGGGTGGCACGCAGGATGATTTCACCAAACTCGCTCATTTCACTGAGTTGTCCCTTGAACTCAATATCCATCTTGTTTACCGTGCTCTCGATGCTACCCACGGGCGACACCAAATGCTGTTCATTGATGGCATTGATAATCTCCTCCCTGGTGACGCCGTATGAGGCCATCACATCCGGTTTGATCCAGATACGCACGCCGTAGGTATCGCCGAGGAGGTTGATACTGCCCACACCTGTGATACGGCTAATACGCGGTATCACATTGATGTCCAGATAGTTGATAATAAACTTCTGGTCAAACCTGTCGTCGGTACTCTCCAAAGACTGGATTTGCAGGATGGAGTTGACACTCTTTTGCACGGTAACACCTTGT
>CADBBP010000238.1 GCA_902792855.1 uncultured Prevotellaceae bacterium
ACGGAGATGGTCTTCGTGCCGTCCATCGGCAATGCCTGCCCCTCGTTCTTCAGCAGCACCATCCCCTCGGTGGCGCTGCGGCGTGTCACCTCGGCATGGGCTTTCAAGTCGGGCTTGTTGGAGTATTGGTAGGCACGGAAGGCCGGGGTCTTGACGAGATATTGCAGGATGCGCTTCACGCAGATGTCGAGGTCGGCTTCTTTCAATACGCCACTCTTCACCTTCTCCATGATGTCCTTGATTTGTGCGTCGTTGCCGGGCTCCATCAGGTCGTTGCCCGCCTCTATCTGGGCCGCCGTGTTGCGTATGCCGGTCCAGTCGGTCATGACGATGCCGTCGAAGCCCCATTCATCGCGCAGGATGGTGGTGAGCAACTCACGATTCTCCTGGGTGAAAGGCCCGTTGAGGCGGTTGTAGGACGACATCACCGTCCAGGGGGCCGACTCTCGCACGGCAATCTCGAAGCCCTTCAGATAAATCTCGCGGAGGGCACGTTGCGACATCACCTCGTCCACCCCCATGCGATTGGTCTCCTGGGAGTTGGCGGCGAAGTGCTTGACAGAGGTTCCCACGCCCTGGCTCTGAACGCCTCGCACGTAGGCGGCGGCTGTCTTGCCCGTCACCAGCGGGTCTTCAGAATAATACTCGAAGTTGCGGCCACAGAGCGGTGAGCGGTGGATGTTCATGCCGGGGGCGAGCAACACGTCGCAACCGTATTCCAGCACCTCGTTGCCGATGCACTTGCCCACCTCCTCTATGAGCTGCGTGTTCCACGTGCAGGCAAGGGCGGTGCCTACCGGGAAGCCTGTGCAGAAGTAAGTGTTGGAGTCATTGTCGCGCCTTGGATTGATTCTCACGCCGGCAGGACCGTCAGTGAGGACGGTGGAGGGGATGCCAAGGCGTGGAATGGCTTGTGTGGCTCCGGCGGCACCGGGCACACGCTGGGCGTGACCGCCAATTATGCCATTGTTGTCGCCTGTCGCCCCTATCTGGCGGTTGCCGCCCACGACGAGCATGGCTTTCTCCTCCAGCGTCATGGCTTTGAGGACTTCGTCAACATTGTTCGCTTGCAGTTTCACTTGCGCTGTGATGGTGCTGACACTCCCGAGTAGTAAGATGCAGATGGTCAAAATCTCCTTTTTCATAATCATGTTGTTTGGTTTGAGGTTTTAGGCTTGAGTCTTGAGGTTTATTTTCCCAGGATGATGTTGACGGTTTCCGTGATGTCGGTGATGGAGATGATGCCGTCGTTATTGACATCGGCGTTGGTGGCGATGAAGTCTCTTTTCTTCTGTCCCAGCGTATAGTTCACCATCATGGTTACGTCAGTGATGGAGATATTGCCGTCGCCGTTCACGTCACCTAAGATGGGGGCGGGCTGGGTGCCACCATTCCCTTCCAGATGGTTCACGCATCCGGCGAAGAGGATGGCATCGTCGGCCTCGATGGTGAAGTAGAAGGGCCGGTTGATGATGAAGTCCATGTCAGGACTGGGCGAGGTCCATTTCCTCACTTCCACCACGGTGACGGCGGCTGCCTCCGTCCCTTTCTCATCGACACCAATCTTGGAACTTTGGAACACCCTGCTGATGTAGAGGTCTTCAGCACTCATCTTGCTCAAATCGGCGTTCCCGCCAAAGGCGTCGTGGATGCCCATCGCTGTCAGCACGTCTCTCAACTCGTAACTGCCGTCGAAACTGAATCGTGGCATTTGCACATGGACGTTCTTGTATTCCCTGTCGGCGCTGGTGCCTTCTTTCCAGTCGGCGAATGTCAGCACGGGCAGATGGGTGTCTTTGTTGGGCAGGAAGATGGTCATGGTGAATTTCCCGTCGCCGTAGGGGAGGGTGATGGTGCGGAAATTTTCGGTCTTTCCCGTCTTGAATGACTCCACTATGTTCATCATCTCCGTCTCCACGTTGCTGCCGTCGAGTTGTTGGAAGGTGCCGGTCTTGGTGTTCTCCGTCTTGAACTGATGAGTCCAATTGCCTTTGAAGTAGAGCATGTTGGCCAGCACCACCATGAGGAACGGGTCTTGTGGCTCGTCGTAGATTTGCGGGATGAGGCCATGGGTCTTCTCGTCCACCCATCCGTTGACTTCGTCGATGCCCTCCTGGGTGCAGAAGTCCACACTCCCGATACCGGCATCGTAATAGGTGCGCAGCGTCTCATAGAAACTCTCGTAGCAAGAGAAGCCCACCTTCGTCCACAGGGCGTTGGCCAGTTCGCAAATGGGGTGCTCCCATGCATATTGCTCGCGGGCTTGGGCCTCGGTGAGGTCGCCATTGGGGTCGTAAGTGAAGGGTGGGATGGAGGTGAGTCTTTCCGTGAGTTGCTGGTTGTAGAGGTTCACCTCCTCACAACTCAAGCCTTTGAAGCCCAAGACTGTCTGCAACTCGTCGAGGGTGTTGTTGGCTGCCCCGTTTTGCACCAAGGAGAGGGCCATGCTGGCGGAGAGGGGAGAGAAACAGATGTTCTCGCCCTCCTTTTCGTTTTGGATGACTTTTTGGAAAATGTCGAATGCAAATTGTTGTTGCCGTGTGGCCAAACTGCTGTCGTCTTGGGCGCTGACACCCATGAAGACAAGGCTCAGGACGGCTGATAGGATATACTTTTTCATACGTCGTTGATTTTTGGGGTTTTCTGTTGCAAATATAATGCAAAGGATGCAGATTACAAAACAAACCACCATGTTTTTTTAGCCTGAATTATTTATGGATATGAATCCTATTATTTGCAAAACACGAATTGTCAATAATTTAACACTAATTATTCATTAATTGTTATTTAGTGACTATTCAGCGAATATTTTTTATGATTATCCGCATCTTTCCGTAACCACCTCGTCGCCAAAAGGTTGGTGTGCACGTAGGGAATTACTTCATGTAATTCCTAAAGCCAAGAGGTCCACGCACAACATTCGCCCTTTCGGACGAGCGGACGGACATAAAGTCCGCCCCTACAGCAATACCGCCCCTCTTGGCTCAATTTGTTGCAAGAATGTTTTTATTTCTTTTTTTTCCCACCTTCAGGTGTTTTTATCAAGCTTTTGCGTTTCGAATCATTCGCCGACAACCCTTTTTATTCCTTTTATCCTTTTTATTAGCATCTTAGCGGTTTTTTTTCTTCTTCTTGTGTATCAGCACTCTAAGAATTATTTTCAACACGAATTACCACGAATTAGCCACGAATTTTTTTACACGAATAGGCCATAAATTATCTATAATCACAATATCTGAAACATTCGTGGATTTCGTTTTTTTTCGATGTTGAAGTTGTGGATGGGTTGAACGACAAGAATGTTTTTATTCCTTTTTTTTCCCGCCCTTGGGCGTTTTATCAAGCATCGCGTTTCAGATCATTTGCAGACAACCCTTTTTATTCGTCTTCTTGTTTTTATCAGCGAAGCGGTTTTTTTTCTTCTTGTTCTAAAGAGTTACAATCCTGTCTGCGGTCTCTCTCATAGGAGAAGTAGTTATGTCAGCAACGCGGTCACCGCTCAATACCTCGAGTACGAGCAAGGCGAGCGTCATCATTCTTTTGCTTGGTAGAGCAACTTGAATTATATTTTATTCACCGACCAGTTACT
>CADBBP010000239.1 GCA_902792855.1 uncultured Prevotellaceae bacterium
CTCTACAACTTCGCACAGCTGATTTTCAAATAATCATCCTTGGGGTCAGTTGATACGACAAAGAGCGCAAGCCCGGCTTGCGCTCTTTGTCTGTTCAAGAAGCCGCATGCTCACTTGCAGTGCAGCGGTGGCATATATAGGCCATTCATAATGAAAAAAGTGGGGAAAAGTTTGCTTTATAATAAGATTATAATTATCTTTGCATAATCATTGATAAACGCCAATCCAACAGTTTTTTATTAGCGTGTAGCGTTTTTTTTCTTCTTGTTGTAACAGCCTACCCATACAGCAATACCAACCATAAGGCCCATGTACAACATTCGCCCTTTCGGGCGAGCGGACGGACATGAAGTCCGCCCCTACAGCTGCACCGGTTCCTTGGTTATATGACTATATCAACAAATAATCTCGCGACCATGCCACTCCTCTCCCCGATGAGACAGAATGTCTATGCGGGGTGTGGAGGATGAGCATATTAAAATGACACATCTCTCGCTTCAAAATGACATATCTTTGCAACACTAAAAAACATTCTTTAGACAACCACCATGAAAATCTACATCAACAACACCTTGAGACAATCGGCAGACACCATGGGGCACATCACCCAACATCTCGAACTGTCAGGATGGGTGGACACCGAGGAAGATGAATACCATACAACTGAGGCATACCTTGTGACGGGTGATGTGACAAGCCTTGTGACGGACGGTGTGACGCTTTCCAATGCCGAGAAGGAATGCCAAACCATTTGTGTTTCAAGAGGATGCGAATACGGGCTTTTGGAGGGTGTGACGCTTTCTGTGACGCCCCTTGTGACGCTTTTTGTGACGAATAAAGAAGAAAAAAACAAAAAAAGAAGAATTTCCCCCCTGCACCCCCTATAGAAGAAAAAAACAAAAAAAGAAAAAACAACACACACAAACGCGCATGCATGCGAGAAAAAAACGGCATGGTTCACAACTTTGTGGACCACAAGTTTGGGAACCTCGGAATATTTGCTTATCTTTGTTTGTGTTTTGAAAAAAGACGAGTACGATGGAAAAGAAAAAGAATGATGCAGCTATTGCAAGAACGATTGATGATGGTTTGATTCTCGGTGGTCTTACAAGTGCGAGAAGGCTTGTCATGCTGCTGATGGCCCTGTGCTTCTGGATGAATGCGATGGGGCAGCAGGAGAATGGCAGTGTTGACTTGACAAAGGCAACCATCGTCTATCAGGCGGGCGACGCCCCCTTGGTGAAACACATGGCCCAGGTGCTGGCAGACGACATCGAGCGCGTGTCGGGCAAGAGGCCGCAGGTCGCCACCCGACAAGGCAACGGCCCGAATGTCGTTGTCGGCACGGTGAAGTACACCAAACAGCACCGCGAGTTGCAAAACACGTGGGAACGCTATGCCATTGACACGCGGAAGGGCAGAAAGGGCAGCACCCTCTACATCACCGGTTCGGATGCCAGGGGGCTTGCCTATGGCGTGTTCCATGTCAGCGAGGCCATCGGCGTCAGTCCGTGGTACTGGTTTGCCGACGTGCCCATCGACAAATCCAACAAGCGGGTGTTCGGCTATGCGGAGAATGTTGTCAGCACGTCACCCACCGTGAAATATCGCGGCTTCTTCATCAACGACGAGGACTGGGGCCTGAAGACGTGGGCGGCTCGGACCTTCGAGAAGGACCTGGGCGACATTGGCCCCAAGACCTACGACCGCGTCTGCGAACTGATTCTGCGTCTGAAGGGCAACATGGTGGCGCCGGCCATGCACTCCTGCACAGGAGCCTTTTACAGCCATCCCGAGAGCCAGGTCGTGGCAGACAAGTGGGGCATCATGATCACCACCAGCCACTGCGAGCCCCTGCTCTTCAACAACGCCGCCTCGTCGGAATGGGACAGGCAGCGTGAAGGCGAGTGGAACTACGAGACCAACAGCCAGACCATCCTCCGGAAACTCGACGACCGCATCCGCGAGACCGCCGAATACGACAACATATACACCATGGGCATGCGCGGCCTGCACGACGAACCCATGCGGGGCAGCACCGACCCCAAGGACCGCGCCCGTACCTTGGAGAAGGTCTTCGCTGAGCAGCGCGCCATCCTCTCGAAACACAAGCACGAGAAGGAAACGGAGATACCGCAGATTTTCGTGCCTTACAAGGAGACGCTCGACATCTACGATGCCGGCCTGCGGGTGCCAGAGGACATCACCCTTGTGTGGCCCGACGACAACTATGGCTACATGAAGCGGGTGAGCAACGAGCAGGAACGGCGGCGCAGCGGCGGCAGCGGTGTTTACTATCACATCAGCTATTGCGGCGTGCCACACGACAACCTGTGGATTGCCACCACCCCGCCCATGCTGATGTATGAGGAACTGCTGAAGGCCTATACCGCAGGAGCCGACCGCTACTGGCTGCTCAACGTGGGCGACATCAAACCCATGGAGGTGGAGACGCAAATGTTTTTCGACATGGCATACGACTTCCCCTCGTTCAGCTACGACAACGCCAACACCTATCAGGCCCAATGGCTGGCCAACGTGTTCGGAGAGCAGCACCTGCCTACGTTCCAGTATATCCTCGACCATTACTATCGTCTGGCGTGGGACCGCAAGCCTGAATTCATGGGTTATGAGATGGAGTGGGACACGCCAGAATACAGCCGTCTCTACGACACCGACTTCTCTTTTCAGACAGGGACGGCACAGAAGCGACTCGTGGAATACCAGGACATCTGCTTCGCCTACGATGCCATCGAGCGTGCGGTGAAGGCCGAACAGCGTCCCGCCCTCTTTGAGATGCTCGGCTATGCGGTGCATTCCGCCTACCAGATGAACCGCAAGTTCCTCTATGCACAAGCCAACCATGAGACGGGCAACGCCTCCCATGCCCAGCAGTCGAGGGAGGCCTATGAGGAGTTGCAACGGCTCATCACTCGCTACCATTCACTACTCGACGGCAAGTGGGACCAGATGATTTCCGAGGTGACACCCGGCTACACGGCACTCTATCACAAGATGCCCGAATTCACCGACAAGCCCACCGACGCCTACCGGCTGCCCGACAGCCAGCGGCATCCGGAGTTGCGTCACAAGATTGACCTCGCATCGCTTGTCCCGCAGGAACCCTTCCGCCTGCTCGACGGCATGGGCACCGACTGGAAATCCCTTCAACTCGGGCAGCCTCTCGACCAGAAGGCCACCGGAAGCATCGACATCCCCATCCCGGCATCAACATTGGCTGAAGATGCCGACTCCATTTCCCTCTGCATCTCCGTGGTTCCCCTGTGGCCCGTGTCCACCGACAAGAGCAACCGCCTGTCTGTCGGCGTGGATGGTGGCAAGGCTTTCGTCTGCGAGAACAAATTCCAGGAATGGGGTCGCGAATGGAAGATACAAGTGCTTGAAAACACCAAGGAGTTCCTTCTGACCCTGCCCCTTGACAAGGCCCGCCGCGAGCACGCCATCACTCTCACCATCGTGGATCCAGGGCAGATTGTGCAAAAAATCACCTACGAATAGCCATTGTCCAGCCGTTTCGCTTTTGTCCATTTTTGGACACC
>CADBBP010000240.1 GCA_902792855.1 uncultured Prevotellaceae bacterium
ATGGCATCGCACCCGACAGCCTATGGCGGAGAGTTGAAACCCCGCCTCGTGGTATTGACCGACATAGCTCCCGGCAACATCGAGCCCGACGACATGGAGTCGATGGTGAGGCTGATGACCTACGCCGACCAAGTGGAAATCGAGGCACTCATCACCACCATCGGTTGGAACTGCGACCCCTACCCCGTCGAATGGGCCGACTCCCTCCAGCGCGTCATCAACGCCTACGAACTCGATGTGAAAAACCTGATGAAACGCTCCGGGCAGAAAACCTTCCTGCCTGTGGCGACGGAGCAAGGCTCCCAAGAGGTGGGCTACTGGCCAAGCGCCAACTACCTGCGCAGCCGCGTGGCAATGGGCAGCCGCCGTGCGGGAATTGGTGTCATCGGCAGCGACAACTCGTCGGCCGGCAGCGACCTGATCATCCGCCTGGCCGACGAGGACGACCCGCGCCCGCTATGGATAGCCTCATGGGGTGGAGCCAACACCCTTGCCCAAGCCATCTGGCAGGTGAAGCAGCAGCGGACTGCTGAGGAATTGAGGAAATTCCTTGGAAAGTTGCGTGTCTATACCATCACCGACCAAGACATGCAATACAACATGCGCATGAACCGCGCCTATAGCTCCCACCAATGGATGCGTCATGAGTTCGCCCGCGACTTGTTGTTCATCTGGGACGAGAGCGCATGGCTGTCGCAAAACTCCCTGGGCAAGGCTCACTGGGCTGACTACGCCTCTAAAATACAAGGGCATGGGCACCTTGGACAAGCCTACCCCACCTACAAGTGGGGAGTGGAGGGCGACACGCCGAGTTTCCTGCACATTCTGCCCAACGGCCTGCACGAACCCGACGAGCCATCACAAGTGGGATGGGCGGGGTGCTTCTGCCGCGACATGTGCCCCGACTCGCTCACCATTTCGTGGACCAACTGGCGCGAGCCTCAAAAAGACATATCCTCACAATATGAAAACCGGTTCTACACCGACACGTTCAACGATTTCGCCGCACGCATGGAGTGGGCGGCCAAAGGAAAAGGCAACCGCAACCCCGTCGTCATCGTCAACGGGTATGACGGCACTACCCCGCTGCGCCTGTCGGCCACTGCCGGAACGAGCGTGACCATCGACTCCTCCGCCTCCTTCGACCCCGATGGCGACGGCATCGATTTCATGTGGTGGATACAACATGACGCAAGCCATGACTCGGAGAAAGTCCTGCTGGCTGGGCAACAATCCTCTGCCACCCTGACCATCCCCCAAGATATGGAAGAGGGGGAGATACACCTGATATGCGAGGTGCACGACAAAGCCGCCATACCCCTGGCTGCATACCGCCGCATCATCATCAGTGTCAAGCACAAATAAACATACACCATAATCTACAAAGCAATGCAAGCAAGACAAACCATATTGCTGATAGCCATGATGATGACCGTCATGGCACAAGGCCAGGAATCGTCACCCCTGCTCGTGAAAACACAAGCAGGATGGGTGCAGGGTGTGGAACAGGAGGGCACCAACGCCTTCCTCGGAATACCATATAGCAAGGTGGAGCGATTCATGCCTCCCATGGCCGTCGAGCCATGGGAGGACGTGAGAATTTGCGACCATTGGGGACCACAAGCCATGCAAATGACTTACGGCAAGGAACTCACCGAGGATGAGATGTCGGAGAAGAACAGCTGCGTGCTCAACGTATGGACCACAGACCTGAAAGGCAGGAAGCCAGTGATGGTGTGGCTCCACGGCGGCGGCTTCGACTCCGGCACGTCGGCGTGGAACCCCGGCATGGCCTTGGCCAAGAAAGACGTGGTGGTGGTGAGCGTCAACCACAGGCTCAACATCCTCGGCTTCCTGGACTTGTCTTCATGCTCGGAGAAATACCGCCACTCCGCCAACGCCGGCATGCTCGACGTGGTGGCTGCACTGCAATGGGTGAGGGACAACATCACGCAATTCGGAGGCGACCCTGGCAACGTGACCATTTTCGGCGAGTCGGGCGGAGGCGGGAAGGTGGGAACACTCCTGTGCATGCCCTCTGCACGCGGTCTTTTCCACAAGGCCATCATCATGAGCGGCACCATCCTCAATGTCAACACCAAAGAAATGACGCGGCAGTTGGGAGAAGCCGTACTCAACGAACTGGGCATCGACAAACAAAACGTGGACAAGATACAGGAAGTGCCTTACAAGGAACTGTATGCCGCAGGGCAGAGAGCGATGGCCGCCAGCATCGGCACGAGAAAACCCGGCACGCCCATGATGTGGGGATTTGGCCCTTCTCCCGACGGAACGACCCTGCTGCAGCAACCCTTCCAACCTGGGTTTCCCGATATGTCCAACGACGTGCCCATCATCATCGGCACCACCTTCAACGAACTTCAACGCCTGGCATACGGACGCCCCATGACCATGGAGCAGGCGCGCGAGGAACTGTTGCCAGTCTTCGGCACTGACACGGAGGAGTATATCTCAGCCTTCGCCGAGGCCTACCCCGCTCATGCCCCCCAGGACCTGGTGAGCATCGACTGGCTCTTCCGTCCGAAAACGCTCATCACCGCCGACCACATCAGCCAAGGGCGTAAAGCCAACACATTCGTTTACATGTTCACTTGGCGCTCACCAGTCAATGGCGGGTCTGTCCATGGGCACGAATTGAAATTCTGCTTCAACACACTCCATCATTCCAAAAACGAACTGCCCCAGCCCACCGCCGAAGACCAGAAATTGGCCGACCTGATGAGCAGCGCATGGGCAGCCTTCGCTCATTCGGGCAACCCCAACACCCAGGGCTTGCCCTCATGGGAGCCGTACAATGCAGAGAATGGAAACATGATGATTTTCGACCATACATGCAAAATCAGCCATAACCCGGACCGCCACCTCCAACAACTCATCAACAAGCATTGCTTCAAGCAACTGGATGAGTTCAGGAAAACTCACTGACAATGAGAAGAGCCTTCGGAGGATTAAAGACGGGTCACTTACAGGCATGCACCCTGGCACCCTCCATGTGCAAGAGCCACTCTTTCTTGTCGATGCCTCCCGCATAGCCTGTCAACTTGCCGCCAGTGCCCACAACACGGTGGCAGGGGACAATGAGCGACAAGGGATTATGACCCACTGCTCCTCCGACGGCTTGGGCTGACTTGCAGTGCATGCTTCGTGCGAGGGCACCGTATGTCGTTGTCTGTCCGTAAGGTATTTCCAAGAGCTTTCGCCATACCGCCTTGCGAAACTCACTTCCACGCAAAGCGATGTTTGGCAGGAAACCAGGGTTCTCTCCGCTGAAATATATGTCGAGCCATCGTCGTGTCTCGGCAAATATTTCAAGGTCTTGCCGCTCCTCATGCACAGGGGCGAGTCCTGCGGCGAAATATTTCTGCCCGTCAAACCAAAGACCAACAAGGGCCTTTCCGTCGGACGCCAAAGTGATGCCGCCTATAGGCGACATATAATGAGCAGTGTAGTCCATGAACCTCACCGCTTTTCCTTTGCCTTCCTCGCAAACTCAAAGAGCGACAGAGGGAGATGGCAATAGCCCGTTGGATTTTTGTCTTTTGTCGAGATAGTCCTGATGGTATTCCTCGGCCTTGTAAAAGTTCTGCAAGGGCAGTTTCTCCACGGCGAGTTGCTGCTGATAGTTTCCCTGTTCTTCAGCATACACCTTATTTATAATAGCAAGGTCTTCGGCATCGGTGTAGTATATGCCGGTGCGATATTGTGTGCCTTTGTCATGCCCCTGCTGGTTGACACTCACGGGGTCGATGGCCTTGAAATACATTTTCAGCAGAAATTCGAGACTTATCACATCGGGGCAATAAGAGACACGTACTGTCTCTGCAAACCCCGTCTTGTCGGTGCACACCTGCTCGTAGGTGGGGTTCTCCACCTTTCCGTTGGCATACCCCACCTCGGTCTCCACCACACCCTCCATCTGCTTGAAGTAATGCTCTGTTCCCCAGAAGCATCCTCCTGCCAGGTAAATATCCTTAATAAATTCGATGCTCTCCATAATTATTATATTATTTTGGATGTGCAAAGTTATGAAATATTGTAAACGAAGCCAAGAGAAAGATTGATTTTCTTTCACTTTTCCTAATTGCGGATAGGTCACACAAACAAGCGATGAGGCGGTTCTGTTTGTTACCATACCATAGCATCAAGAAAACGCATATTAAAAGCGAAATGATTTGCAAAACGCCAAATGTAATTGTTCTGCGAATAGCATAAAGCATAGATTCACCATACAATTTAACACTAATTATTACTCATAAGTGTACAAAAAGTAGGGGACACTTATATTTTTCGTCAATTTCATGATTAAAATTGATGACCAATTCGTGGAAATTCGTGTTGAAAATAATAATCGCTGAACTGTTACTGCCAAATAATCAATTGTTACAA
>CADBBP010000241.1 GCA_902792855.1 uncultured Prevotellaceae bacterium
CCGGAGATCTCACCCCGGTTGCTTCCCGAAAGCGAGTGCAAAGGTACGGCGTTTTTATTTACTGACCAAATCTTTCGGCAACTTTTTTAAAAGTTTTTTGAAAAAAGAGGAAAACGGGGAGGAAAACAGAAGTTTTTGCGCTTCGCTGAGATAAAAAAATGAAAGATGCGATTGAGCGAGTGCAGAAGCCAAACTTGTTTGAACTATGTCGAGCGTGAGCATCTTCGGCGAAGCCAACAATGAAGGGATGAATAAATGAAAAATGAAAAGCTGCCCATCAACTGTCAACTCATTCATTTTTTCATCTCGCGATTCTTACACCCCACATAGTAGGTACCTTAGATTTTTCACTTTTCACTTATCACTTTTCACTTCGCCTTCAGGCGAGTTCCTAATTCGTAATGTCTGTCATGACGAAATCGAGCATGCGGTGTTTGACAGCATCGACACGCCCGAGGAGGTTCCAAATGGCATCCTCGCTCAACACGCCACGTTTGAGATCTTGCGGCAGGAGTCCCAATTCGTCAGATCTGAAATCAGCCTTCCATTCATCGCCGGAATAGTATGCATCAAGTTTCAGGATGTCATCCTCAAGCTTGGTGATTGTGTCCACCGCAATCTCCAATGCCCGCAGAGCCTCATCTACACGATCAAAGCGCTGCTCCATCTCGGTTATACGTTCAATATTGGTCATATCTCAACTCTCACCACTTTCCCATCACCTTCTCTCCCCCGACAATGTTGATGCCAGGTTGGAGAGCTTCGAGGCGCTGACCTTGTAAATTGTAGATGTCAGCAGATTTGCTGGTCGTTGAAGAATTGGCACTTTGCAGAGAAGTCGGTTCATCGACAATCGCATCATATTCA
The DNA here is from genome assembly GCA_902792855.1 of uncultured Prevotellaceae bacterium. Taxonomy (GTDB): domain Bacteria; phylum Bacteroidota; class Bacteroidia; order Bacteroidales; family Bacteroidaceae; genus Prevotella. The sequence goes on from CADBBP010000241.1 coordinate 868, forward strand.
CTCATGGCCTCACTAAAGCGAGCATCAAGTTCCGAGAGCTTGTAAAGACCATCACTGTTGGGAGTAATCCCCTCCACACTGACAGGCTTCACCATAGGTGGCACATCAGGAGAGAGCAAGCTGCGCCCATGCATCTGACTCACTGCCGGATAAACCAGATTGATGGCAACATACGTATCCTTACCATCCGACCACTTCTCAAACACAAGTTTAGAGCCGATGGGCGTGTGGAGTTCAAAAGCATTCTCCGTGTCCGGATACTGAAAGCGGAGCGCGGCACCAATACTGGCAAGGTTGCAGTCATGACCACAAAGGAACATGAACTTACGGTCCTCACGCTGCAACTCCTCACGAATGCGGCTCACCAGCGGGTAGGCAATATTGACGGCAGCAGCATGGGTGGTGAAAAGCAATGCATCATACACCTCTTTCACACCACAGATGGCACGCCATTGCTCGGCAGTCAGCTCATGTCCAAACGCCGACAGGCTCTCCGTCTCATAGCACTGAAGCACCAAGGCATCAGCCGCGCTGTTGGCAAGCTTCAAGCCACCCGTCAAGTGAGGCTCTTCACCCTTCTCTAACTGAAATTCAGTGTCGTCATACCAGAAGTGGACGGTATCACCTTCCAGTGCAGCAGGCGATTCCGACATGTCGAGCACCTGCTCCATCAAAGTCAGTGCAGGCTGCACAGTCGCCGCCCAAGCCTTTGGTCCCCCATTCATCGCCGCAATCTCCGCAAGCACCTGCTGACGGTAGGCATCGCTCATCTTCGTAAACTGAGGGGTGAACATAGGATCCGTCTTGTCCTCATCCCACTTATGCGTAATCTCCACGTTGGCAAAAGGAAGAAAACCCGCTGAGAAATACTTTGCCGTGGCAAACGTGCGTTGACGGGAATTGGCATAGAACAGCACCTCCTCACCCTCCGGGCGATAATTGTCAGGCAGCAAGCCTTCGCTGACCACCCACTGACGGAAGAACTGCCCCATCTCCGTTTCGAGCACACCACCACGCAGCGACAACTGGCTGCTCGGCGATGTCCACTTAAACCACTCATGCGGCGTGACACGCAGGTGCGCTGCCCCACTCGATGTGAGCGGAGAACGGATATTGTGACGGCTCATCACCACCACCTCCTTCAGTTGATACTTGGCACGGAAATCATCCGAGCGCTTCATCTGTGCCTGCACACTTGCGCCACCCAAAATCAGGGCAAGCAGCAAACACCACAATTTGAGAGACTGTTTCATCATCGTTATATTTGTAATTTAAATTTGACTTCGTCTAAAGGTTCGCAAAGCGCTTAGATAAGGTAACACGACAGCAAAACAAGATATCGTTGATTGTCTTAATTCATGAATTCACTGCAAAGGTATAAACTTTTTTTGAATATTGTACAGAAAAAAAGGAAGAAATGCGCTTCATTCTCATTTCGTTTGCAAAGTATAATATAACAGTCTTACCACATGAATTTGAAAATGCACGAGAGGGATGACACAACTGTTCCTGTTATTCCCAAAAGTGCTGCAACAGATTTCAGAGTACAGATTCCTTAAATTTATAGCTAACATTTGTCATCCATAAGATGTAATCTTAGCTCATAATAATGGAAAAAGTAGGGAGAAAGATTGAGATGAACTGAAAAAAGATAGTGAATGTTTGGATGTTTCTTTCTTTTACGTTTACTTTGCTAACGAAAACAAATAAAAAGGACAATATATGATAGCTAATACGTTAACACCTTCCCCCACCCAGATGATTGTCACGCTTGAGGACAACGCCATGGTGGCAGATATCCGTAAAGCCTTGAAGATGATACGTGGTATCGCATCGGTGCGCATAGCCACTGCCAAAGATGACAGGAGCATCACGCCCTCCCTGCGCCGTTCGATGAAGAAAGCCCGTGAGGAATATGCCAAGGGCGAGACCATTTCGTGCCGCACCCCCGAAGAGATGCAAAAATACTTCGACAGTCTATGATGTACACCATTGAGTACTCTAAGGATGCAGACAAGACATTGCGGAAATGGAAGAAATCCAACCCGCGCCTTTTCAAGAAGGCAACCAAGAGTTTCACAGTTTATCCCATCCATTTATTATGCATGAATGCCAATAACGAAAAGGCTCAAAACAAAAATTTTACCATTTTACCATTTTACCTTTTGCGAGGGAATGAAAAAAATGAAGGGGCGCATCACTGCGACCCTTCATTTCGTTTTAAATAAAAATATGTTCTATTTCCAAAAAAATTCTTAGTTGAGAGTTTAGGGTTTAGGGTTGAGAGTTGAGAGTTTAGAGTTTAGGGTTTAGAGGTTAGAGGTTAGAGGTTAGAGTGGAGAGTTGACAGGTACATCGTACATCATACATCTTCCATCTTCCATCATCCATCTTCCATTTCCTCATTTTTTCAAGAGTTTCTTGAGTCTTTCCACGCTGCTGTCCACTCCCAAGAGTGTGGCTGCGAAGACGAGGAACTGGGCGATGGTGATGAGGATGCTCTGGTCAACCTCGCCCTGCGGTGGGAGCAACATCGCCCACACGGCGATGATGCCC
>CADBBP010000242.1 GCA_902792855.1 uncultured Prevotellaceae bacterium
CGGAAAGATAAAATCCGTGGTACCCCTAAAACCACCTCAAAAAAATCCGCCACCTGAGAAACAAGGAGTTACGTAGCCTATAGCTGCAATATGGGTTAACCCCTTTCCCACAACCCAGGGCGTTGCCCTGGGCTATGAGCGAGTTGCCCTTTCAGGGCGTTTCAACCGCACCTTCGCAAAATGGAGCAAGATACATAACCAAATCGATGAAAAAAAAAGAGATTTGGTTGATTATATACATACGATAGCCAACCAAATCGATGAAAAAAACGAGATTTGGTTGATTATATACATACGATAGCCAACCAAATCGATGAAAAAAAGTGAGATTTGGCGATTTATCTTCAAAATAATATGCCATCAGGAAAAAATACACTACCTTTGCGAAAACAAGAGAAAGATATGACCGAAATGGAGGCGTTGCAACGCCTTGCCACGCTGTGCGCACAAGGTGAGCACTGCAGTTGGGAGATGACGGAGAAGATGCGCCGATGGGGCATGGACGAGGAGACGCAGGCCCGCGTCATGGCGCGACTGGTGGAGGAGCGCTACGTGGACGATGCCCGCTACTGCCGGAGCTTCATCCACGACAAGGTGAAATACAACAAATGGGGGCGGCGGAAGGTGGAGCAGGCGCTCATGGCGAAACGCATCGACAGCAGTACATACCAACCCATCCTCGACGAGGTGGACGACGAGGAATACCTGCAAGTGCTGCGACCACTGCTCCAGGGCAAGCGGCGACAGTTGAAGGCAATGAGCGAATATGAGGCCAACGGGCGGCTCATTCGCTTCGCATTGGGAAAGGGCTTTACTTTCGACATCATCAGGCAGTGCCTCGACACCGAGGGGCACGAGACAGAGGAAGACGATGATTAGTTTCTGGAGCCGCCTCATCGACCTCATCGCACCACGCCCGTGCATGGTGTGCGGCTGCCGCCTCGCCATCGAGGAGGAGGTGCTGTGCGCCGCCTGCAACCTCCACCTGCCGCGCACGGGGTTTGCCGCCAACGCCCTCGACAACCCCATGGCCCGCCGCTTCTGGGCACGCATCCCGGTGGAGCGCGCCGGCGCATTGTTCTACTATGAGGCTGGCTCTGAGGCGAGCCACATCATTCACGCCATGAAATACAACAACCACCCGGAGGCTGCGACCGCCATGGGACGGATGACGGCGGAGGAGTTCCTGCCCTTCGGCTTCTTCCAAGGCATCGACCTCATCATACCCGTCCCGCTGACGAGGAAACGCGAGCGACAGAGGGGCTACAACCAGAGCATGGCCATCGCAGAGGGCGTGGCGGAGGTGGCACACATCCCCATCGTCACCAACGCCGTGAAGCGCAACACCTTCGTCAGCAGCCAGACACGCAAAAGCCTGCGCGAGCGGATGGAGAACGTGGAGAACGCCTTCGAAGCAACAGGAAAAGCCGACTTGGAAGGCAAGCACATCCTCGTCATCGACGACATCGTCACCTCCGGGGCCACCATCTGCGCCTGCGTCAACGCCATGAGAAAGACAGCCAATTTCAAGGTGAGCATCCTCTCACTCGGAGTGGTGAAATAAGACAGCCTCACCCCCGACCCCTCTCCGACGGGAGAGGGGAGTGGTATGTTCGCGAAGTCATAAGGTAGGGAATTACCAATCAAATGACTTAAGTATGGAGTCCATTTGCGACAAGGCATATAACGGACAAATCTGCACATGACGAATGGCTCCATTGCCCTTCGGGTCTTCATAGTCGAAAGCACCGAAGTTTTCCAACGAACTACGGATGGCATTTGTGAGTTTTTTCTCACGCATAAACATCCAGAGGCTCTTCATACCACCCTGTTTTTCTGCTTTCACCTCTATAGGCAATACCGTCTGGCGATAACTTGATACATAGTCCACCTCCGCCTTCGCATTTTTAGCTCGACGCTGCCAATAATACAATTCGTGACGGATATTCGGTGTGCGGTAATGCAACAACTCCAGTCCAGCAAGCATCTCAGCCATCGGACCCTTGTTGACCAAGTCGGTGACATTGCTTGTCAGTATCTGTTCTGTAAGTTCAGAGATGTCTCCCGTGGTCATGTTCAACAAACGGAGTGTTAGCCCCGTGTCGAGAAACAGCATCTTCTGGTACGACAGGTCGGCTTCACTGCCCAGCGGCAGACCGTTGGCATCAGTATGCGTCACTGGTATTATAATCCCCGCTTTTGCCAGCATGGCCAGTGCTTTCCTCACCTCGGAAGCCTTGTAGTTACCCTCCACCGCAGAATAGACGAATTTCTTCGTAGCCTGCACAGCAGCACTCCGCATGGAGTTTCGAAGCAAAATGGGGTCAATCTTTTTGCCATATTTGGGGAAGTCATCTTCATAAGTTACCACAATGTCATCCTGCACCTCCTGGCACGCCAGATAGTCGTGCGTCTCCACCCATTTAGCCACTGCTTCTGGCATGCCACCAACGAGCATGAAAGTTCTGACAAGACCTAACAACTTCTCATAAAGGGGCTGCGGGAGCGGTTGGAAAGATGAGGCATTGTTACGAGCCTCCATCAACAGTTGTTCGCCATTGGCGATGAGAAATTCGTCGAAAGTCATGGGATACATAAACATGGAATGGATACGGCCTACGCCGAAAGAGGGAAGGTCTTCAAGCGCAAATTCCAACAGCGAACCTGCTGCTACAACATGCAGTTCGGGCAAATCTTCCTTGAAAAACCACAACGACATGATGGCCTCAGGACAGGCCTGCACTTCATCCAAAAAAAGCAGGGTCTTTCCAAGTTCAACACGTTTTCCAGCCATAACTGCTATTTGTGAAACAATCTTCTTCACGTCTATGTCCTTCACCTGAAAGAGCGGTTTGTAGGATGTCTGTTTCTCGAAATTAATCTCTACAAAACTTTCAAAACCCTCTGCCAAATGGTGCACAGCCGTCGATTTGCCCACCTGTCGTGCACCACGAAGCAACAGTGGTTTATGGGTCTTGCGTGAAGCCCATTCCGACAGATAGCTATCTATAAATCTCGGATAATACATCTTTTGCATATCTCACACTTTTTGTGTGCAAAGATACAAAATAGATATTATCCAAACAAATAATTCGCCAAAAATAGACAAAATCCAAGGTAATAATCTGCTGAAAATAGACAAAATCCAAGGTAAAAAATTTATGTCCAATTCGTGGAAATTCGTGTTAAACACATATTCGCTGAGCAGCCACAAAAAATTTTTGTCCAATTCGTGGAAATTCGCGTTGAAAAAAAAATATTCGCTCAATAGTCACATAAAATTTATGTTCAATTCGTGAAAATTCGCGTTGAAAATAATAATCGCTGAATGGTTACAACAATAGACGGAAATGCTAATAAATACTAAATTTGGCGACCTACCTCCTTCATTGTAATGGATGTCACATTTTTATT
>CADBBP010000243.1 GCA_902792855.1 uncultured Prevotellaceae bacterium
TGTGGACCACATATCAAAGGTGAACTCAATACCTCTCCCAATGTTCCAATTCCATTAACTCGAGCAACAAGTACTTTCCATTTTTGTAGATTCTCGTGAGTTAAATCGAAATATTTTGAAGGTAGATAGCGCCAAACTCTTTTATTTTTCACGATTCCAAATACAGGAATATCATCATCTGAGGTCTTTTTTTCTGTGAAAATATTGATTTTGTCAAAAATGTTGTTTCTAAAGCGTTTATCTTTGCCTTCGCTACCGATTATTGTCTCAAAGTTGGGGTAGTCGGCATATAGATTATCCAAATTAAACTTATTCTGAAGATAAATCGATTGGTCCAAACCCATAAAGCCTACTGTATTTATGACCTTGTGGAGTATGGAGTTCAATTCTTCATAAGAAGTAAATTGTTTGATAGCACCAAAAGTTTTGTTCGAATCCCTATATGAAATAACCACACCTCCCTTTATCTCTACTGAATTGCCAAATATCAAATTACTCTCTTGCTGATATTTTAGTATTTTGAAATGTGCATCATTCAGCATCTTTTCATTCCAATCCCGAGGTGTCCTTCCTGCATTAAAAAGGAATCTTGCAGGATGAATTAATTCCACGATATAACCTATTTTCTGGGCTTCATCAATGAAGTAATTATATATGGGTGGAGCAAATTGTTTGTTATCGCCTGCTCTTTCCTCTTGATATGGCGGATTCCCAATAATCACATCGAATTTCATGTTATCTCGGCTTTTGGTTAATCGGTTTTTGATGTCGTTTACTTTGATGGTCTTTCCTGTTTGCCAGTCCATGATGATGCATAGGGGAGAGGGGGCTGGGGTAGGGGCTTCATCAAAGAGTGAGAGTTGAATTTTCGGCTGTTCTTCCTTCTTGAGTTGTGGTGTTCGGTGGGTGAGGCCATCCATCTGGAAAATGTTCCAAGAGATGATTTCGGCAAATTCTTTCAGTAGCGTCATATCGGGAGTGCAGCCATAGCGTTTCTCATAGTGCTCCACGAAGGTATGGAGCAGGTTTTCGCGTGCCAAGAGTAGGCTGTCTCCCTGCCATTCATAGCCGTAGGTGCTTTGGAAAGCCTGCCGCACTTGGGTGAGCCATTCCTCATCATTGGGCTGCTGATTGAGTATTATGCGAAGCTTTCTGTCGAGCACGCCAACACGCTCGTTGATGGCGATGGGTTCGCCTGTGGTGGCATCGTAGCGGGAGACGAGAAAGGGTGCTTCTCCACAAGTGATTTCAAGGCAACGCGTGTTGATGCCAATGTCAATATAGTCCACCATCATTTTCACGACCCGCGAAGGTGTGAACACCTCTGCCATATCCTTGGAGCGGTCGGTCTGTTGTTCTTTCGACTTCAACACACGGGGCTTGATGACTTGACCGTTCTCTCCTGTGATGCTCTCCAAGCGTATTTCGTCGGTATATTGAAAGCCATTGCCAAGATGCTCATAGTCGTGGGTGGCCCAGAAAATGTTTCGTTTGGTGGTGTGGTCAAGCAGCAGTCGTTTCAGCACGTCGGACTGGAGGCCGTTTTCCAATATGTCAACCGTGTTTTGGGGCATCAGTATAGGGACTACTTGATGTATGTCCAAAGAATGGCCTGACTGATACCCAAACGTCAGAGGGTTTCACTTTTCCTTGCTTGCCACAATGCAGAAAGAACGAGGGTATCTCATGCTGCCCATTCCGCTGTTTAGGCCTACCACAGCCCTCTCGATTGGACGAACAGATTTGATACCCTCGGGAGTATATACAATACACCCAAAAGTGTGCTTGAGGGCACAAGCCCCCGGCACACTCCGGCTGCGTATGATATACACATCCGTAGGCGTCACCTCTGCGTTTGTCTTTGATCGAGATTTGTATGTGGTAGTTCAAACAGCCAAAAACAAAGCGTACAGTGTCGCTTATTCCACAATGTAGTTTTTTCGACAGAGGCAATGAAGCCTGTCGCAATGTGATTGCAAAGTTAAAAAAATAATTTGAATACGGATGCCATTTTTCAAAAAAATCGTCTTTTTGTTTCACGACACCCCTTGCCTTTTGACTATAGCCTCTCAAACAAGTGGCACAATGCATACAGGCATTCATCCAATTCGCCAAACATGGAAAACGTGATATTTCGGTTTTTTCTCGCATGCATGCGCGTTTGTGTGTGTTGTTTTTTCTTTTTTTTGTTTTTTTCTTTTTTAGGGGGTGCAGGGGGAGATTTTTCTTTTTTTGTTTTTTTTCTTCTTTATTTGTCACAGGAAGCGTCACATGGCTTGTCACAGTGAACGTCACAGGAAGCGTCACACCCTCCTTGCGGTCAAGTTTGCATCCGCTTGAAAAACAATGAGTTTTGGATGCTCTTTCAGTGTCGGAAAACGTCACATCATCCGTCACATCATCCGTCACACCATCCGTCACATCATCCGTCACAGCGCTTGTCACATCATCCGTCAAAGTGCTTGTCACATCATCCGTCACAGTGCTTGTCGCAGTCGTATGGTTTTCGCTTTCCTCGACGGTCACCCATCCCGCCAGAGTGAGATGTTTGATGATGCGGGATAGTGTTTGGCGGTGTATTTTTAGTGCATTGGCGATGGCATAGATGCTGGAGGTCACCTCGCCCTTTTCGTTGGCTATGGAGTAGAGGTGGAGCCATATCAGTCCTTCGCGTATGTCGGCAAAGCGTGAGAGCAGTTGGGTGATGTCCACCACGGTGTCTGCCGATAGTTTTGAGGTGTTGTTGATAATGATTTTCATGGTGCTTGCTCTGTTGATGTGATGATTACATATTTGTTCTTTTCGCAATGCAAAGATATGTCACTTTGCTACGAATAGTATGTCATTTTAGCATGGACGAAAAAAGGAGCTCAGGGGGATTTCAATCGGACAGTTGGGAAGCCAGCGAAAGGTGCTCCTCCTTTTCACCGAGAAGCAGCAAATGCTTGACAACAAGAATAAAAAAAACCGCTATACGCTAATAAAAACTATAAAAAGGATAAAAAGATTTTACCAACCAATAATCTGAAACGCTAAAGCTTGATAAAACGCATAGATGCGGGAAAAAAAGAAATAAAAACATTCTTGTATCTGTTGTAAAGGGTGCAACTATCAAGATGTTTTGTTCAACCATCAAGGTGTTTTGTTCAACCATCAAGGTGTTATGTGCAACCATCAAGGTGTTTTGTTCAACCATCATTTGCCTGTTTTTATATCTTTTTTTTCCATGCCTTGGCATTTTTTCTTAAGCATCCGCGTTTACCAACTGACAAAATTTTTTATTCCTTTTATTCTTCTATGTTGCTTTCCAAATAAATGGAGAATATTTATGTTTTATTAACTATTTGATATCAATCACTTAGCGTGAAATCCTATAGTACGATGCTACTGACAACATACCTATCAGACAAACTTCTATGAGATGACACGGATGCCCATTTTCCGCCCATCAATTTACTCCTTCAGAATATATAGTAAGACGCAACAAACTTTTTAAAGGGGACGCCGGCGGAGCGGCACCTCAGAATAAAATAGGAGTCGTCTTGTGAAGTTGTCTGATAATCCGTATGTCAAATACCCGTTTGGTGTGGTACATATTCTTTTCCATTCTTCAGTACGGAGAAGATGATGTTGGACAGCTTGCGTGCTATCCTTACTATCGCCTTCTGCGGTTCCATTCTCTGCTTGTATCTGTGGTATTGCGCGCCAAGCCCCTCGTCCTTGCCGATGGCGATCCATGCCGCCTCGATAATCATCGGGCCAAGCTGCTTGTTCCCCCTGAAAGTCTTTTCGCCATGCACGGTTTTCTCGCCGCTGCTGTGGCTTGTGGGTATCAGTCCGAGATATGCGGCGAACTCGTTCTCGTTGTGGAACCTTTTCACGTCACAGACCTCCGTGAGGATGCTCATGGCAGTGATGAGGCCGACCCCCGGGATGGTCCTGAGCAAGTCGTGCCTGCGCTTGTACCTCTCCTCCCCGCTCATCCTGCGAAGTTGGAGTGTTGCCTCCAGCAGCGTGCCTCTGAGGACTTCCACCTGCCTTATGAGCAGGTCGAGCGACACCCGTGTGTCAGACATCAGCCGCACGTCGTTCTTCAGCCATGTGATGAACGGCCTGGACCAGTGCGCCTGCTTCCTGGAAAACCGCTCGGGCATTTGCACGCCATGGCAGTGCAGCATGTGCTTGACTCTCGACTTGTAACCGCCGAGTTGCTTCTGTATCGTCTTGCGTATGCGGACTACAGAGCGGTCGTCGATGGCCTGCTTCTCCAGGATGTAGTTGCCCTTGAGAAGACCGGCCTTCAGCGACCTGGCCAGTTTCGAGGCGTCGACCCTGTCGGTCTTCATCACCTCCTCGTACTGCGTCGTGGGGACGTCGGCGGCATGGATCACCATGCACCCAATGCCGACTTCCTTCAGTGCGTAGTAGGTGGAGAACCCGCTAAATCCCGACTCATAGACAGCCTGGTACTCGCCGTCCGGGTACTTCTTCTCCAAAAAGTCAAAGAGCTCTTTTGCGGAAGGCTTCTGGGAATGCCTCTTCACTGTTCCTATTTCGGGAGCTATTGCAACCTCCCAATTTTTCGCATGGACGTCGATTCCTATGAAAATCTTTTGTCCTTTGAAAGAAATTTTGTATTGTTGTTGTATATTGTTTCTTTGCATCTACAAAAATACAATCCAATTATTATCGTACCAACTTTTTTTGCCTTTTTGACACTTTTTTCTTCCTGTCAACCCCGAATTTCGCACTTTTTCCGTAATTTTGCGGTGCAGCCGGACGAGGAAACGGGCTCTGCTGAGGAGCAACCCGCCAGCAACATGGCTGTGCCCACACTGGAATCAGTGTTTCAAGAGCCGCCCCGCCCATGGGCGGCTTACTGTTTCCAGATGGGCTACTCCGCTAAGAAAACCTAAACGCCAAGGATGGTGAATGGAAGGTCTTCGTACAGCTTCATTCGGTGGCATTTTCCGCCTGTTTTTGATGGCCGTCGCCAAGAGGCGGGGTGTTAGCCGATGCAAACATAGTAACTTTTTCATTTACATTGTTTTCATTTCACAATCATTTTTTTCGTCTTGCCATTGGTGTACTTGATGATGTTCAAGCCTTTCACAGGGTGGGTGACCAATCGTCCGTCCGCGCTGTAGATGTTCATCCGTCCTGTCTGTTTGTCTGTGATTTCCACCAAACCAGTGGCCTTCTCATCCAGATTGAAGGAGAATTGTCGGGTCAAGGCCTCTTTGTCGGGAACCAGCCATGCCTTGTGCTCGCCGACATGAACCTTTCCATTTTCTTCCACCCTGTAAAAGGCGACTTTCCCGTTTTGGTTTTGCAACACATAGGTATCCTTTGGAGCATATTTCCCAATGTGACATCCTTGAAGTAAATTGTTGCGGAGGTAGTCCTCACTCTGTTCGTTGGCCTCTTCTGTATAGCCTGAAAGTATATAGGTTCCAGCTTCACCCCTCACCAGATAGGGTTTGTTCGCTTCTGGAGTCGCTGTTTGCACCAGCGACAACGTCCCGTCCTCACGCATTCCTGTCACGGAATAGAGTTTAATGTTATCGGGAACATCGAAGCTGAAAGGCAGACACAGAGTGGTCCATTCAGCTGTTGAAATGTTGAGGGAATAGGACATCGGTTGTGACTCAAATTTGTAATGCATCCAACTGTCGAGGGCGGCTATGTGTATCGGCAGGTAGTGTCCCATTCGAGTGAGGCTGTCTTTAGACCCCATTTGCTTGTATGGTCTTATCCCCGTCACCTCCGCATTGGCTTTCCAAATCTTCGATTGCAACCTGCACTTGTCGCCTGCGTAGTAGGTTTTCGTACTAGAATATTCTTTAAGTTTGGAATATTCCGGCTGACCAAAGGGACAAAGTTCCCACGGTTCGTTGGCAATGGTTTCCATAAGGCACTTGCTGTTGGGCCATTTTATCCATTCGTCTTTGTAGTTGAGTTCGCCAAACGAATGATACCATTGGTCGAACAAGTTGGCGATGATGTCAGCGTTGAGGTATCCATTGTTGCGCAAGAATGCATAATAGTCATAGATTTCCTGTCTGTAATACAAATATGCCCATCTTAACCCGTTGTAGTATAGGAAATCCCTGTTTTTCAATAGGTTGGTTTGGAAGTATCCTGGTTCAAAAAGCCCATTCCCATAGGGTACGCAATAGCCGAAGATGCCATCCAAGTCATAAGGGGCGACGAACCATTTCTCCCCATTGTATGTGAACCACTGAAAATTCCTTATTAATCCATCTCCATTGGATGTCAGCAAACAATGTATGATGTAGTCAATCATGCTGGGGATGTCGAAACGTTTCTCTATCGCTTCACGCATCTCGTTTTTGGTGGCGCCATTGGCCTCCATGGTTGTCAGTTCTGTGTAGTAATGACTTAATTTCTCGATATATCCCTTAACTTTGGCTGTGTTTTTCTTGTATTTCTTGGTATCGGCGTCGTCTGTATCCAAGTCATAATAAGGGGAAGTCTCGTCCATCAACTCATTTAAGTTCGTGTCGCTATAGCTGCTGCCATCCATGCAGAACAAATTCTTTGGGTTTCTCACCTCTAAGACAGTCCAATCTATAACATCCTTAAACAAGGTGGTGCCATCCATTTTTGTTCCTTCCATGTGCACATGCTCCGGCGTGTTTTTTTTCATGTTCATGTTTTTCCGGTGCTTTTTCAATTGCCAGCAATAGAGTCCGTGGAATTCGCCGTTAAGATAGACCACGCAAGGAAATGCATCTGGATGGCAAAGTGCTCGCACGTCAGGATTTTTCAGTTCTGCTCGCTCCCAAATACGTCCATGTCCCTGGGTGATGAGGTCATATACCCTGTATCCCATGATGCCGATGCCTCGATAGAGGTCGAGATAGAAAGCTTTGTAATGGAACCCGTCTTGAGGAACCCAGTCGCCGAAGGTCATATCGGGGGTGTTGTCGCACAGCCATTCGTCATTGCAAAAGTCAAGCATGAAGTTTTTCTTGTCCAATACAGTGGACCCTTTTCCTTGCAAATTGGCCAAGGCTCTTTTTTTGAAATAGTTGCCTTGCCCGTCATACACTTCCACCCAGGCATGGTAGTTGGAT
>CADBBP010000244.1:0-3719 GCA_902792855.1 uncultured Prevotellaceae bacterium
TAAAAAAGGAGTGCCCTAACGGGCAGAAATCGTACAAATCTGTACAAATCATACAAATAGGAAAAAGATTTGAAAGATTTGAATAGATTTGTTCGATTTGACTTTCGCTTCGCACGTCGACCGTTGGTTCTCGCGAAGCGACTAAAAAAGAGTTCCCTCATCAAAGGCGACTTCCTTTGCTATTTGCTCCTTTTGTTACCAAGGGGATTTTTATCCGTACAGGTTGAAAACATTCAATTTTTGTCCAAATCTATATAAAAACACCCACATTTGGACAAAAAACATTTGAGGTTTGAGGTTTGAGAATCTCAAACCTCAAACCTATCTTTTAGTTCAGACGGAATGTGATGGGCACTGTGAATTTCACACGCACGGCTTTGCCATCCTGCATTCCAGGCGTCCATTTCGGCATGGCGCCAATCACGCGGACAGCCTCGGCATCCAGGTCGTCATTGACTTTTTGGAGAACGTGCGCATTGCTGGTACTGCCATCCGGCTCGACGATGAAGCTGACAAGGACCCTTCCTTGAGCCCCAATTTTGTGGGCGGCTTCCGGATAACGGACATTCTCTGAGAGGAACTTCATCAAGGCCTCCACACCGCCGGGAAATTCAGGCGCCTTCTCCACCACATCAAAGACTTCTGGATAAACGGTTTCCACGACTTTGACCTTTTGGGTTTCTTCATCTGAAGTCGCCTGGCCTGTGAAAGCCGGAGCATCTGCCTGGACTTGGTCTAATGAAGTCGCGTTCTTGGTGGTGATGACAACGACCCCGTTCTTTCCTTCCTCACCATACAACTCGGTGGACGCCTTGTCCTTCAAGACATCGACATGGTCGATGGTTTTCGGGTCGAGAGCCTTGACCTCCTCGGTGCTTGCACGCTTGCCGTCGATGATGAGGAGCGGGTTGTCCAAACGTTCCTTTGTATCTTCGAGAACAAATATGCCGATGGGCTTGGTAGTTACCGCCGTGTCGGCTTTCACCACCTCGATGGTCTTTCCGCTGACATTCACCTTTCCGGCTTTACGGCCCTTCTTCACCATTTTCTTCTGTGGCTGCTGGTAAACATAGTCGGTGACGGTCTCGGCGTTGAGACCCAGGAATACGCCCAAAATGGGAACGAGAGCAAGCAGTTTCACCCAACTCTTGCCATTGGATTTCTTATTGTTAAGCATCATGTTTATGCGGTTTTTGAGGGTACTGTGAGTAATGCCGTTGGTGATGGAGTACCCGCCAGTGGCAACGGCCTTTTGGATAAGCAGATAAAGATACTGACGCATGTTGATGCCTTGAGAGAGGACAGCTGCATCGGCCTCGTACTCATGGATGGCTCGCAGGTCTTGGCGAAGCATCCATATAGCGGGGTTGAACCATTGCAGTGCGGAGAGCGTATCCACGAGGAGGACGTCGAGCGAGTGTCGCTGGCGTATGTGCCCTCGTTCATGGGCCATGATGGCCGGGTCTTGATGTTCGTAGTCTGCGGTGTTGAGCACAATGTAGCGCATCCAACTGAAGGGTGCCAACGGCTTGTCGGTAACGGCGATGACGACCCCGTCATCTTGCGGGTGACGCTGGCTGTGCATGATGAGGCGAACCACTTGCACGAGAGACCATGCGACATGGCCCACGACCATGAACACACCCAGGAAAAACACGACGACCACTCCCGTTTGCCACCATGGCCAGGCCGGTTCGACGATTGCCGCCAACGGCTGTTCTATGGCAATGTTGGTCTCACGGGGAGCCAAGACAACAGTATGATGGAAGGTGAAGACACAAAACGGCAACACGAACGAAGCCACTGCCGTAGCGAGCAACACCACGCGGTTGAGGCGGTGAAACGTGTCGCGACTGAGCAACAAGCGATAAAACAAGTAGAATATCGCTATGAGCACAGCTACTTTCAAGTCGTATTTCAGAAATTCCAACATACTCATGACTTCGTGTATTAAGATTGCTCTATTTGCTCAATCAATTCTTTCAGTTCCTCCAAAGAAATCTTTTCGTCCTTCACGAAACTGCTGACAGCATCCAGATACGAGTCGTCAAAATAGTTCTTGATGACTCCGGCCAGACTCGAACGGCCGTATTCCTTCTCCGACACCGTCGGGAAATACTGATAGGACGTGCCAAACTGCTTGTGGCCGAGCATGCCCTTTTTCTCCAGAATACGCACCGTGGTGGACAGCGTATTGAAATGCGGACGAGGCTCGTCGTAGTACTCCAACAGTTCCTTGACGAACATGGGGCCGTGCTGCCAATACAGGTCCATGATTTCTTTTTCTTTGCGAGTCAGTTTTTTCATTGTTCGTTTCCTTTTAGTTGCGCATCCATCAAATGCGTCAGTATCTTATCCGACTACAAAGTAACTAAAAAAATTAGTTTCATAGAACTAAAACCTTTAGTTTTTATGGTTTATTAAGAAAATAAGGGCGCATTTTTTAGTTGTTCACACAAGTTGCAACTTCTAATATCTATTCAGCGAATATCATAAAACATAAATTTACCATATAATTAAACATTAATTGTTACTCATAAGAGTACAAAAATGGGGGAGACTTGAGGATTTATACGTTAATTGTTGTCCATAAATATGCAAAATAAGGAGATTTGTTATGGTTAGCTTGCGTTTTGTAAGAAATTTTTTGATTAATTCGTGGAAATTCGTGTTGAAAAAATATTCGCTGAATAGTTGCAACTTCTATTCCTCATTGCCCCTTTGTGATGCCCCCCACCACGTCGCTGTTGTCGATGGTGGTCCCGGTCTTCTTCACACTGGCCTTGAGCTTGCCGAAGCGGTAGGAGACGGTTGACGCCCCACCCGAGGATGTCGCCCTGCGTGGTGCGCGTATAATAGCGCATGTCCTTGTGGAAAGGGGCGTTGGCCATCAGCCGCACGGTGAGACGGTCGTCGCTGAGGAACGAGCGTTGCAAGGTGAAAGCATACTGACACCATGACCGCGAGTAGGCATAGATGTTCTCCGGACTGTGGCCAGTCTGTCCGTAAGTGTAGGCGGTGACCAGAAACTTCCACGGCAGTTTCTGGCTGAGATTGACATAATAGAATGTGGATGTGGTGTGCTGCTTGAGGGCTGCGTCCACATTCTCGGCATGGTTGTCGGTGAAGTTGAGATTGGCCACAAGCGTCGTGCCGTCGAAGGGCTTCCACTGCGCATAGCCCTCCATCTGCCAACGATGCTGCCGCAGGTTGTTGCCGTATGTGCCATGGCGCACGTCATCCTTGTCATAAACCAGCGAACCGATGCCGTTGTGGTAATAGGAATAGTGAGGCACAAGTTGCAGCGTGAGTCTCTGTCCCACATACATGTAGGTGAGGGCGAGCGTTTGCTGGCGCGTGCTGACGAGGTGTGCGTTGCCGTAATCTACTCTCGTGGGCGTGGCGACAACAGCAGGGTTGAGATAGGTGATGCCCGGCCGGGTGATGCTGGTGGTGTAGCCGAGTTTCAGCGAACGGCGTTCGTCCATTTGGTATTTCACACTGGCCTGTGGTACCCAGTCGTTGAGGTGCTTGCCAAAATCAGTTGCATGGCCGTCGGGATAGCTCCCCTTCAAATAACTGTATTCATAGCGCAGTCCGGCCCGTGCCGACCATTTGTCCTTGTCATACATGTAGTCGGTGTATGCGGCGGCTATCTGCGTGGCGTGTTCAAAGGCGGTGGAGGATGAGGGAAATCGAGCGGCCTCGTCGTAGTCCTG
>CADBBP010000244.1:3751-7999 GCA_902792855.1 uncultured Prevotellaceae bacterium
TCCAGTTTGTGCCCTTCCCACAGCGGACGGACATAGTCGGCCTGGAAGGTGTGCTCCGTGAAATGCTCCCGGGAATTGATGCGCATGCCTGCGTAGTCGAACGGGGCATTCTGCATGTTGGTGTAGTTGTCCTCCTGCTCGGAGTGCTGGCGTGTCAGGGCGAGCATGTAGGAGAGCGTGAGTTGCTCGCCTTTCTTGTGGGTCTTGTGTTCATAGTCCAGACGGCCATTCCATGAGTGGTGGTTGTATCTGGGCAGCCAATAGTTCTCGGTGTAACCATAAAGCTGCTTGCCTGCGGCGTCGCGCATGCTCACGTCTCCCCCACCCTGCACGTCAATCTTGTAGAAATAGCCGCCGAATGAGGCAGAGAGCAGGTTGAGCGTGTCGATGTCGAAACTGGCGTCGATGTCGGCGTAGTGGATGTAGCCGGGATTGCTGCTGACGCTGTGGACCTGCTGCGTGTTGCCCGACCCGACGAACGTGCGCTCCACGAAGCCGTCTGTTTGGGTGGCTTTCTTCGACATGTAGTTGTAGCCATAGTCCACCGACATGATGGCCTTGCCCAACTGTGTGGTCAGGTAGCCTCCCACTCCCGGATTTTTCAACGTGCTGTAACTGCCCGTCACGCTTCCCGTCACGCCGGCCATCCTTTTCGTGTCCATCATCACGATGTTGAGGATGGCATTCACCCCCTCTGCATCCTCACGCGCCCCAGGGTCGGTGATGACCTCGATGCGCTTGACGGCAGAGGCTGGCATGGCCTTCAGGATTTCCTTGGCATTCTTCGACAGGCTGGGGTCGTGGTGGCCGTTCTTGTAAATCTTGTAATTGGAGTTGCCCTTGACGAGAATGTTGTCCTCCCCGTCAATCGTCACCATCGGCACTTTTTTCAGCATGTCGAGCACGTTCTCCGTCCTGGAGTCTTCGTCGGCCTGCACGTCGTAGCCGATGCGGTCGATTTCCTGCTTGATGAGTTGGCGCTGGGCAGTGACCGTCACGCTGTCCAAGGACTTGTTCCACGTCACGGAGTCGTTCTTCACCAAGGTGCTGTCCGTCTGTGCCCATGAAAGCGAGGCGGTCAAGAACATGATTGCCAAAAAAGGCAGCCTCGGCATCACGCCGAAGCTACCCGTGAATGACTCATTAGTGAGAGAGTTTAATGAGGTCATTTTTGAGTTGGTTGTTACTTTTGATTTCATAGATAGTTAATGCCGTTTCTCATGTTGTTATCGGTGACCAAAGGGCGATTTCGGAGCGGGACCGACGAATGGTCGTGCCCCTGGGACTTGGGCTTATGGGTCTTGATGACCATGATGTCCTTGGTCAGTCCCTCGTAACTTTCCCTGATGGCAGCGGCAGAGCCGCGTTTCAGCATTCGCATCTCCTGAATGCAGTCGTATGGGAGTTGTATCACGGTCTCCAGACTCGCCCTTTCGCCGTCGATGATATAAATGACGGTGTCGTCGCAGAGTTCCAGATAGCGTGTTATCATGTTATTGCCGAAGGCAGAGGCAATGTGTTTCATACCATTCACATTGCTTGTGATGACGGTCACGAAAGCGGCGTTTCCCGATGGGTAGAACTCGACGTCTCCTTGTCGTTCCTCGGTATAATTGGCGGTGGTGACGTTCACGGGACAGAGGCTTTCCTCCGTGTCATCAAGCCTTGCCTTGGCCGCTATTTCTGCATGCTTTTCCATGGGTGTTGCCTCGGACATTGGTGCCTCCGGCGCGTCCTCTTCCATAATTGGCGCGCTTGTTTTCGGTTCGTTCCTCTCTTCAGCCAAAAGCGTGGCCTGAGGCGAGGCTGTTCCGTCCTCCGTCTTGGCACTTTGGTTGGTGGCCTCTTTTTCCTCTTGAGGCTTCATGGCCATTTCCTCTTGGTAGGCTGGAGGTGGCGTTGTTTTCTTTACCATTGCCACCTGTTGCGACTGAGGTGCTTCTTTTGTCTTCCTGTGTATCACGACAAAGGCGAGGATGACGGCGGCAGCCAGAAAAGCCGGCCATAGGGCGAAAGACGATTTTTGGCGGGAATGGCGTCTCACACCCTCCTTTCCATCTTCCATCATCCTGTCAAATTCCGCCTCCTTCTCCTCTGACAGTTCCATGTCTCCTGCCTGCTGACTGGTTGAAAGGATGACGAGCCGCACATCCTCCTCTTCCGGGGACAGCAAATCTTTTGCATGGGTATAGTATTCCAAGAGGAGCTGCTCCTCCTCGATGGTCGTCTCGGCATTCAGATAACGGGAAACCAATTCCTGTCGTTTCAAGTTGTCGTTCAAGTCTGTCATTTCCTTTTCCTCCTCATATTTAATGTTTTCATCAATTGCTTCCGGGCCGTGCATATCATCGTCTTGACACTGGCTGGCGTGGCACCGCAGGCAGCGGCAATCTCCTTCATCGTCATGCCCTCGCTCCGCATGGTGAGCATCCTTCGCTCGGTGGACGGCAACTTGGCCATGGCATTGCCAACAATCCTCTCGGCGTCATGGGCGATGGCCTGATGGTCGGACTGCGTGCTGGCCAAAGCGCAGAATGTGTCGTCCAATGTGTCATGCTGCGTGCCCGCTTGTTTCAGCATGTCGATGCAGACGTTCTTCGCTATTTTTATGGCCAACGCCTCGGGACGCTGATAGCCATCCAGCCTGTCGCGCATCTGCCAAAGGCGCAACAGGGTTTCCTGGACAACATCCTCAGCATCGTAAGCCAATTCCTGACGGTCGAAGAAACTCCGACACAAGGAAAGGAGCCTTGGGCGTATGGCCATGACTATATGTTGAAAGTCGTCTTGCATGTCGTCTTCTGAACTATACACGAATGAGAAAAGAAAAGGTTAACTAAAAAATGCAACATGGGGACAGAATTTGTTTCTCTTCCTGGTGGCATATTGCACTTCCATCGCCTTTTTTCTTGCAAAACAACAAAAAAACACAAGAAAAAAGGCCATAGAGATGTAAGAAAAAGCCGTCAAGGTTGAAAGTCTGAACAAATGTTCAGACTTTCAACTATTTTTTTGAGGTTTGAGGTTATGTAAAGCTTTAAATTGCCTATTCCTTCTGAATATATGAGGCGCAGACTATCAAGAGGTGGTTCAAAGATAAAACATCAGATTTCTACGACTTTTTTATTTCGTAAACGTTTACGTAATTAATTTCGTAAAAAGTGTGGTGTTTACAATAAAAATTGTAACTTTGCAGACGAAACTTAAAGAGGCTAATTATGAGCCTTGACTTGAGACCCATAAAAACTTTTTATTAACCCTTTTAAAATCAGCAAACAATGAAGAAACTTAGCAAGGAAGAGATGAATGCCATCAAGGGTGGATCACAACGTGCTCGTGGACAGCTAAGAGCTGTTTTCTGTTTTTTGGGCTTCACCTCAAACGTATCATATAATATGAATCAACCTACATCGAGCACAGCGACCGCGCCAAAATGGTCACACCGTTCGTGGGAGCACAAGCTGACATCTGTAAGGTGTTCGGCTTCGAACCAATTATATTTGCAGAACACTCCATCTTAACAAATTCAAGGGTTTTCAACCCAAATAGCAACAGAATGGAAGAAAACAAAGTTTTTTTCATAAAAAATCGAAGAAAAATTTGCATAGTAAGAAAAAATAGTGTATCTTTGCCACCAATTCTTAGAGACTTTATCTTGTTGCACTCAATCTTGCAACTATTACTAACCCAACAAACTAAAAAAATGGAAATCAAGAACGACAAAAACATTGCCATTCTGGATAGCAACCAGATGAAAGCCATCCAAGGCGGAAAAGGTCGCATCGCTGGCAAAAAAGGCGAACCTCAAGATTGCATAGAAATTGATGATTTCGAAACCCCACTTTAAAAGTTTCACCTATAATTCAAGGAGCTCGACAAAAAAGAGCTGAATGCCATCCAAGGCGGAAAAGGTCGCATCGCTGGCAGAAAAGGCGAACCTGAAGAACTTATAGATATTGATGAGCCAACTGTCCCACTTTAAAGTTTCACCTATAATTTATCACACCAATGAAAAATCTGAATGACATCAAGGAGCTCGACAAAAAGGAGCTGAATGCCATCCAAGGCGGAAAAGGTCGCGTCGCTGGCAGAAAAGGCGAACCTGAAACAGAAATACCTGATGAACCCACCCCACTTTAAATTTTCACCTAAAAAATTATCACACCAATGAAAAATCTGAATGACATCAAGGAGCTCGACAAAAAGGAGCTGAATGCCATCCAAGGCGGAAAAGGTCGCGTCGCTGGC
>CADBBP010000245.1 GCA_902792855.1 uncultured Prevotellaceae bacterium
TGGGCTTTGGCATGATGCGCCTTCCCAACGACCAGGAACAGGTGAACGAGATGGTGGACTACGCCATCAGCCACGGCGTGAACTATTACGACACCGCCCCCGTGTACATGGGCGGCCGTTCGGAAGTGCTCACCGGCAAGGCCCTGGCCCGCCATCCCCGTGAGAAATTCCTTGTCGCCACGAAAATGTCGAACCAGAACCCAGCCTCTTGGGACTTCGACAAGGCCAAGGCCATGTATGAGCAGTCTCACGAACGCCTTCAGTTGGACGTCATCGACTACTACCTGCTCCACAGCATCGGCGGTGGCGGCGTGGACAACCTCCACAGCAGGTTCATCGACAACAAACTCCTCGACTTCCTCCTCGCAGAGCGAGAGGCCGGCCGCATCAGACACCTCGGCTTCTCCTACCACGGCGACGTGAGCGCCTTCGACTGGCTCCTCGACCGTCAAGAGGAATACCACTGGGACTTCGTGCAGATACAGATGAACTACCTCGACTGGCGCCACGCTTCCATCAGGGGAGGACGGCGCCACGACGCCGACGCAGAATACCTCTACACCAAATGCGAGAAAACC
This sequence comes from uncultured Prevotellaceae bacterium, assembly GCA_902792855.1. GTDB lineage: Bacteria > Bacteroidota > Bacteroidia > Bacteroidales > Bacteroidaceae > Prevotella. The sequence continues at coordinate 579 of CADBBP010000245.1, forward strand.
GGTGTGCAGTGCGTCGTCATGGAACCTCTGCGCGGCGGTGCCCTGACAAAGGTGGACGAGGAAATCTCCGCTGCCCTGAAGGCCGTCAGGCCCGACGACAGCATGGCCCGCTGGGCTTTCAGATGGGTGGGTTCGCACCCCAACATCCTCACCACGCTGAGTGGCATGAACCTTATGGACCACGTGAAGGAGAACGTGGAGACCTTCTCACCCCTCGACCCATGCACGGAGGCGGAGAACGCCCTCCTTGCCACCATTGCCGACAAGGTGGCCGGCGTGCCAACCATCCCCTGCACCACGTGCGCCTACTGCATGCCCTGCCCCTTCGGTGTCAACATCCCCGGCAACTTCGCCTATTACAACGAGGCAGTGAACCAAAAAATCATCCCACTGCCCAACAGCGACGCCGAAGACTACGGCAAGCGGCATGAAGCGTTCATCGACGGCTACAAAAAAGCCCTGCCCGACACGACGACATGGGCCCGCAGCTGCCAGGACTGCGAGGAATGCCTGTCGAAATGCCCGCAGCAGATACGCATACCCAACCAATTGGCGCGCATCGTGGAGACCCTCAACAAGAGGTGAGCAGCGCCATGCACATGCGCCTCATCTTCAACCTCGTCACCTTCTTGCTGACCCTGCTGCCAGAAGTGGTGGTGGGTTGTCTCTATGCCGTCCATTGGCCACGGTGGGCGCAGGGGTTGTATGGGGCAACCATCGCATGGGAACTGCTTGCCATCGTCATGATGGACACATGGGCCATCGGCCATGTGCGCTCGCTGAGAATGTTTCTCGGCACATTGCTGCTGCTCGTGGCGCCCAAGATGCTCTTCGCCCTCACCGCACCTCTCATGGGATGGCCCGCCGGACTGACAGCCGCCGGACTGATGATGGTGGCGATGCTCTACGGCTTCACCAAGGGATGGCGACGCTTGGAGGTGCGGCGCACGACATGCCTCTCCCCCACCCTCCCCGAGGCGTTTGACGGATACCGCATCCTACAAGTCTCCGACCTGCACTTGGGCACCCTCGAAGGGCATCCGGAGGTGCTGGAGCACATGGTGGACACCGCCAACGCACAGCAGGCGGACCTCATCGTCTTCACCGGCGACCTGGTGAACCACTACGTGGCGGAGGCGAAGCCATTCATGCACATCCTGCAAAGGCTCCACGCCCACGACGGCGTATTGGCCATCACGGGCAACCACGACTACGTGGACAAAGAGCACTGGGAGGAACTGCCGGAAGTGATGCGCCAGATGGGGTGGCACGTGCTGATGAACGAGCATGTGGACCTGCGGCGCAACTCCAGCGCCATCACCGTGGTGGGCGTGGAGAGTGCGAGTCCGCCACCCTTCACCAAGCGCGACGACCTGCCCAAGGCCCTGAAAGGCATTCCACCAGGCACATGGACAATCGTGCTCACCCACGACCCCTCGCACTGGAAGAGGGAGGTGCTGCACACCAGCGACGCCGCACTCACCCTCTCCGGACACACCCACGCCGGACAAATGCGTTTAGGCTCTCTCTCGCCGGCGAGGCTGCTCTACCGCGAGTGGGCCGGCGACTACCACCACCAAGGGCGCATGCTCCACGTCTCACAAGGCATCAGCGGAACGGTGCCCTTCAGGCTCGGTGCCTGGCCAGAATTAGATATCATCACTTTAAAGAAAACAACATAGGACAAAATGACCAAATCAACCATTGTGAAATGCCTCCTCGCGGGGCTACTGACACTCTGCGGCATGACCGCCACGGCACAAGACAACAACGAAAACGACAGCATACGGAAACGTGTACTCATCTTCGGCGACTCCACCCTCGACGGCGTGGCGCGCCGCTTCGCCGACTACGCCCGAGAGAACCATTTCTCGCTCTACTCCTCTGTATGGTATGGCGCCAGCGTGAACGACTGGGCCTGGACAACGGAACTGCCACGGCTGATGAAGAGCGTGAAGCCCAACTATGTCATCATATCACTTGGCACCAACGACTTGGGATACCACGACCTCTCCGCACGGGCGAAAGCCGTGCGGGAAATCGTGCGCGAAGTAGGCAACGTACCCTTCGTGTGGATAGGACCCATCTCGCTGAAAGTCATCAAGAAAGACCCGGGAGTGGCGGCCATGATACGCGAGAACGTGGGTGCCGACCGCTTCTACGACAGTTATCACCTGAAGTTGGCACGCTTGGGCGACGGCATACACCCCACCTTTGCCGCCAGCGCCACATGGGTGGACAGTGTGGCACGGTGGATGAACGGCTCACGCCAACCCCTGCACCTGAGCAAGCCGACAAGCAAGGTACAATCCTTCAAGCACAACGAGCGACACATGCAAAAATACAAGGGGAAGCGCAAGGAACTCCCCAAGGAGTAGCTGTAGGTGTCGGCAAGACCACACCATGCAAAAATGCCGGAAAGCAAGGCATCATGGCGAAACCTATTTTCTGTCCAACCAAAGGCTCAAAAGCGGGTCTGACAGAGAATAGGTTTTCTCCTTCCTCGTTATCAAGTCATATTCCAGAAGCTTGAGAGCCGCCGACTGCGTGGAACTGGCTTCCTAAAAGTATCATAAACATAAGCATAACTCTTTGACCTTGTGTGCAAAAATGGCAATAATTCACAAATTACCGAAAAAAAATTACCGAAAAAAAATAAAATGATTATCCGCATCTATCCGTAACCACCTCGTCGCCAAATGGCAATTGCCAAAATGTGAGTGTGCACGTAGGGAATTACTTCATGTAATTCCTAA
>CADBBP010000246.1 GCA_902792855.1 uncultured Prevotellaceae bacterium
ACGACCTTGCGCTGGCTTCCGGCCTGAGCAATTTCACCGCCCCTCATGCCGGTCGTCGGCTGAGGGCAGACCTTGGCTATCTGCCGGCGCTCTGGGCTGCCGAGGGCGACTGTGTGCTGGTGGAGCATGTGGAGCAGGCCCGTCGGGCTTATGGCAGGCTGCGTGCGAGGGTAGGAGGGGCGCCCTGCCGTTTTGTCGACAAGTCGCAGTTAAGCCACCTTCCCATCGACCGCGTCTCGCCCTGGGGTTGGGATCTCGCCTTGCGCGCCGCCCTCATCCGTTACGGAGTCCCTGCCGAGGCCTGCCCCTCTGAATCAGAGATCGCCGCCGTCCGCGACCTTTCCCACCGCCGTCACGCCGCCGAGGTGCTCTCACTCCTCACTCCACACTCCTCACTCCTCACTCCACACTCCTCACTCCTCGAAGTCCCCGTCGAAGCCACCTCCGTCGAGACCGTCGAAGCATGCCTTCTCAAGCATCCGCGTCTGGTGGTCAAGGCTCCTTGGAGCAGCAGCGGAAGGGGTGTCCGTTTCATCGACGGCGAGCTCTCCGACTACCACCGTGGCTGGCTTCGGAACATCATCGCCCAACAGGGGTCTGTAATGGTCGAGCCAATGTATCCGAAAGTCAAGGATTTTGGTATGGAGTTCGAAGCACTTCCAGGCGGTCAGATACGCTATCTCGGACTCTCCCTCTTCGACACCCGAAACGGTGCCTATACGGGCAATATCATCGCCTCAGAAGAAGATAAACTTGACACAATAAGTCGTTATGTACCAGTAAGTTCCATTGTCGATATTCGAGAGAATCTGATATCTGCCTTGTCCGCTGTCTTCGCGTCTCACGCCTCGTCGCAGTCCTCGCACCCCTACACTGGTCCATTCGGAGTCGATATGATGATTCTCTCCCGTCCTGACGGTCAAGGATTTTCCATTCATCCCTGCGTCGAGATCAACCTCCGCCGCACCATGGGCCATGTCGCCATTGACATGGCTAATGCCTTCACTTTTTCACCTTTTCACCTTTCCACCTTTCCCCTTCCTCGTGTGATGCAGATCACCCTCTCCGACAAGTACCGCATCCACATCCGTCGCCTTTAATCCGCCCCAAGGAAACTGTATTCTGTATTATCCGTCAAAGATGATAAGTTTCATCCTCGCAGCTTTCACAGGTCGTGAGGATTTTTTATGAAAAAAACTTGCAAATGAAAAAATCATCGTATCTTTGCAGCGGAATCAGGACGTAAAAGGGTCGTTTGTCACGGTTACTATATTTGCAGGCGCAAACCCGTGAGGGCATAAACGCTTGACACTCTTTGGAGGCTTCACGCCTCCAGTCGCGAGGCAAACTTCCGTGGTGTTTTTCATGGTTTTTACGGCTATGCAGAACAAAAGGACGCAGAAAAAGACGTGAAATAAAGAAATTGCTTATCTTTGTAATGACCAAAAAACAAAATAAGTTTAATCTCTTAATTATCACGTCTTATGAGACAGCATAATTACAAAAAAGATTTCAACGGATAAAACATTTTCGTAGGAATCGACGTACATTTGAAAACGTGGAGCATCAGTGTTGCACTCCCAGGTGGTTATCTGAAGACTCACACGTAGAAGGCCTCGGCCAAAGAGCTCTTTGAACATTTGAACATGAATTACCCGAACGGCACGTATCACACCGTGTATGAGTCTGGGTTCTCTGGTTTCTCAACCTGCTATACCTTACGAGAGTTGGGTGTTGACTGTTGTTGTACATGCAGCCGACGTACCCACCACGCAGAAGGAGAAGGTTACCAAATCAGATCCCACAGACTCTTGCAAGTTGGCAAAATCGCTGATGAACGGAGAACTTGAAGGAATCTATGTCCACTCGAAGGACAACCTCGACGATCGCGGACTTCTTCGTCATCGCACGATGCTGCTGAAACTCATGGGCGGCATCAAGTCAAGGGTCAAACACCTGCTCTACAACAATGGTGTGCCCTATCCTGAGGAGTTTGTCCAGAAGAACAAGCATTGGAGCCGGAAATTCATCAGTTGGTTGTAGCACGACGTGCAACTACTCTCTGAGACACGCGTAACCCTGGACTTGCTGATAGATGAGCTGCTCTATTTCAGGGCACGTGTCCTCGATGTCAACAAGAAGATCAGGGCCTTGGCAAACACAGAGAGATATCGTGAGCAATACGAGAACTTGATTTCCCTGAAGCCTTTCAAGGGTGTTGTCAAGGAATGCCAGATAGTTTGTCGATGCGGACGTGTTGCCAGGACGAAGCCAGTAGTTGGCAGTCATCCGAAGGTCGGCTACGAAAGCCAGGAGCGGATGGTGGGACTTGCGGCCTGGACGCTTGGGATTGTAGCCTACTTCCGCTCCCTCCTGGTCACCGTAACGCTCCATCACCGTTGAATCGAAGTCAAGCGTGTAGTTGTTGAAACACAGTTCCGAAAAGAACCATTCATACAGGGAGTCGAACACGCGCTGGTTGATGGCCTGCGTGAACTTGCCGAAGTAGCGCTGGTAGGCACGGTGGTCTGGTCCCTGCTCATAACCCATCAGACGACAAAGTGTCGGATCGAAACGCACGATATCCAAGTGATTGTAACAGCTTGCACCACACCAGACACCTGTGAACAAGCCGTATATCAACTGTTCGGGACTCTTGCCACGATTAGAACCCTGCAGGGGCAGGTCCACAGCGGACAATGCCTCCTTGAAATGACAATTGTCAAGCATTTTGTATAATAGCGACACACCACCGAATGCCGTCACCTCTTTCGCAGTAAAGGCTATCTCCAAATCTTTCATCATAGGATTGGCTCTTAAATCCGTGGCAATGTCAATAAAATGTTGAAAAACAAACAAATACAAAGCCTATTTTCTAACGGCGACCATTAGAAATACCTCAAGACTGTCCTAAAGACCGATTTGGGTTAATAGATTTACCGTTGAGTAGTTACCCGGCGGTTTTGTCTTAGAAATCCATACAACTGGTGGTGCCCAGTGCCGTCAGGAACGCTGTGAGCGCGGCTTTTCTAATTCTCTTGCGTCCCTTCGGTAGCAAGAGCGGCGGAGCCGAGCACCCTGTTGTGCGATTTTGTTTTCCATGTTTCATTGCGGGGTAACAAAACAAAAATAGTATTTAGTACTACTGTTCGATTTATATTGATAGTCAGACAGTTATTGGCAAGTCTATTGACTTAAGTCAACGAACCGTTTGACTGGAGTCAACGAATAAGTTGACATAGTGTCACCAATCACTTCCTGTGAGGTGCATGATCTTACTTCTTAACTGTCATAGTGTAAAAAATAGTAGTGGACAAGAAAAAAGTTTTGT
>CADBBP010000247.1 GCA_902792855.1 uncultured Prevotellaceae bacterium
CATGAAGTAATTCCCTACATTGGATGCCAGTTCTTGGCGTAAACGAACTTGACATTCATTTTTGGACACGCTTTACGGATAATTGCGGATAATCATTAATTTTTATCTCACCACTTGTGTGAATTCTGGCTTGGCTCCCGGCTCGTTGCCCACGACCACGTAGATGGTGGAGGTGGCTTCCGCGCCATTGGGACCCCTCCCCTTGACGGTGAACTGATAGTCGGTGCCGTCGGGAGTCGTGCGCTTCCCCACGGTGGACGGTGTGCCGAGAGGGAACTGGTAGCTGGAGCAGGCGGCGTCGAAGATGGCCTTCTCCGCATCCGTCACGGGCTGCTGTGGCGAGTAGTCGGGTAGGGGAGCGATGGTGCCCGCCTTGTATCCGTTTTCCTTCAGAAACCTGTCGAGTTCCTTTTCTGCTGCCGCCACCCTTGCCGCGCGCACGCCGTAGCCTTGCTTGATGTTTGCTTTTGGCAGGGCTTTCTTCAGTGCGTCGGTGGAGGTGTTCAGACCGCCGCTGCCGAAGGTGCAGAACGGGACGATGGTCTTTCCCGCGAAGTCGTTGTTCTTCACAAGGGCGGCAATCGGCGTGGCGTAGGTGCCAAACCAGATGGGATAGCCGAGGAAGATGACGTCATAGTCGGAGAGTTTCACTTTCAGGGGCTTCAGTTCGGGACCCTCGCCGCTCTGCATCTCGCGCTGGCCACGTTGCATGGTCTCCTGGAAGTTTCCCGAATAGGGGGTTACGGCCTCGATGCACTCGATGTCTGCCTGGAGCTGTTTTTGCAGTTCCAGTGCCACGGTTTTGGTTGAGCCCGTTTCTGAAAAGTAGAGCACGAGCTTTTTCTGTGCCTGACAGGTGGCGAAGGAAGCAATCATCGCCATGGATAACAAGATGGTTTTCATGTGTTTGGTGTTTGATGGTTATGTCTGATTTTTCATTCCACGACGAGGCGTCGGTTCTTGGGGTATTTCACCCGATATTGCAGCACCAGTTCTTTTTGCTCGTTGGGCTGGAGGTTGATGAGCCAGGTGACGATGCCTTTCTCCTTGTCGAGGTTTCCTCCGCTCAACTCCTCTGTGGTGACGGTGATGGCGGAGTTTTGGGAGACGGGGATTTGGTCTTTGAGTGTCAAGGAGACGCCCTCGTTGCGGGTGTTCTTCACCGTGATGCGCCATGTCATGGCCTGTTCCTGGTGTGAGGCGAGCAGCTTGCGTGTCGATTTGTCGGCCACCTTGGTGCGCTGGATGCGTATGCCGTTGTCGCGTCCTAATGAGAAGTGCAGGGTGTCGCTGGGCACGGTGGGGTCGAGGATGGTCTTGCCGACGAAGGAATTGTCGAAATAGATGTTGGCCTCCCCTTCGAGCAGGCTGTAGGTGTTCCATCCTGTGGCATCCGCCACGAGGAATGCTTCCTTGTCGGCCCGTGGCACGCCCACATACTGGTAGGTGGCGGGCAACTGGTAGCGGGCGATTTCCGTGACGGTGACCTTGCCGTTGGAGAGCAGGGTGAGTGGCTGCTTGATGTCGAACTCATAGCCGAACATCGCCTTCTGCTCCTCCACGTCCATCATCTCGCTCTCGTCGAGTTCTTCCTCTGCCGCTGCCTCCTCCATCGGTGCGCTCATCTTGGCATTGCGCCTTGCGGTGGCTTTTGAGGCACTTGAGCCGGCGGCTCTTTCCCGGACAGCGTCTCCCGCTATTCCGTATCCTACGACAACGACTTCGTCAAGAGCGGCTTGGTCTTCCTCCATTCTTACGTTCAGTGTCGGACCGTTGACCCTCAAGGTCTTTTGCTTGTAGCCGATGTAGTCGAAGCGCAGCTGCTTCTTGTCCTTGGGCAGCGTGATGGAGTAATGCCCCTCGAAGTCGGTCGCCGTGCCGAGCTTCGTGCCCACGACAGTCACCGAGGCTCCGATGAGCGGCTCTCCCTTTTCGTCTGTCACCCGTCCGGAAACGCCGCTGTCGTCGTCGCTCTGGTCGTATCGGGGGGCCTGGCGCCCGTAGTCAAGCCAGTAGGTGCGCAGTTCGGGGGCCACGTTCGAGCGGTTGGGATTGGCGGAGGAGAGTGTCACGGGCACCTTGTCCCATTTCTCCTTGGTGTTTTGGAAGACGTTGGCCTTGTAGGAGAGTTGCAAGGGTTGCGACGTGCTTTCCGACCTGATGTCGTAGGTGGGGTACCACCCGGCGTTCTTCACATAATACATGATGTCGAATTCCGCCCTGCATGCCTGCGGGACGTTCACTTTCACGTCCACCTCGGTGACGGTGGTGAGTTTCAGGTGTGCGATGGAGTCGGCGGTGTTGCCCAACCGCTGCTTTTCCTCGTTGGCTTTTTGGATGTCTTCATCGATGGAGATCAGTTTCTTCTTCAGCGCGAGGAGTTCCTGTGAGTAGTAGGTGTTGAGTTCCTTGATGCCGGCGAGCGGGGTGACGGCGGTGCGGTTGCCCACGGAGCAGTTGGTCTTCACCATCTCCAGTTGCGACTCCGTCACTTCGCGTTGGGCTTGCAACTGGTGTATCTGGTCCTCGGCGGCCTTCACCTTTTGCTGCGCCTCTTTCAGTTGCCGCACTTGTTTCACACTGTCGGGATGAGCCTTGCGGTAGTTCACACCGATGACGGTCAGTTTGCCGTGAGCCCTCATCTGCAGGCTTTTCACGTCGGTGTAAGGGGAGAGGCCGGTGAAGGTGATGACCTGTTCGCCGGCAGTGAGGTTGAGCGACAGCGACCGCTCCACCTGGGCGCCATTGGTGAACACTGTGACGTGTTTGATGGGGGCCTCATGCTTGTCTTCGGCATGCGAGGCGGTCCCTATCAGCAGGATTGTAAGGATGAAAAGAATTCTTGTTCTCATAATGATGTGTTTTGTGCTATTATTTATGGTGGGATGTTTTTTCCAAGGTATGCCCTCTGCAAGGCTGCATGAGGGCTTCTTTTGGATATTTCCTTGCAAAATTAGGGAAAAAATCTGATATTAGGCATGAATATCTCATACTAATTTTGAAATATACCGTCAACCGTGACTATTCAGCGAATATTTTTTTAACACGCGCTCGACTTTGTCGCTTTGCTTGTCAAAGAATTTCCACGAATTAATCAAAAATTTTATTAAAAATTTGATTTAAAATCATTCTAAATATCAATTACTGAAGTTTCCCACCCTCACAAATTACGTAAAAGTTTTATTATCACGAATTTAAGAATTTTAGAATTTTTGGTCAATGAAAGAATTATCAAGAATTATCCGTCGCAAGCGACGGGAATTCTCCATGCACCAGTATGGAAAAACAGGAAATGGCTTGCCATTTCGTCTCAAAT
>CADBBP010000248.1 GCA_902792855.1 uncultured Prevotellaceae bacterium
CATGAAAAGAAACTATCAAGCCCCACAGATGAAGGTCATGCACACCGAGTGCGTGATGGCCATCACCCCCACAAGCAACGGCTTCGAGCAAGGCGTGCCAAGTGGCGAAGGAACTGATGCAGAGGGTCGCGCACCACTCTTCTAAACGCAAAAGCAACCCAACGAAATGCCCGGAGCAAAAGCCCCGGGCATTTTTTTTCACTTTTTCTTGCAAATGGCGTGGGAAAACACTAAATTTGCGGTATGAAAAGAGCCGTGATACTTGGAGCATCGTCGGGCTTGGGAATGGAAGTGGCCCGACTGCTGATAGCCGAGGGATGGAAGACGGGCGTGGCGGCACGACGCACGGAGCCGCTGCGGGCATTGCGCGACCTCGCCCCCGAGCGGGTGGAGGTGGCTGCCATCGACGTCGATGCGGAGGATGCCGGCGAGCGACTGCTGGCGCTCATCGACGCCGTGGGCGGCATGGACCTCTATTTCCATGCGCCAGGCATAGGGAAGCAGAACCCCACGCTGGCAGAGGACGTGGAAATGAACACCGTGCGGACCAACGCCATGGGCTTCACCCGGATGGTGGGCACCGCCTTCCGCTACATGGCCGCACACGGTGGCGGGCACATCGCCGCCATCACGTCCATCGCCGGCACCAAGGGACTGGGACCCGCCCCCTCCTACTCCGCCACCAAAGCCTTCCAAGGCACCTACCTGCAAGCCCTGGAGCAGCAAGCCAACGTCCGAGGACTCAACATACGCTTCACCGACTTGCGCCCGGGCTTCGTGAGAACCGCCCTCCTGGGCGACAATCCCAACTACCCCATGCTCTTGGAGAAAGAGCCCGTGGCCCGCGAAATGATGGTGGCCCTGCGCCGCAAGGAGCACGTGCGCGTCATCGACTGGCGGTGGCGCATCGTCGTCGCTCTGTGGCGACTCATCCCCCGAGGGGTGTGGCGACACCTGAGGCTGGCGGACTACTCAAGCAATGAGAACGAGAAAAAACCATAAAACCTTACAACCATGCAAAGAATAAGACACTACAACGTAGCCGCCGCCGTGGTGGTGAAAGACGGCAAGTACCTCTGCGTGCAACGATGCCGCTCAGAATTAGACTACATCAGCGAGCACTGGGAGTTTCCCGGCGGCAAAGTGAAGCCTGGCGAGAGCGACCACGAGGCTCTCGTGAGAGAAATCAAGGAGGAGATGGACTGGGACATCTATGTGGGCCGATGCTTGGGCACCGTGGAGCAGGATTATCCCGACTTCTCCATCACGCTGACCGCCTACCTGTGCAAGGGCGGCGACGAAGACTTCAAACTGCTGGAACATCTCGACTACCGCTGGCTGGAAAAGGAGGAACTCGAAAGCCTGAAATGGACGGAGGCCGACCGCAAACTCCTGGAACTGCTGTAGCACAAGCTGCCAAGTGCCGCAAGGAAAGGGCTTTCCCACCTCACGGTGCCATCTTTAGACTGCCATCCTGTCACATTTTCTGGCGGGATGGCAGTTTTGGCACACCATTTGTTGTATATTGCGTGGAATGTGAGGTCTTGACCGCACATCCGCCAAAAAACGACAAATAATAACAAAAAAACAATAAGAAAATGGGAAAGATTATTGGAATTGACTTGGGAACCACCAACTCGTGCGTTTCCGTATTTGAGGGCAACGAGCCCGTAGTGATTGCTAACAGCGAGGGCAAGCGCACCACCCCGTCCGTGGTGGGCTTCGTGAAAGACGGCGAGCGCAAGGTGGGCGACCCCGCCAAGCGTCAGGCCATCACCAACCCGCAGAACACCGTTTACAGCATCAAGCGCTTCATGGGTGAGACCTACCAGCAGTGCAGTGCTGAGGTGAACCGCGTGCCGTTCAAGGTGGTGAACGAGGGTGGCTACCCCCGCGTGGAGATTGAAGGTCGCAAATACACTCCTCAGGAGATTTCTGCCATCATCCTGCAGAAGATGAAGAAGACCGCCGAGGACTACCTGGGCGAGGAAGTGACCGAGGCCGTGATCACCGTGCCTGCTTACTTCAGCGACTCACAGCGCCAAGCCACCAAGGAGGCAGGCCAAATCGCCGGCCTTGACGTGAAGCGTATCGTGAACGAGCCGACGGCTGCCGCCCTTGCATACGGCATCGACAAGGCCAACAAGGACATGAAGATTGCCGTCTTCGACCTCGGTGGAGGAACATTCGATATCTCTATTCTGGAATTTGGCGGTGGCGTCTTCGAGGTGCTCTCCACCAACGGCGACACCCACCTGGGCGGCGACGACTTCGACCAGGCCATCATCGACTGGCTCGTGCAGGAGTTCAAGAACGACGAGGGCGCTGACCTGAGGAACGACCCGATGGCCATGCAACGCCTGAAGGAGGCTGCTGAGAAGGCCAAGATTGAGCTCTCCAGCACCACCACCACTGAAATCAACCTCCCCTACATCATGCCTGTGGGTGGCGTGCCAAAGCACTTGGTGAAGACGCTGACTCGTGCGAAGTTCGAGCAACTGGCTCACAACCTCATCCAGGCTTGTCTGGCTCCTTGCCAGAAGGCCATCGCCGACGCCAAGCTGAGCACCGCCGACATCGACGAGGTCATCCTCGTGGGTGGTTCGAGCCGCATCCCCGCCGTGCAGACACTCGTGAAGAACTACTTCGGCAAGGAGCCTTCGAAGGGCGTGAACCCCGACGAGGTGGTGGCCGTGGGCGCCAGCATCCAGGGTGCCATCCTCAACAAGGAAGGCGGCGTGGGCAACATCGTGCTGCTCGACGTGACACCGCTGACACTGGGCATCGAGACACTCGGTGGCGTGATGACCAAACTCATCGAGGCCAACACCACCATCCCTTACAAGAAGAGCGAGGTGTTCTCCACCGCTGCCGACAACCAGACGGAGGTGACCATCCACGTGCTGCAGGGCGAGCGCCCCATGGCCGCTCAGAACAAGTCCATCGGACAGTTCAACCTCACTGGCATTGCACCGGCCCGTCGTGGCGTGCCTCAGATCGAGGTGACCTTCGACATCGACGCCAACGGCATCCTCAAGGTGTCTGCCAAGGACAAGGCCACCGGCAAGGAGCAGGCCATCCGCATCGAGGCTTCCTCCGGCCTGAGCAAGGAGGAGATCGACCGCATGAAGGCTGAGGCCGAGCGCAACGCAGAGGCCGACAAGCGCGAGCGCGAGCGCATCGACAAGATGAACCAGGCTGACTCGATGATTTTCCAGACGGAGACCTTCCTCCAGGAGAACGGCGACAAGCTGGGTAGATGTACCAGCAAGCAGGCCCGCAGCAAGGCCCCGGCGCCGGACAGCAATACCAAGGTGGCCAGCAATATCAGGGTGGCCAGCAGGCTCAGACCAACGACCCGAATGAGAATATTCAGGACGCGGATTTCGAGGAGGTGAAATAAAGGAAATGAACAAAGAAGAGTGCAAACAGAGTTTTGTTTGCACTCTTTTTTTTTTTTTTTAAATATCCAATATGGAACAGACAAATGTTGAACAAGCACTCGACCTTATTTTCAAGGATGGCAGTTTACTTCGGGACGGCGATAAGTTTGTAGGCTTTCTTGAACACAATTATGTGTTTGGCTATTACTATAAAGACAGTCTTGTTGTGAGGTCTATCGACAACGAAGAAGAGTGGTTGTTGGATTACATAAAATCCAGGTTTACCGACATTGATGCCAATGAAAAGCCAGACATCAGAAAAGTATGGCATGAGTTCTACGGCACAGGTGTTCAGATTACTTATGGCAAGTTGCCGTGGAATTGGTCAACCCAGTAATAACAAGTAAAAGAATTTGCTTGGGGTGATGACAAAAGTATGGAAAGCATGCAACGAGTGGATGCCACACCCCAGCACAAAGTTGTCCGTGAAGCCTTTACAAACTCAATTATCCACGCCGGCCTGATGATGGATGCCGGTATCTTACGAGTAGAGAAGCATGATGACCGTCTATGTTTCCGTAATCCTGGATTGCTGAGGCTGCCTATAGAGCAAATCTATGAGGGTGGTAACTC
>CADBBP010000249.1 GCA_902792855.1 uncultured Prevotellaceae bacterium
GTCTATTGGGGCAGTACGACAAAAAAACATCCGTCTACTATTTCAGCTAATGAAGAGAAAAAGTGTCTAGTGAAATCAGGAAAAGTCATTTGTTAGCAAATTACACTTCAATTTGTTAACAAATCGCATCCCAATTTCTTAAGAAATCGCACTCTAATTTCTTAAGAAATCGCACCTTAATTTCATAACCAGAGCTGATTATACCATATTCTTTACAAAATGATACATGCTGCAGCCTATTTTGTCAAAACTTCAGATAACTTGCAGCATATCAGCACAAAAAGGAAACCAATAATTTTGTCGTACGGACGATTTTCCGTACTTTTGCAGCGTGAATCAAGAGACGCTCGACTTTATCCGGCAACATGCAGCCGATGACGTTCGGAAACTGGCCCTGCAAGCCTCACGACAAGCCCATGTCGACATGCCGTTCGCGCTCAACCAGATTGCGGGCAGGCAGAAAGCGCAGCAGAAAATACCATCGTGGGCGGCCATAGAGGGACTCATCTATCCGCCACATATCTCGATGGAGCAGTGCAGCAGCGAACAGACGGCCTGCTACAAGGCACGGCTGGCCGAAAGACTGGTGGGAGATGTGCCAGAGGCGGGCATGGCCGACCTTACTGGCGGATTCGGAGTCGACTTCTCATTCATGGCACGTAGGTTCAGAAAGGCCGTGTATGTGGAGCAGCAACAGCATCTTTGCGAGGCCGCAAGACATAATTTCGAACTGCTGGGCCTGCCACAGGCTGAGGTCGTCTGCGGCGACGGGGTGGACTACCTGCACCAGATGACGCACACCCACCTTATCTATGTAGACCCGGCCCGCCGCGACACACAGGGCAAGCGCACGTACGACATGACCGACTGCACGCCCGACATTACGAAAATAGCCGATGAAATCGCCGGAAAATGCGATTTCTGCATCATCAAACTATCACCCATGCTCGACTGGCACCAGGCCGTCGCAGCCTTGGAACAAACCATTGGGGATGGTCACGAGAAGCACGTTACAGAGGTGCACATCATCTCGTTGAACAATGAGTGCAAAGAACTACTACTAGTTTTTGCACGACACAATTCGCCAAAGAAAACCATCTATTGCGTGAACGACGAGAAAGAGTTTGTGCTGGATATCAGTCAGACGGCTGTACCCCCGCTTTGCAAGGCCATCCCTCTTTTCACTCCCGCCTACTCCTCACTCCCGGGGTGTTATCTCTACGAGCCCAACGCCAGCATCATGAAAGCAGGATGCTTCGAGGCATTGGCCGACCGCTACGACGTAAAGGCCGTCGGCAGAAACAGCCATTTGTTCATTTCTGCCCATTCCATCGATGGTTTTCCAGGCCGTTCTTTCGTGATTGAACGGGTGACAACCCTGAACAAACGCGAGCTGAAAACGGCCCTTGCGGGCATCAACAAGGCCAATATCGCCGTGCGTAACTTCCCGCTCGCGGTGGCCGAATTGCGCAAACGACTGCGACTGAGCGACGGTGGCGACTGCTATATCTTTGCCACTATCGCAAGAGAAAAAGAGCATATCCTGCTCATTTGCCGGAAAAGCATGCAAAACTGACTACGCCAAAGGCTGACACCTTATTAAAATAAGTTGAAAATAAGCGTGATTTTTGGCTATATCCCACTTTTTTCTTATCTTTGCATGATTTAAGAAAAAACACTATGTCATCAGTAATCATCAAGAAGGTGGAGAGCAAGCACGACTTGAAAACCTTCATCGAATTTCATTATGACCTGTATGCAGGAAACGAGTACGACGTGCCAACCCTGTTCAGCGACGACATGACCACGCTGAGCCATGACAAGAATGCCGCTTTCGAGTTCTGCGAGGCCGAGTATTATCTGGCCTATAAGGACGGAAAGGTGGCCGGACGAGTGGCTGCCATCATCAACCACCGCGCCAACGAACGGTGGGAACGGAAGAGTGTACGCTTCGGATGGCTCGATTTCATCGACGATATAGAGGTCAGCCGTGCCTTGTTCGATGCCGTAGAGGCCTATGGCCGCAGCAAGGGTATGAAGGAAATGATCGGTCCGTTGGGCTTCACCGACTTCGACCCCGAGGGCATGCTGACCTTCGGCTTCGACGAACTGGGCACCATGGCCACCATCTATAACTATCCCTACTACCCCGAGCACATGGAGCGCCTGGGCGGTTTTGAGAAAGACAACGACTACGTGGAGTTCAAGATCTTCGTGCCCGAGAAGGTGCCCGAGAAGATGACGAAGATTTCAGAGATGATCATGAAGCGCTATCATCTGAAAATACGCACCCTGACCAAGAAGGAGATTTTCGACGGTGGAATGGGCAAAAAAATCTTCGAACTCATCAACGATACGTTCAAGGACCTCTACGGATTCTCCCGTCTGTCGGACAAGCAGATCGAGCAGTATGTGGACATGTATCTGCCCTTTGCCGACCTCAACCTGATTCCCATTGTGGAGGACTGGTCGACCGACGAGCATAAGCTGGTGGGCGTGGGCATTACCATCCCGTCGCTGTCGCGGGCATTGCAGAAATGCCATCGCGGACGCCTGTGGCCCTTTGGCTGGTGGCACGTGCTGCGCGCACTGAAGTTCCATAAGACCAACATCGTCGACCTGGAGATGATTGGCGTTTTGCCCGAGTACCGCTCGAAAGGCGTCAATGCACTCATGTTCTATCACCTCATTCCCTGGTACAACAAATATGGCATCGAATGGGGCGAAAGCCAGGTGGAGATGGAGTCGAACGAGAACGTGCAGGGCCAGTGGAGCTATTTCGAGACGCTCCAGCACAAGCGCCGCAGATGCTACAAGAAAATAATAGGTGGTGAATGATGGGTGTTGATGGATAGTGATGAATAGTGATATACACTTAGACAATATCATCTAATAGGTTATGGAGTTGTTTTATTATAGAAGATTAGAAGTTTATCAAGACGCTAAATCAATGGCAATGATGGTCAATGACCTGATAAAAAAATTTCCTGCGGAGGAGAGGTTTGCTTTGACTAGCCAATTGCGGAGGGCTTCTACTTCTGTAATGTTTAATATAGCAGAAGGTTTTGGTCGATATTCTACGAACGAACGAATACGGTTTTTAGAGATAGCTAATGGTTCGTTAATGGAAACATCGAGTCAGTTGGAACTAGCCGAAGCTTATCACTATATATCAGCTGATGAACTAGCTGTTGTAGATGAGAAAATAGTTTCAATAGTCAGACAACTTGCTGCATTAAGAA
>CADBBP010000250.1 GCA_902792855.1 uncultured Prevotellaceae bacterium
CGCGAAGCGACTAAAAAAAGTTCCCTCGCCAAAGGCAACTTCCTTTGGTATTTGCTCCTTATTAAAACTAAAGGGATTTTCATCCGTACAGGTCGAAAAAATACGGTTATGAAAAATATTATTTCAAAGGTGTTCTCCCTCATCCAGGTGATGATTGGAACCGCAACAGCAAGGAAGAGTGACAAGATGATTTTTGCAAAGAACCTTCCCATGGCAGTCAAGTCTTTTGTCATGCGCAACTTCCCCAAAAAGGATATCGCCTTCGCAGAGATGAGGTTCACCTCAAGGGGCATGGTGTATGTGGCCATCCTCAACGACGGAGAGCAGGTGGTATTCAATGAAAACGGTAGCTTGGCACACGTGGCTTGAGGTGGTTCTTCCGTAAATGCAGGATGTCTTGTACATTGCTGATGATGCTCATCGTGCCGAAGCTCATCAACAAGGCGAGGATGGTGGCTGAAATGACGCGGGAGTTCTCGGCGAGCCACAAGAGAATGCCCGATTGCACTTGAACGGTGAACAGGGGCATGTCGGAGGGCATGGACAATACAAATGCCATGGTGATGGCTCCGCTGACTACACCCACGACAAAAGCGACAACCATGGCCATCTTATAGCGACGGATGACAGCCTCCTGATGCTGACGGACAACCTCCACTGCATCGAGCCGTCGGGTGAGGGCGGCCATGAAGTCGGCTTTGTCGTCGAAATGCGGTCTCTGGGCGAGGAACAGTTCCTCAAGTGCTTTGTCTTTGTTCATAACTCCAGTCTTGCTTTAAGTTTGTCGCGTCCTCGTGAGAGTTGTTTCTTCACAGCATCCTCCGAGGTGTCGGTAATGGTGGCTATCTCCTTGATATTGTAGCCGTTGAGATAGAAGAGGGTGATGGCTGAACGCTCCTTGGGCGGCAGGGTGCGCAGGGCGAGATAGAGGCTCTGGTGCTCAAAACAGCTTTCTGCGGACTGGCTGCTGATGAGTTGCCGTGCTTCATCGAGCGTGTCCATGGTCCGGCAACTCGCCTTGTGGTTGAGGAACGTGTTGTAGGCAATCTTGAACATCCACGAGCGGAACCGTCCCTTCTCCTGATAGCCCGCCGACGAGAGATAGGCCTTCACCAGCGAGTCCTGGGCCAGGTCGTCGGCATCGCTCTTGTTGCCACAGCAGAGGGCGAGCAAGAAACCTCTCAGCGCCTCCTGCTCGCGTTCCACTAATGTGATGAAAGCCTCGCGTGTCACTTGTTCCCCACCTGTGATGTCAGTAGCTGTTCTTCTGCCTCCATCTCCTTGGCGAGCATCTTCTTTCCAACGTAATAACTGATGAAGAAGGCAATGCCGATGGCCAGCATGACAAAACCAAAGCATGAGGCTGTCAGGATGTCGTTTGGGTGGGAGCCCCCAACATAACCAAGCCAAGCGCCTACTCCTATTAATCCAAGCCCTATCAACGCTGTGATGCATCCCCACAGCAGTTTTGTGAGCAGTTTCTCCTTCAACAATTTTTTCTTGGGGGATATCTTTTTCATCAGTTCCTCGATGTCCAAATCCGGGTTCTTTTCAATGACAGCCAGCACGATTTCCGTGCGTTTGTTGGTATCATTCATCTTTTTACGGATGTCAAACCAGATGATCATGATAGGAAGTACACATCCACAGGCGATGGGTATCAAGATCGGGACTAAAGAATCTATTACACTCATAATACTTTTTGTTTTTATTGTTAAACTTTTGTTTTCTTGAACCGATTCATATACATAACAGTCCAGAAAAGCAGAAGGTGACGTCGGAGGGAAGATTTTTTGCGGTGGGGCACGTCAACCCGGCATTCCACATGGATTAACACACCATGGCCGATGTCATCGCATTCCACTGCAAAGGTACAAACAAAATGTGTACCAGCCAACCTTTCCTTCAATCACATTAAACCAAACCAACAAAACTTAATCTAACTTGTAACGTTGTTTTCTAAATTAACTTTGAACAAATGAAGAAAGTATTATTTGCCGCATTGCTTGCCCTCTCTTTGATGACAGCCAATGCACAAGAGCCAAATATACCAATGTTTGGCGGTCCGCAGAACTTCAATGTGAAATTCGACGAGTACAAAGAAGCCCCGCAGGGTTTCGACCAAGAGCGAGCAGGAATACCTCACGGTACCGTGGAGCTCATTGAGTACCAGTCGGAATCCGTAGGTACAACCCGTAAGGCAAATGTCTATCTGCCACCCAAGTACGATAAAAAGAAGAAGTACAGCGTGCTCTACCTGCTTCATGGCATCGGTGGTGACGAGAACGAGTGGTACAAAGACGGTGGTGTGCCAAACATCATCATGGACAATCTCTATGCCGACGGGAAGGTGGCCGACATGATCGTCGTCATGCCCAACGGTCGGGCACAAAAGGATGACTCGCGTGCCGGCGGCATGGGGTCGTTCAGGGCGTTCGGGGAGTTCGACAAAGACCTCATCGGAAGCCTCATTCCTTACATCGAGAAGAACTACAGTGTGTATGCCGACAGGGACCACCGCGCCATCGCCGGCCTGTCGATGGGTGGCGGGCAGTCGCTCAACTTCGGCCTCGGACACATGGACGTGTTTGCATACGTAGGAGGTTTCTCGTCGGCACCCAACACACAACGTGCTGCACAACTCATCCCTGATGTGGACAAGGTGAAGAAAGAGAACAAACTCCTTTGGATGGTTTGCGGTGGCGCCGACGGACTGATGGGTCACAGCGTCCAGCTCAAGGCTTTTTGCGATGAGAATGGCATTCCTTGCACACTCATCAACTATCCTGACGGCCATCACAACTTCGTCGTTTGGAAGTATGGCCTCTACAACTTCGCACAGCTGATTTTCAAATAATCATCTGTCACCCCTGTAAAACAACTCAAGTTTCGCAAGATGGGTAAAAATGGCCTTGCAGGCCGTTGCCAAATCTACTCCGTTAACTTGCGAAACTTGAATAATTCTTTTTTCCGTTAAAACTGTTATTTTATCATTTTTTATGCTACCTTTGTCATGTCATATCTATTCAGCGAATCACCATTTTTTATCCCTCCCCTCGTGGCAAGAATGTTTTTCCCCCTTTTTTTACCGCCCCTGGGCGTTTTATCAAGCATCGCGTTTCAGACTATTAGCCTGTAAAATCTTTTTATTCCTTTTATTTCTTTTTATCAGCGTATTAGCGGTTTTTTTTTCTTCTTGTTGTCAAGTATTTGTGCACACATTAACATTTGGAGTAC
>CADBBP010000251.1 GCA_902792855.1 uncultured Prevotellaceae bacterium
GCTCGAAAGACAGATAGACAACACCCTTTCGCAGTACGAAGAGCAATATGGCATCACTGCCTCAACCGATGGCAGCACTCGCTTCGAGCACATCGTCAAGGAGGCCCACCGACAGACGGGTCGCCGCGCCGTGGTCCTCGTCGATGAATACGATGCCTTCATGCTCCACAGCATCGGCGACAGCGAGCTGGAGGAAGGCATACGCAGGAGTTTCTCCTCCCTCTTCAGCCCCCTCAAGGCCCTCGACGACCACCTGCAGTTCGTCTTCATCACCGGCATCTCGAAATTCTCGCTGATGGGCATCTTCAGTACGCTCAACAACCTCAAGAACATCTCTATGAAGGCCAACTACGAGGCTCTCTGCGGCATCACCGAGGAGGAACTCACCACTGTCCTGCGGACAGACATCGAGCGGTTGGCCCAAGGACAAGGAGCAACCTACGACGAGACCTTCGCCGAACTGAAGCGGATGTATGACGGCTATCATTTCAGTCGCCGTATGACCGACATCTACAACCCATTCAGCTTGTTTAGCGCTTTCGATTCTGGAGAAATTTCCGACTATTGGTTCGACAGCGCGACACCGAGTGCCGTCATCGACATGCTGGCGCAGATGCCACCCATCCAACTGACCGACATCGACGGAGTAACTTGCTTAGCTGGAGTATTTGACATCCCCTTCAACAGTTATAGCAACCCTCTGCCCGTGCTATACCAGAGTGGCTACATCACCATCAAGAACTACGATAGGGGATACGATGAATACACGCTGGGCCTGCCCAACTTTGAGGTGCGAAAGGGTTTTGCCGACAGCCTTTACCAATACGTTGTTGCACCAAAAGGCATCGACGCCAACAAAAATGCACTCTTCCGTGCTTACAACCAATTCCGACGCACCGACGAGCTGCCTCCCTTCATCGAAGCCATAAAAGTGTTCTTCGCCGGCATCCCCTATTACCTCAATGAAAAAGGGGAGCATCACTACCACGTCGTCCTTTACACGCTGCTCACCGCCTTTGGAGCGGAAATCACCGCCGAGGAGCCATCGGCGAAGGGCCGTGCCGACATCATCCTGAAAATGCCCCAAGGCATCTACGTCATCGAAATCAAGTACGATGACACCGCCGACGAGGCTCTCAAGCAAATCGACCAGCGCGGCTACGCCGACAAGTACCGGTCAGATGGGCGACCCATCACCAAGGTGGGCGTCGCCTTCTCATCCAAGGAACGAAACATCACGGAATACAAGTTCGTCCGTGAGAAATGAGATGAAGTAGTTCGCACCTTCCCTCTTGGCGTTTGGAATTATGTAATCGTAAAAAAATAACTTGGTACGATTATCATTCTTCAAAAGAGGTTTTCGCACCATAATAGAAATTAATAAAATAGTTTACATAATCCATATCAAGAAATCACTTATCTTATTGATTATTAACATAATATATTTCATAATCTGCCAGAAATTCCGTAACATTACAACTGTTTTCCAGGCAGTTATGTGTGTCACGAAAAATCCAGCAGATATTGTAACAGAGAAGGAGATGGAGTACCTCAAAGACGCTAACGAGAGACAGACGAGGCAGTTCGCCGCCATTGTTGCCGAAAGAATTGGCATACACGGGGTGGCCATTGTCTGCTACGCCTTCGGTGTGTCCCGAAACACCGTCTACAGGGGGCTCCATGAACTCCAGGCCAAAGAGCACCTCGACGAAGGCAAGGTGCGGAAGAAGGGTGGTGGAAGGAAGAGCACGCTCTCCGTCCACCCCGAGTACATCAACATATTCCGGGAGATCGTGGAGTTCGACATTGCAGGACTTCCGCAGGATGCCAACACGAAATGGCTCCGCCTCACCCCTTCGCAAATCCAATCCATTTTTTCGGATGATTATCACGTGGAGGTGAGCCTCTACACCATCAGGCAAATCATCAAAGCGGAGGGATACACCCGGCGCAAGCCGGTAAAGACCCTGCCCATGGCGGACTGCGAGCTGCGCGACGAACAGTTCAAGAACATTGAGCGGCTGCGGAAGGAGTGCGAAGGAAAGGGCATCCCCGTGTTCAGCATCGACACGAAGAAGAAGGAGCTCCTCGGCTGCTTCAGGAGAGACAACGGCACCGCCTACACCACGGAGGCCGTGGAAGTCTCCGACCACGACTACTCCACATTCTCCAACGGAAAGATGGTTCCACACGGCATCTACGACGTCGGCAGGAACACCGGATACATGACCTTCGGGCTGAGCCACGACACCGCGGAGTTCGCCTGCGACTGCCTTGTCGAGCAGTGGGAACAGCACATCAGGCACATATACCCAAATGCAAAAAGCATCCTCATCCTTTGCGACGGGGGCGGGTCGAATTCCGCCAGGAGCTGGCAGTTCAAGTGGTGCCTCATTGAAACCGCGAAGAGACTGGGCATCGACATCAGGATCGCCCACTATCCACCATACTGCTCCAAATGGAACCCTATTGAACACCGGCTCTTCTCTCAGATTTCCAGAGTGTGGAGCGGAGCGGTGTTCAACAACGTCGAAGAGGCCAGGGAGATGGCATCCAGGGCGAGGACAAAAACTGGCCTCGCCGTATTCACGTCTATCAACAGAAGAACATATGAGACAAAGAAAGAACGAAACCCACTTTTTAAAAGCGAGTGTGACAAGCATATCATCAAGGACGAAATCCTGCCAAAATGGAACTACCTTGTCAAATGCAACTGAGGACATAAATAATACCAACTTATTTTTTAACGATTACTTAACAACAGAAGAAGTAGAAGCTGAAAACGAGGAGTTGCTCTCATTTAGCAAGCAGGAGTTTGACGCAAAGCTTTTTTCCACCATCAGAAAATTGTTGAGGAGATTGGGACTTAAAGGCATTGATTCCAAAACCAAGTTGTCAAGACGTGATGAGGAATTTAAGAATCTTGCTGAAAAGTATATTACTTCTGAAATAAACGTTGCCGGAATAGGTGAATTGGCATGGTTTACCAAAAACTTCGCCAGTATGTGTCGTGGATTGGAAAGTGGATTAATCAGTCAAATACCCAAGATGTATAAAGCGTTCCGCAAACAACTTGTGGCAGACAAATCCACAGATTATAAACTACCCTTGCTTGATGCCATCATCAAAAAGGACAACAACAAACACCTACATCCAGAGGAGCAGAATCTTCTTTTGGGCTTTATGAACAATA
>CADBBP010000252.1 GCA_902792855.1 uncultured Prevotellaceae bacterium
ACCTGCTTTTTGTGCACCTATGAGTGACTAATCATGTGGATTTATCATCGTAAGAAAGCAAGGGAAAGGCCTGCTTGATTGAAAAAAGTGGGCAACATTGCGAAGAATCTCCTCAAAAGAGCATACCTTTGCATGCGGGATGGAACTATAAGTAGGATATAATTTCATTATACAACACAAAAAAATCGAATTATGAAAAAGCTTTTTTAGTAATGGTGGTCGCAACCATAATGGCGACAGTGAGTGTGAATGCACAAGAGGATTGGAAACATGAGGTAGGTGTTTCCTCTCCCTCTCTTGTAGCGATGACTTGAAAAAGGCCGACCCCGAGGCAAAGGATGAGACGCTGACGTCGTTCATGTTCCAAGCCACGGCTTTGGGGATTGAGTTCGGGGGAAAATTACGCGGCTTCGCCGAGCTGGGACTGGGTGAGAAAGGCACGATTTGCGGGGGATTGAGATATAAGTTTTAACAGGGCTTGATGGAGGGGGGAGTGGAGCGGCGGAGCCGCTCCTTGCGGAGAACTGACTAATGATGGGGGGCCAACGATGGGGAAGGGGGGAGCGGCGGAGCCGCTCCTTACGGAGAACCGACCAACGATGGGGGAGAGGCTAATGATGGGGGAGCTAAGGGGATTATCAACATGCTTTCAAAGCTTTTTGAACTTTCTAAAACCTTGAAGATATGACCGAGGAACAAGTGATATCGAAGAAGAACCATGCCGGGGAGAAAAAGGCTTCGATGACACGCCGTGACAGCCATCACGACTACACTGAACGCCGGATGTACATGGTCACCATGGTGGTGGAGGGACGATACCCCGTCTTCGGTCGTCTCGTGGGCGACCCCTTTGCTGAGCGAGGCACTTCTAATGAACCGCGTATCGAACTTTCGGCGCTGGGACAGGCCGTGGAGAGGGAATGGTTGGGCATCAGCAGATATTTCCCTCAGATTGAGGTGAGGGCCGTGCAGATGATGCCCGACCACTTGCATGGGATACTCTTCGTCAAAGAACGACTGCCGGTACACCTGGGGCAGGTGATTTCTGGATTCAAAGCTGGGTGCAGAAAGGCGCAAAAAGCCCTGGCAGGGGCGGAAGCGGGGCTGGCTTTGGAAGCGGCGGAGCCGCTCCTTACGGAGAACAGGCGAACGATGGGGGAGAGGAGGGAAGCGGCGGAGCCGCTCCTTACGGAGAACAGGCGAATGATGGGGGAGAAGGGCTTGGCGGCTTCTCCGCAGGTGAAGGCTTTGCCTTCACGAAATGGCTCCCAGCCTTATCGGCCGCTGTTTGCGAAGGGCTATAACGACTTGATCCTCCGCTCCTATGATGAGCTTGCCGTATGGGAAAACTACTTGCGCGACAATCCTCGCCGCTTGCTGATGAAACGCGCCCGGCCTGACTGGCTGCGGCCGTTCTTTGGCTTGCAAATAGGCTCGCAAACCTATAGCGGCATAGGCAACCGCCAATTACTTGCCGCCCCGAAACGAATGGCTGTGCGCGTGTCCAGGCGACTGAGCGACAGCGAAATCGCCGCAGAGACCGCTCGCTACTTGGAGGCCGCCCGACAAGGCGCCGTCCTCGTGTCGCCCGCCATCTCCCCTGGCGAAAAGCATGTGATGCGGGCTGCCTTTGACGCGAACCTGCCCACCATCGTCATCATGGAGAATGGCTTCACTCCGTTGTCGAAACCCCAAGGCGAACAGTTTGATGCTTGTGCCCGAGGCCGGCTGTTGATGCTTGCCCCTTGGGAGCACCATAATGAAATGAAGAAAATCACCTCAGAGCATTGCCGGCAGATGAACCTGCTGGCAATGGAAATTTGTAGTCATCCGTCGTCTTGACGTGACTTCAGTGTTCCTCAAGCCTAAAAAACGCAGCATCCATGCGATGAGCATTGATGCTGCGTTTTCAAGTTGAAATTATCTATCTACTTATCTGATAATCTTTTTGCCATTCTCGATAAATAATCCCTTGTCGGGTCTGCCTTTGAGCATGCGGCCCTGCAGGTCGAAGTAGCGGTTGGTGCCGTTGGCATCGATTGTTCGGATGATGGGCTCGATGCCGCTGGGAGCGCTTTGTGTAAAGGGGATGTCACCTTGGTAGTCCATTTCCTCTTTGCTGCCATCCTCGCCGGCGTTGGTGCCCTGCTGGTTGAATTTCTCCAACATCGTCTTGTAAGTTCCGGGCAGGGCGGGAGCACGCTTCATTGGTGCAGGTTGGAAGGGAGCATCGGACTCGAAATAGCCACGGAAGGCAGGCAGGCTGTGCTGCTCCACGCCTTCTTCCGACTGGAAGCGTGCCCAGGAGCCATCGTCGCGCATGCCGTAGATGTTCATCGTGTCGGCCTCCACGTCGGAAATACTGCGGAAGGTGGCCTTCCATTTTCCTGCGGGCGTGTACTTGTCATCAAAGAACCAGTCCTCGAAACTATAGACCACGTTCTGCTCGTCGTCAGCAATGCTGTCGGACAGGGTGACGTTGGTGGCGCTCAGGTCCAACTGGCCCTTCATGACGAGAACGAGGTATGCCCGCGCCGCTGTCATCGGCCTTGGGCTTCCTGGCGCTGAACACCAAGTTCTCGCCCTCCTTCACTCTCACGGGCGGCGTGAGCAGATAGGTTCTGTAGCGTGGCCCGCCAAACATGCCACCCATGCCATTCATCATGTTAGGAGAACCCTCTTGCGTCGGGTCATTGCCGTTGCCCATGGTGCTCGGGTCGAAATTGAAACCCGAAGAATCGTCGGTGGCCTCAGCCTTGGCCTTGCCATCTTCAATTTTCCAGCCTTCGGCAAACCAGCCGAAAGGCATCTTGGTCCCGTCGTTAAACCGCTCGTCCATCTGTTCGGTAGCGACAGACTGTGCTTGCATGTTCACTCCCACTAACAGGAGCAGAACGGAAATTAGTAAATTCTTTTTCTGTTGTTGGGTTATAAAATATTGAAAGTTTTTTGATGGTGCAAAGGTAAGCTATTTATAACATCCAATAACTAACAATTTGGGCTTTTTTCATGGCAAAAAGTCGCTTTTTTCTTGCAGAATCCTCAAAAATGCATTATTTTTGCATACAAAAAGGATTTATCTACATGCAAACAAAGATTCTTTCCCCGATAGTGATAACCCATAGGGAACAGTTGATAAAGGATATCGAGGAGTCGGGCATACTGATTGTGCGCAGGCATCCTGATTGTGCGCAAGGTAAACAAAGCTTTCGTAGATAATGGAGACTTTGTCTTTCCCCACATCATCATGACCCTTTGTCTGAGCGGCAGTGCCAGGGCGATGTACGACATGCGGGAGATCACGCATCATCGGAACGACCTGACCATCTTCATGCCTGGCCATATCATGCACCCCATAGAGGGTACGGACGACTTCTCCTACACCCTGCTCTTCATCTCACCGAAGATGTTCGAAGACCTGCGTTTCAGCACCTTCAGCCACGACTTCGAGAAATACAACTATGCCCCCGTTTGTTCGCTGACTGACGAGCAGGCCGCCCATCTGCTTGCCATCGTGGACATGCTCGCTGTCATTGCCAGCCACACCGACGAGGAAATGCCCCACCGTTACCAGACCCTCTTGGCGCAGTTGGCAGTAGGCTATGAACTCCTCAATTGCTACCGCCGCGACCAAGACAAGCAATGGTCAGAGAACAGACATGTGGAGATTTACAGCAAATTTTGTGATTTGGTGGTGAAAAACTATCGGGAGTCGCGAGAGGTGAAGTTCTATGCCAGTCTGCTGAACCTCACCCCCAAGTATCTGAGCAAAGCCATTCGCGATGCTACCGGCGGCATCTCCCCGATAGAATGGATAGAGCAATACGTGATAGCGCAGGCCAAGCGCCTCATTGAGATAGGTGCCACGCCGACACTTCAGGAAACGGCCTACATGCTCGGCTTCTTTGAACCCACGTCTTTCTACCGCTATTTCAAGCGCGTTACAGGAATGACCGCAAAGCAATACCTCGACTACTATCAATCATAATAATAGACTGAAGTTTCCCACCCTCAAAAATAGCGTAAAGTTTTATTTATCACGAATTTAAGAATTTTAGAATTTATGGTCAATGAAAGAATTAACAAGAATTATCCGTCGCAAGCGACGGGGTAACGATTCAGCGAATATCATAAAACATATAATTTCCATATAATTATTCATAAATTTATGCTTATAGCGGTTCAAAATGGGTCAAACTTATAATTTAGAAAATAATAATCGCTGAACAGTTACGCGACGGGAATTCTCCATGCACCAGAAAGGAAAAGCAGGAAATGGCTTGCCATTTCGTCTCAAATTCCTATAAATACCATCATAAAGAAAATTTTTTAATTCTAAAATTCTAAAATTCGTGATAGAAAAGGTGGGAAACTTCAGTAATGGAGCTGAAAATCAAATGAAAGAACGTATAGCATTTGTAGATTACATCCGCGTGATTGCCTGTCTGCTGGTGATGGTGGTTCACGCCAGTGAGCAGTTTTATAACATGGGGCCTGTCTCCCAGGTGGTCAATGAGGACAACCGCCTTTGGGTGTCGGTCTATGATGGCTTCTTCGGGCGCATCTCCGTGCCCCTGTTCATGATTGTCTCGGCCTTCCTGCTGGTGCCGATGAAACAGGGCATGACGATGAGCCAGTTCTACCATCGGCGTTTCCTGCGCATCCTGCCGCCCTTCGCATGCTTTCTGGTGCTTTATGCGCTCTTGCCAGCCACTTGGGGAGGCCTGACGTGGGACGAAGCCATCGAGCAGTTGAAGATGGTGCCCTTCAACTTCCCGCTGTGGGGAGGCCATCTCTGGTTCATGTATCCGCTCATCAGTATCTACCTCATCATCCCCGTGGTGTCGCCTTGGCTCGAAAAGGTCAGCGCGAAGGACGAACTGATTTTTCTTGGCTTCTTTGCCTTCTCAACGCTCACCCCTTGGCTGCATCGCTTCGTATCACCAGAACTATGGGGCGAATGTTTTTGGAACAACTATTCCGCCTTGTGGTACTGCTCTGGCTATTTAGGCTATCTCGTATTGGCTCACTATATCCGTGTACACCTGAAATGGAGCAACCGGAAGAGGCTGACCGTGGGGGCTGTCTGCTTCATCGTTGGCGGCCTGTTCACAGCCTGGAGTTTCTGGTGGAAGGCCGTGCCGGGTGTGCAGATGGATACTCCGATGATGGAATGGTCGTGGGAGTTCTGCACGCCCAATGTGCTGCTTGCCACCTTCGGCTCCTTCCTGCTGTTCTCCTGCATCCAGAAGGCTCCACGATGGATTAACGGCCTGGCCAAGTTGACCTTCGGCATGTATCTGATGCACATCTTCTTCCTCACATTCATTTCAGAATGGCTCATCGGCGGCGATGTGGCCCATCCGCTGCTGCCCGTATGGCTGGCCATTCCCGCTATCGGAATGCTCACGTTCCTGTGTTGTGCAGCCACCACCAAACTCATCTCGCTCATTCCGGGCAGTAAATACATCATCGGGTGATATTTGCCCCAAAACGGTGTTTCGGTTGTGCAAAAACGGCAAATAAAAAGAGCCAAGTGCCTGTTTTTTAGATACTTGACTCTTAAAAAGTCGGGATGAGGCGACTCGAACGCCCGACCCCTACGTCCCGAACGTAGTGCGCTACCAACTGCGCTACATCCCGATTTTGCGGTGCAAAGGTATA
>CADBBP010000253.1 GCA_902792855.1 uncultured Prevotellaceae bacterium
TTCGTTGACGTCGGCGTTCTTCAGGTTGAACTTGTCCGTACCATTGCCGAGGATGTAGTCCACCATGTAGGTCACGTCGGTGATGCTGACCATGCCGTCATCGTTAGCGTCGCCGGGAAGCACGTTGGCCGACATGCCGTTTGCCAAGGCTGCAAACTTGTTGTCCAAGTAGGTGAAGCGCTCGCCAAGGTAGGTGCGAACTTGGGACACAGCCTCGGCATGGCTGGTGTAGGTGCTCTCCGCACTCACACCTGTCAAGCCGGCACCAGTGAGCGACCAGCCGGCACCACCATCATCGGCGGGGGCGAAATTCTTGGCTTGGGTCTGCTTTAGACGCCGCTCTATCGTAGTGACCTTGGAGAGGAGGGTGGCAAGCAAGTCGCCCGTGCCACCTTTGTAGAGTTCGTTCCAGCGGGTGGAGACGGCGGTGCGGAACCACTCCTGCTCCCACAATGCTTTGAGCTTGTCTTTCCATGCGGCAGCCTTGGCACTGTTGAAGATGAGGCCCTCGTAGGAGTTGGCGGTGTTGATGTCGCTCATCAGGGCACTGCTGCTCATGTGCTGCGCCGCAGAGTTGTCGTAGCTCAATTCGTTGTTCCACAACGGACCAAAGAAGAGCGTCTCCCCAGCATCTTCCTTGTAGGCAAAAATGGAGGAGAGCGACTCGTAACCGCCCAAAATCTCAGAGCAGATGTACCAGTTGACGAAGGTGCTCTGGTCGAGGTATGCTCCGCTGTTGTCAGACCATAGTTGGGTGAAGAAGGTGCTCACGCGGCTCTTGAGGCTTGTCTCGTCCTCGCTGTTCAGGGGCTCTGGGTTTTTGATGTTCAACCAAGGTGTCGTGGAGTTGCCGGCGACAAAGAGGTCGTTGGCTTGGTCTATCTCGTCCTCGTTGCTCATCTGCAACAGCCAACCGGTGTCCTCGTCCACGTTCACGCGGTCGGCATCGGCCTGCACATAGTCCGACACCTGATAGGTGCCTTGGTATTCGCCGTTGAGGAAGAGGTCCACGAAGCAGTAGCCGGGGGTGAAGGGCAGGCCGGCGGCCTTGCCAAGTTCCGTGGTGAGGGCGTTGCGAAGCAAACTCTTGTCGCCAGCGTTGGCGAGGAGTGTCCAGTTGCGCTTCGCATAGCCGCCGCCCGTCAGGTCGTGCTTGTGCTTTTGGATGAAGCGGAGACGGTAGGACTTCTTGTCTGTGTTCGTCCACGATGTAGTGCCACGCCCACGGATGGAGAGGTTGCCCATCTCCTCGGTGAATTCGCTCAGCGTGCCGTTGTCATCAAACACTTGAATGGAGGCGGGGGTGTAGGCATCCGTGCTGTTGATGGCGGCGCCACCCTCCGTGTCGATGTAGATGGTGGGCACGTCGGTGAGTTGGCCGCGCACTACTGGTTCATCACCGCCACCACCGCCGCCAATGCCGCCGGTGAGGGTGACGGAGCTGACGGTGGCTTCGCGGGTGACAATCGTAAACTTGTAGCCGTTCTGCTTCAGTGTGGCCACGTCTTCAGCGGTGAGGGTGATGGTGATGGGGAGTACGGAGGGCCAATAGGCACTTTTCCATTCATTGTATGGTTGGGTGTCCACATATAATCCATAGTAGTTGACAGAGGTTTGGTCGAAACTGATGGTAAGCACGGCTTCTTCGAGCATGGTGTTCGAGCTGCCTTGGTAGGTATAGACATATTCCCCGGCGTTCCATTTCACACCTTGCCCTAAGTAGGTGAGTCCTTCGGTGACTGTCTCGCCACCTTCACCGCCTTCTCCGCCTTCCAAGTCGTCCACGCCACCCACGGCGTCGATGCGGTTTTGAAGTTCACTTTGCACCGTCGGTATGCGGGAGCGTATCCACTCCTTCAGTGTGCTGACATGGGTTTCGTATTCAGGGAATAGATAGCGCTCACCAACGCTTGCAGATGTCAGGGCGTATGTATATTTTGCATAATTTTGCAGACGGGTGCTTTCTATGCTTGCTGCTATTCGGTCAATGTCTGCGCAGAGTTTGTCGGCCAGGCCGTCTTCGATGAGTGCATCGATTTTTTCCTTGGCAAGTTTCAGGAACCATTTGTTCTCCAACAGTCCGCCGTTGTCGGTGAAGTATTTGGCAAAATTGGCATTGTCATTGAAATATTCCACCAGTTGGGTGTTGTCAGTCCAGTTGCCGTAAGCAAGGTCTTTGTCCCAAAGCATGGGCCACAGCATTTTGTCGCTGTTGGCTTCTTTGGCCGTCTTGAACACGAAATAGGCATCCCAGTCGCCGGTAATCTCGGTGGCAATGTAATAATTGATGAAAGAAACGACATCGTTGTAGCTTCTCCAGTTGCCGGAGGTGAAGCCGTTGCGCCAAGTAGTGAGGTAACTGCTCATGTCGCTCTTCAGCTGTGTCAGTTCTTCTTCCGTCAAGTCGTCGGCGTCGGGGTTTTTGATGCATACCGATTCGGGGTAGCCGGGGATGTATGGCTCCTCGGCCATGTTTGTCCAGCTGACATGCTCCATGAGCCATCCTGTGGCCTCGTCTATCTCCACACGGTCGGTGCCCACTTCCGGATGGTCGCTCACTTGGTAGGTGCCGCGGTACATGCCTGAAATGACAAGGTCCACAAACTTGTAACCGGGGCAGAACTGCATGCCCACGTAACGCCCTAAGTGATAGGTCACGGCGTTGCGCAGCATCGATTTGTCACCGGCATTTGCCAGCAGCGTCCAATTGCGCTTGGAATAACCGTATCCCAAGAGGTCGTGCTTGTGGGCGACGCCGTTGGGGGCTGTGCTCTTGCTGGCGAATTTCAGCCTGTAGGGAAGTTTCTTGATGTATGAGTTGGAGGTGGAGTTTCCTCTGACTTTGATTTGCACCTGGTCGGTGAAATTCTCCAAGTGGCCGGGGCTGCCCTCCGCACTGTTGTCCACCACGGTGATGGTGGCCGTGAGATAGGGGGCATAGTTGGTGCTGCGGTCCTTGTACAGTTGGCTGGACAACTCATTTTCAGTGGTGATGCCCGGGATGTCGATGTAGATGGTGGGCACGTCCGTGAGTTGCGCATGAGCAGCTATTTTCGCACTTAGTTCGCTATTGCTCAAGGGATAGATGTCCGCTTGGGCGGAAAAGGGAAACATCATGGCCGACAAGAGAAGAAGGGCGGCCAATGGGGGATGAGTTGTTTTTTTTGTCATG
>CADBBP010000254.1 GCA_902792855.1 uncultured Prevotellaceae bacterium
CAACCGCTGGACCTGCTATCAGATGCATGCCGGCAACAGTATGAAAAATGTGACCCGCAAGGACGCTTTCAGGGAAGACCCCGAAATCCCTGTTCAATATCGTTCCAAACTCTCCGACTACAGCGGCTCCGGCTTCTCCCGCGGTCACCTCTGTCCCTCTGCCGACCGCCTGTGCTCGCAAGAGCAGAACTCCCAGACGTTCTTCTTGAGCAACATGCAGCCTCAATACCAGAATCACAACAACGGCCTGTGGGCGCGGTTGGAAGACAAGATACGCGTATGGGCCGACAAATGCGACACGCTCTACGTGGTGAAAGCCGCCACCATCCGCAGCGACCAGATACTTGACGTGAAATGCAACGACAGGCTGATTGTGCCCAAATACTTCTACATGGCTGTTTTAGCCTACGATAAAGCCACCAATGAGTACACGGCCATGGGGTTGTGGACGGAGCATCGGGACATTACCGACTCCAACAAGAATCTTGGCGACTATGCCATCACCATCGACGAACTTGAGGAGCGAACGGGCATCGACTTCTTCTGCAACCTCCCTGATGGCATTGAGGATAAAGTGGAGATGAAAGCCATCGATTTCAGTTACTGGGGTATCACCACGACGAAATAAAAGACCCCTCCCGAATGGGAGGGGCACTTTGATTATCCCATCCTCATTTGCATGAGGAGTTGTTTTTGTCGCTCGGAGAGGTTGGTGGGGAGTTTCACGTTGTAGGTGATGATAAGGTCTCCGCAGGTGCCGTTTCCCCGGTCGAGGCCCTTCCCCTTGAGTCTCACCTTGGTGCCGTTTTGCGTCTCCGGCTTCACCTTGAGCTTCACCTTGGTGCCGTTGTTGAGTGTCACGACCACCTCGCCTCCAAGAAGAGCCGTATAGAGGTCGATGTCCATATTGGCCGACACATCCCCCGTGTTGGTCTGCTTGGACGCCCTTTGCCTGGACGAGGCACCTCTTTGCCCGAAGATTTGCTCGAAGAAGCTGCTGAAGCCACCTCCACCACCGGTAAATGCAGAGAAGTCAAAGCCCTCGAAAGGCGAACCGCCTCCCCCACCCGACTGCCAGTATTGTCCGGCGCCGGCACCGGCGTTCTCAAAGGCCTCTGCTTGCTTCCACTGCTCTCCATACTTGTCATACTTGGCCCTTTTCTCCGGGTCTCCGATGACCTCGTAAGCCTCCGACAAAGCTTGGAACTTCGCCTTCGCCTTGGGGTCGTCGGGATGCAAGTCTGGATGAAACTGCTTGGCTCTTTTGAGATAAGCCTTTTTCACCTCATTCTGGGGTATGTTCTTGTCCACCCCCAGTATTTTGTAATAGTCTATGAATGCCATGATTAAACCTCCTTTTTTTGCCCTGAATGCATCAAAAAACGTGCCAAGTGGAAAAAACAAGGAAAATGAAATTTCCTTTGTCACACAAGTGGCATTTGCGGAAAAATGTGTATATTTGCACAATAAATCAAAAAAAGTGTACAAAGATGAGAAACAAACTATGCATGTTGTTGCTGCTGGTTCCTTTCCTATGCCATGGCCAGCGCAAGGAAATCATTCTCAGTGAGGGTTGGCAGTTCTCTCGTGACAAGATGTCTTGGGAGGAAGTGAGTGTGCCACACGACTGGGCCATCAGCGGCCCCTTTGACAAACGCTGGGACTTGCAGACTGTTGCGATAGAGCAAAACGGCGAGAAGGAAAAGACAGAGAAGTCAGGGCGTTCGGGTGCCCTTCCATGGATAGGCAAGGGCTATTACCGCACATCGGTCAACCTCTCCACGCGTCCGGCCTCCGCCTTGTTGGTCTTCGACGGTGCGATGAGCGAACCGCAAGTGACAGTCAACGGCCATGACGCCGGCGGATGGAAATATGGGTACAACGCTTTCCGGTTGGACGTAGCCTCCTACCTCCGTGCTGGCAATAACGACATCGAGGTGAGTTTGAACAACGTTGAAGAGAGCAGCCGCTGGTATCCCGGCGGGGGGCTCTACCGTCCTGTGAAGCTCATCGTCGGCGGCGACGCGATGCTCGACGACTGGCGCACTTATTTCCGCACCCTTTCCATCGAGAACGGCAAGGCCGAGGTGGAAGTGACAGCAGGTGTTCGTGATGCCGCCCCCACCGGACTTTCCATCGACCTCACGCTTCTCGACGCCCGTGGTTTCTTCATCGCCTCCGTCCACTCTCCCTTGGGGGCCGACGGTCTTCACACGGACCGCATGGACGTGAAAAAAGCACAATTATGGACACCGGAGCGGAGACACCTTATTTATATACGTTGGAAGTGAAGCTCTACCGTGACCTGCAGCTGCTCGACAGCAAATCGCTCAAGGTAGGCATCCGCACCATTACTGCCGACAAGGAACATGGCTTCGCCCTGAACGGCGTGAGTCGTAAAATCAAGGGCGTGTGTCTCCACCACGACCTCGGTCCCCTTGGGGCCGCTGTGAACAAGTCCGCCCTTATCCGCCAAATACGCATGATGAAGGAGATGGGCTGCGATGCCATCCGCACGGCGCACAACATGCCCTCGACCCTGCAGATGGAGGTGTGCGACTCCATGGGTATGATGGTGATGGCGGAGAGTTTTGACATGTGGATTTATCCCAAGTGCAAGAACGGCTACGCCCGCTTCTTCAAGGAATGGTCGGACCGCGACATCGAAAACCTTGTGCTCAACCACCGCAACCACCCCTCCATCGTGATGTGGAGCATCGGCAACGAGATACCCGAACAATGGAGCGAGGAGGGGCGTGAGATTTCCCGCCATCTTCAGGACATCTGCCACCGCCTGGACCCCTCCCGCCCTGTAACCCAGGGCATGGACCGTGCGGAGGCTGCCTTGAAATCGGGTTTCGCCCAAGTGATGGACGTTCCCGGCTTCAACTATCGTGTCCAGAAGTATGAAAACAACATCAAGCAGTTGCCCCAGGGGTTCCTCCTTGGCTCGGAAACGGCATCAACGGTCAGTTCCAGGGGTGTTTACAAATTCCCCGTAGAGGTGAGCAACCATGCCGTCTATCCCGATGGTCAATGCTCGAGCTACGACACGGAATATTGTTCTTGGAGCAACCTTCCCGACGACGATTGGCGGATGCAGGACGACTATCCTTGGGTGATAGGCGAGTTTGTGTGGACGGGCTACGACTACCTTGGCGAACCCACTCCATACGATGAGTACTGGCCTTCCCGCAGCAGTTATTTCGGCATCTGCGACCTTGCCGGCCTTCCCAAAGACCGTTACTGGCTCTATCGCAGCAAATGGAACAAAGAATCGCACACGCTGCACCTGCTGCCTCACTGGACTTGGCCTGGCCGCGAAGGCAAGGTGACACCCGTGTATTGCTATACCGACAGCCCTTCGGCCGAGTTGTTTGTCAATGGCAAGAGCCAGGGCCGCTTGTTCAAAGACCCCTCATCCCGCCTCGACCGCTATCGCCTGCGTTGGAACGATGTGACCTACGAGCCTGGCGAACTTCGCGTGGTGGCCTACGACGACCAAGGCAAGGCAGTTGGCGAACAGACGGTGCGTACAGCTGGCAAGCCCTCTGCCCTCCGACTCTCCTGTGACCGCAATCGCTTGTCGGCCAATGGCGACGACCTTTCGTTTGTGACGGTCAGCCTTGTTGACGATGCTGGCACACTTCTTCCCGATGCCTCCAATCAGTTGGTGTTCGAGGTGGAAGGCGCTGGTCGCTTCAAGGCAGCTTGCAATGGTGACGCCACTTCACTTGAACCTTTCACCACTCCCACCATGCGCCTGTTCCACGGCCAATTAGTGGTGGTGGTGCAGTCTTCGCATGAGAAGGGTGCGCTCACCCTCCGGGTGAGGGACGCCAAGGGTGCTCTTCCTCCCTCAGAAGCCACCATCATGGTTGAATAAGTAGTAACCGTTCAGCGAATCATCGTTTTGGGTCGCCTACGGCGAGAACCAACGGTCGATGAAGTCAAATCTTTCAAATCTTTACAAATCAAACAAATTTCTAAGGTGAAAAATAGATAGATTTGTCAGATTTGAATTGATTTGTAAGATTTCTGCCCGTTAGGGCACTCCTTGAAAATATTCGCTGAGTAGATACAATGACTACAGGACCCCTTAAAAACTGTTAAATAATCAAAAATAGGAAGTTGGCATGCCCCTGTATATGAAGAAAAAGTAGTAATTTTGCGTCCGATTTACTCCGTGGAGGCTCAAAGAAGTGTCGGCGCGGTGCTGACCGCCTTGCGGAACAACCTGTTATACAACCAACAATGTACGCAATTGTAGAAATGATGGGTCAGCAGTTCAAGGCCGAACAGGGCAAGAAGCTTTTTGTTCACCACATCAAAGATGTGGAAGAAGGCCAGACTGTTGAGTTCGAGAATGTGCTCCTTCTCGACAATGATGGAGCAGTGACCGTAGGCACTCCGACTATCTCGGGTGCGAAGGTGGTGTGCGAAGTGCTGCAACCACTGGTGAAAGGCGACAAAGTAATCGTGTTCAAGATGAAGCGTCGCAAGGACTATCGCAAGAAGAGGGGCCATCGCTCCCAGTTTACTCAAGTAGAAATCAAATCAATCATCGGCTAAAAAAGGAGAACCAAGTAATGGCACATAAAAAAGGTGTAGGTAGTTCTAAGAACGGCCGCGAGTCAGCATCGCAGCGACTCGGCGTGAAGATTTGGGGTGGACAGAAAGTGGTCGCAGGCAACATCATCGTTCGCCAGCGCGGCACGAAGCACAACCCCGGCGCCAATGTAGGCATAGGCAAAGACGACACTCTCTACGCATTGGTAGATGGTGTGGTGAATTTCCACAAAGGCTCTCGTGACAAGAGCGTGGTGTCCGTCATACCCGAAGCTTAAGGCATCAATTTAAACAGACTATTCCAAACAAACAACAGTATCCCACCTCCTCGGAGGTGGGATTTCTGCTTTTATTCAAATGCCTCGTTATCGCCAGAGGAGTTGACCCACTGCGTTGCTGTCACTTGCAGTTGGTTGGTGGTTCCAAGACTATGGGGGTGGTGGTCGATGTTGCAGTCAGCCACGCCCACGGTGCATGACCTTACATTGAAGAGGGGGCCTTGGTTGTCATGGATGTAGCATCTTGCGAGCCTGGCGTTTTTGCATTCCTTGATGTTGATGAGCGAAAACTCCTTGTTATGATGGAACTCACACCCCTCGAAAACCACATCTGTGCAGTTATCTATAGTCATGATATAGTAACTG
>CADBBP010000255.1 GCA_902792855.1 uncultured Prevotellaceae bacterium
TCCCCTCCAACGCAACATTCACCGCCAATTACATGTTGTGGAAGGGCGGCTATTTCATCGATGCCATCAGGCGGCCTTTCGCAGTCTTCGACAATGGGGCCTTGTCATTCTATTACGAGAACCCCGAATGGGCTGAAATGATTTGGTCGGAAACCTTTGAGTGCTACAGACTCAGCAGCGGCACTGCAACCCCGGGATGGAGCAGTAAAGCTACGTCGGTCACCAAAGTGGAGTTCAAGGAGAATTTCAAGTATGTAAGACCCACCAGCTGCTACAAGTGGTTCGACGGCATGACCAAGTTGTCCTCCATCACGGGTATGAAATACCTCAACACCAGCGAAGTGACTATCATGACCAATATGTTTCAAAACTGCAAAAGCCTGAAAACCTTGGACTTGAGTGGTTTGAACATCTCCAATGTTGAAAGGTTGGACGGTATGTTCAAAGGTTGCTCGGGACTCACAAGCATCAACCTGAGCAGCTTCGGTAGTACAAAAGCATACATGTTGAAGGGAATGTTCAGCGGTTGCAGCAGTCTGACAAGTTTGGACTTGAGCAATTTCAAACCTACTATAGAAGATATTTCTTATTACGAAGAACATTTAGTGAATTATGAAACATACCCAATAGGAATGAGAGAGATGTTTTCTGGTTGCAGCAAATTGGAAAGTCTCGACATTTCTAAAGTTAATTTCCCACAAACGGTGCAGGGGATAGATGAAATTCCTTATATTGTCAAAAATTACGAATGGGGATTTACCACATCCATGTTCAACGGCTGCAAGCAATTGAAGCGTCTTACCGTGAATAAAACCATGCTATCGGGACCACCCACGTTCAATGGCGTTGGCACGGCATCCTCCCCTTGCGAACTGGTATGTGGAGTCGCGGTAGGTTTTGATTATCTAATGAATTGGGATCCGTTTGGCCGTCAAAAAACCTTCAATATTGAGGGGGGATATTTCAAAGCCCCTGACCCCGAATACGTGGACTTGGGGCTGCCGAGCAAGACATTGTGGGCAACACATAATGTTGGAAGTGTTCAATTGTATGGTTATTCTTCAGAAAGCATAAATTGGGATAAACCCGAATATGAAAACTTTGCCCATTTCGCATGGGGAGAGAAAGAAACTAAATTGGCTTACAATTTAGAAGACAATGATACAGGGAATGGTTATTCTTGGAGTGACTATGAACACGCCAATGGAACGGCTTCCACGGTGAAGAACATCGGCAGCAACATCGCTGGAACAAAATACGACGTGGCCACAGATTGGTGGGGCAGTGACTGGTCGCTTCCCACCAAGGCGCAATGGGATGAACTTGTTGCCAAGTGTACTTTCAAGGCTGCCACGGTGGATGGTGAGAGTGGCTACACCGTCACCGGGCCAAACGGCAAGAGCATCTTCCTGCCCTTCCTTGGATATAGTGCAGACGGAAATCTTGGAGGTGGCGGCTTTACCTTAGCCTACTATTGGTCTTCAGAGGTTGACGCGAGCAATGCCCGGAATGCCAACGCTTTATACATCAAGAACGATGGCACGAAGAAGACCACCGTCATCCAGCGCCGCACTGGCGTCAACGTCCGTGCCGTGCGAACCGCTTCCACGCCCACCTCGCAATATGCCATGGGCGATGTCAACCACGACGGCGTCATCACGGTGATTGATGCCTCCCTCATCACCGAGTACGTGCTGGGCAACACCCCGGCAGTCTTCTTCGTCGCGAACGCCGACGTGAACAACGACGGCAGCATATCCGTCACCGATGTCTCAAAGATTGTGGAAATTGTGCTTGGCGGCTCAGGCCCTGTCACTCCACCCACGCACGAGTACGTGGACCTCGGCCTGACGAGCAAGACGTTGTGGGCCACCTGCAACGTGGGGGCCACCTCTCCCGAGGGTTACGGCAACTACTACGCATGGGGCGAGACGAAGCCGAAGAGCACCTACAGCTGGGCGACCTACCAGTATTGCAATGGCTCCTCGTCGTCGGTGGTTGACCTTGGCAACAGCATCGCCGGCACGGCCTACGACGCCGCCACTGCCAACTGGGGCAGCGAATGGGTGATGCCCACCGTGGCGCAAATCGTGGAATTGCTCAACCAGTGCAAACTGTCGTTCGCCACGGTGAATGGCGAGAAGGGTCTGAACTTAACCGGCCCCAATGGCAAAAGCATCTTCTTCCCCATGACGGGCTACAAGGATGGTGGCTCGCTCATCAAGGCCGGTGAGCAGACCTACCTGTGGTCGAGCCGCAAGGACCTGGTGAACAACGTGGCCTACAAGTCCGGCGCACTCTACTTGGAGCGTACCAGCACGTCGGCCAAAACCAAATCGACACAGGCAGAGCGCCGCCTCGGTCTGCCCATCCGTGCCGTCCGTGCCAGCAGTGCGGGTGCCAACGAGGGAATGTTCGAGGACGACGGCATCCTCTCCGCACCAGTCACAACGCCCGCCGACGATGCCATCTACAACCTCCAAGGCATGAAGATGGAGGGCGAGTTGCAGCCCGGCATCTATGTCAGAAACGGCAAGAAATATGAGGTGAAATAAGCCTTCTCTTCAGGGGTAAACATTTCCGGGCGGCTCTTGGCCGCCCGGAAATTCATTTTAAAGCCATATTATCTACTGAAATTCCCACTTTCACAAATTATGTAAAAGTTTTATTTATCACGAATTTTCGAATTATAGAATTTTCCATTATGAAGGAATTTTGAAGAATTATCGTCGCAAGCGACGTGAATATGACACAATAGAGTTAGGAAATGACTTGTCATTTCATCTCAAATTCCTATAAATTCCATCATAATGGAAAATTGACTTCCACTTCGTACGTCGTTGGTTCTTTAATTCTCTAATTCGTGATAAAAAAGATGGGAAACTTCAGGATTTCATATCCATTTCATTAAAAATTTTTGCCTAATTCGCGGAAATTCGTGTTGAAAAAAATATTCGATGAATTGTTACGTGTGGCTTCCAAAAAGAATTTGTACCTTTGCGGAAGTATTAGAACAACATTGATTGTCAGAATGAAAAAACTGCTATGGAAAGTGCAGCAACACAACGTTTTCCTGAACACCTCCTTGTTCTTCCACCAGCAGATGGTGGTGCCTGGTGGCATGCTTTCTTATTTGGGAGCATTCTTCACCCAGCATTTCTACTATCCCTGGGTGGGCGTCGTCCTGATTTGCTGTTGGTGGCTGCTGCTCATGTGGCTGACAAAGCGGGCGTTCTGCATCCCTGAGAAATGGTGGGTGCTGACACTAATTCCTGTTGCCATCCTGCTGCTGGCCAACATGCAGTTGGGTTACTGGGTGTATGTAATCAAGCTGCGAGGCTTCTTCTATGTCGCCACCTTGGGCGTGACGGCAGGGACGGCCTTGCTTTGGGCGTTCCGTAAGTTGCCCGACAAACAGTGGTTGCGCGCAACATTCATCATGCTGGCGACCTTGGTTGGCTATCCCCTGATGGGCGTCTATGCGTTGTTTGCAGTGTTGCTGATGGGCTGCCTGGTCTGGCGGCAAAAGGCCAGCCGCACCACGCAAGTCATCTTGAGCGTGACGGCGCTGCTGAGCGTCGTCTTCATCCCCTTGCTCTTTTACCGCTTCGTCTATTACGAGACCAACCTCAACGACATCTATGCGGCAGCCCTGCCCGACTTCACCATCGTCGATCACTATTCTGACTATGACATCCCCTATTATGTACTGGCTGCATACTTCCTGTTGCTGACCTTTCTCTGTGGCAGGGCGTGGAAAGCACCCAAGCACCCCGTCATGCAGTGGGTCAAGCAAGGGTGTGTGCTGGCTGCTGTC
>CADBBP010000256.1 GCA_902792855.1 uncultured Prevotellaceae bacterium
CTCCATGTCGTCGGGCTCGATGTTGCCGGGAGCTATGTCGGTCAATACCACGAGGCGGGGTTTCAACTCTCCGCCATAGGCTGTCGGGTGCGATGCCATAACTGTCGTCAGGATAATAGCCGCTAATGATAATAGTCTGTTCATGAATGTAATGATAGTTGGTGATGCAAAAATAATGCATTTTTTACAACATGATGCGAAGATGCGTCTTTTTTTTGGAAGAAAAGTCTGAATACGGCTGAAAACGGCCAATTGGCATCTATTATGGTGAGTATGTTGCACCGTTATGGCGAGTGAGTTGGCTTTTCTCAAGACAAACTAAAAAATGTTGTCCATCCACTTGGAAGTGAGAAAAGGAATGACTATCTTTGCAAGGAAAAATGTTTCCAATATCCTGAAATGGGCAAATCAGCAAGCGTTATGGAATACGACGACAACAAGGAGAGATACATCAACCCTTTCACCGACTTCGGCTTCAAAAAGCTCTTCGGTACGGAGATGAACAAGGAATTGCTCATCAGCTTCCTCAATGCACTTCTTGAAGGCAAGGAGGAGATAGACGACATCAAATACCGCAACACCGAGCACCTCGGCGCGGGGGTGAAAGACCGCAAGGCCGTCTTCGACGTCTATTGTGAGAACGCCTCCGGCGAACGCTTCATCGTGGAGATGCAGAAGGCGGAGCAGGACTATTTCAAGGACCGCAGCGTATTCTATTCCACCTTCCCCATTCAGGAACAGGCCAAACGCGGGGAATGGGACTTCCAACTGAAGAGTGTCTATACCGTAGGCATCCTCGATTTTGTCTTCCCCAACAATGAGTACTCGCCCGGATGCTACCATCACACAGTGAAATTGGTGGACGTGGAAGACAAGCACGTCTTCTATAACAAGCTCACCTACGTCTATTTGGAGATGCCCAAGTTCACGAAGAAAGAGGATGAACTGGCTACCATGTTTGACAAGTGGCTTTATGTCCTGCGCAACCTGTCGCGCCTGCTGGAACGTCCGGCGGCCTTGCAGGAGCGTGTGTTCACCCGCCTCTTCGAGCAGGCGGAGATAGCAAAGCTCACCAAGGAGGAGCGCGATGAATACGCGGAGAGCGTGAAGGTCTATCGCGACTTGATCAATGTGGTGAACACCGCCGAGCGCAAGGGCAAGAAGCAAGGGTTTGCAGAAGGTCGTGCTGAAGGTTTGGCCGAGGGCATTGAGAAAGGTCTGGCTGAGGGCATTGAGAAAGGTCTGGCCGAGGGCATTGAGAAAGGTTTGGCCGAGGGTCGGTATGCTGCAAATGTGGACAATGCGCGCAAGATGAAGGCTGATGGCCTACCGCCTGAACTTGTTGCGAAATACAGTGGCCTTTCGATAGACGAGGTGGAGCAGTTGTGAAAAGTCAGGGCGAATGGTGCTGGCCATGCTTCTCTGTCTTTATTGCTTGTTTTTCTTCTTCCAGTATTTTTCCAATTTGCGCGCCTCGGAACGCTTGATGTGTATGACACTGCCATGTTTGGGCGACGAGAAGTTGGTGGCTTTCATCACACCCTCATTGAAGCGGCCTAAAGGAGTGAACGTCTTGAAGTCCGAGGTCTCGACGAAGCCGAAGTTATGCGGGTTCGTGCTATATATGTCATACATCACCACCCACTTGTCCTCACCGATGCGTTTCCATGTGTTGGGTGCCTCGCACCCCTTCGCCTCGGCGTCTATCTGCTCGTGGTGGTAGTCGGTGTATTGGTTGATGCGGTCGGACACCATGTATTTGATGCCTCCGGGATTCTCTTGTGCCACGTAAGTCATGAAATATCTCCCGTCGGGCATAGGGCAGATGTCAGCGTCGAGCACTTGTATCTTTTCGTCGGGGTATTCGAACAGCAGTTCCGGCTTTGTGGTTAGCGTGGTGAACTCATCATTGGCGTATGCATAATACATTTTCGTGCGGCCTCCCGGGGTTTTGCGGATGGTGAAATACACCATCAGCTTGCCCGCATCCTTGTCGTAGATGGTCTCCGGGGCCCAAGCGCATCCAAGTTCGCCGAATTCGTCGGGGAAGAGTTTGTCGATGCGCACCTCCGTGTGCGTCCAGTGTATCAAGTCGCGAGAGCGCATCAGCACCAGGCCACGGTTGTTGCCCCACCCGTATTTCTCGTCTCTTTCCCATTGCGTGGTGCGGAGTCCGCGCTGTTTGCCGAAGACATGCAGGTCGGTGAGTGCCATGTAGAACATCCCATTGTGCGGCGACCGGTAGATGTGTGGGTCGCGGATGCCGTGTTGCTCGGCGATGCTGTCGCCGGCAATGACAGGTTGGCCGTCGTTGACGGCCGTGAAGGTGTATCCGTCGTAGCTCACCGCCATGAACAGGCTGTGCGTGGGGTCGTTGAAAAATGTGAACAAGTAAGCCCCCATCCCTTTTTCCGAGGAGGCTTTCTGGGCGCATGCTGCTGTCGGGAGGAGCATTGCGGCGAGTATGTAAAGCAGTTTCTTCATCGTTGTTTATAGTTTGAGAAATCGTGTGATGTTCATCGGTGATGCATGTGGGATGCATTTTGTCTGCAAAGTTAGCTTTTTTCTTTGAATGCAAATGGCAGAAAGTTAGGAAAAATCACTCTCTTTGTTCCAATCGCATGCTTGCCGTAATGTAAAAATGGCTGCCTCGAAGAAAAATATGGCTTTTTCGTTTGCAAACGGCAGAAAAATGATTATCTTTGGCGGTGATTAACGTACCTCAAATTAGCATACA
The DNA here is from genome assembly GCA_902792855.1 of uncultured Prevotellaceae bacterium. Classification (GTDB taxonomy): domain Bacteria; phylum Bacteroidota; class Bacteroidia; order Bacteroidales; family Bacteroidaceae; genus Prevotella. Next base: position 2,738 of record CADBBP010000256.1, read on the forward strand.
TTATGAAGAAGAACATCACCTTTTTTATAGCCTTGTTTTCGGCTCTTTTTCCGGCCATGGCTCAGAACAACTTTCAGATACCCGTTTCGGAAGTGCATGAGCAGATGCTGACGGGAAAATACCAGCCTACGTGGGAGTCGTTGAAGACCCATGAGACGCCGGAGTGGTTCCGTGATGCCAAATTCGGCATCTGGGCGCATTGGGGGCCGCAGTGTGTGGAGGGCAGTGGCGACTGGATGGCTCGTAACATGTACATGGAGGGCAGCTCGGCCTACAAGTGGCA
>CADBBP010000257.1 GCA_902792855.1 uncultured Prevotellaceae bacterium
TGTCACGGCAGTGGCGACGACGAAGATGGGCATGATCAGCCATGAGTAGAAATTAAACTTCACCAGGGTGAGCAATATGAAACTCAGGACAAACCACCCAAAGCAAGCCATAGTCTTGTGCAGAGACAGCCACTTATAGTCAAGGTGTCGTGCTGCAAGCACACCCATGCAGAACGGGAGAATAGCCAAGAAGCAGTTGATGCGCAAATAGGACATCCGGTCGCCTGTGGGGTCGAAAAAACACATCACCACCAACGAAGCCACCACCAGCACCCAAGCCACCATGTCGCTACGTCGATAAAGCACCAAGCGGTAGATGACATACATCTCCATAATCATGCCGAAGAACCAATAGGGTCCCGGTTCGATTGTTTGATAAGGGTTAAGGTTGCCTACAAGAAGAGCTTGAAAGAGCACCGACAAGGGTTTCAAAGAAACCGCAGAATTATATAGCAAGCAAAAGGTAAGGAAGAGAGCCAAACCCTTCAACTGCATGGTGAACATCTTATTGTAATGGCTGAAGATGAAATCCTTGCAGGACACCCCCTTGCCATTGCCTTGTTCGTATTTCAACGTCAGGCCATAACCGCTCAAGAAAATGAACAGCATCACTCCGTAGGGACAGTAGAAGGATACGAAGTTGTAGGGAAGCAGCCCGTCGGGATGCGCCAGGTTGTTGAGAAAGCCCTCCACCGCACGTATCTTGTAAAAATATTCGTTGTCTTGAAACACGCCATCCAGCAAGTGAGTAAAATTGTCGATAATAATGATGATAATGGCGAAGCCACGCATGAGGTTGCATTCAGCACGACTGAGCAACGGCGAGGCTGCCGGCTGTCCATCGGCTTGCTCGCCCTCATTTTGAAGTAATTGGTCTTTGGTCATAATTACACTTTTTGTTATAAAGGTGCAAAATTAGACAATATAATTCATACCGACAAAAAAAATATGTATTTACTTGAAATTTCACCTTTATCATCTTTCTGACTCCATCTTTCCAAGCATGACGACCCAATCGAGTTGGAGGTAAACACTAATCGTAGGTGTTTATCTCCTACTTTCGTGTTTACCGACCTCTCACGCCACCGTAAAAACTCTCATCACGGCCTTTCACTCTTCGAAGTGAAAGGCCGTGATGCTTAACGATTATTAGACATTTACTTCTTTCTGCTGAACGCCGGCTTGAGCATAATGCTCAAACCAAAGGTGATGAAAAGATAGAGGAACAACACGCCGACATAGTCGCCGCTCTCATTGGCCCGATTAACAAGTATTTCACGCACGGACGGGTGCACGACAAACAGGACGCCCGACAAGCCACCAAGCCATCCAAAAATCACGCTCAGCAAATTGCTGCGGCTCATCATCTTCACGATTGTCACGGCAGTGGCGACGACGAAGATGGGCATGATCAGCCATGAGTAGAAATTAAACTTCACCAGGGTGAGCAATATGAAACTCAGGACAGGTGCCGTGCTGCAAGCACCCCCATGCAGAAGGGGAGGATGGCCAGGAAGCAGTTGATGCGCAGATAGAGCAAACGGGCGGAGACAGGGTTGAAGAGAGCCATCACCACCAATGAAACCACCACCAGCACCCACGCCACCGTGTCACTGCGACGGTAGAGCACCAAGCGGTAGATGACATACATCTCCATGATCATGCCGAAGAACCAATAGACTCCCGGATAAACGATGTGATAGGGGCTGAGATTTACAACGAGTAGTGCCTGTAGAAACACTGACACTGCGTTCAGGGTTTCCGTTGGATTGAAAATCAGGTAAAAGGTAAGGAAGAGAGCCAAACCTTTCAAATGCATGGTGAACATCTTATTGTAATGGCTGAAGATGAAATCCTTGCAGGACACCCCCTTGCCATTGCCCAACTCATATTTCAACGTCAGGCCATAACCGCTCAAGAAAATGAACAGCATCACCCCGTAGGGACAGTAAAAGGAAATGATATTGAAAGGAAGCAGTCCATCGGGATGCGCCAGGTTGTTGAGAAAGCCATTCACCGCTTTTATGTTGTAACGGTATTCGTTATCGAGAAACACACCGCGCAGCAAATGGGCGAAATTGTCAATGATGATGATGATGATGGCGAAGCCGCGCATGAGGTTGCATTCAGTACGGCTGAGCAACGGCGAGGTCGCCGGCTTTCCACAGGCTTGCTCGCCCTCACTTTGAAGTGATTGGTCTTTGGTCATAATTACACTTTTTGTTACAAAGGTGCAAAATTAGACAATAAAATTCATACCGACAAAAAAAATGGGTATTTACTTGGAATTTCACCTTGTCTCCTTTCTCTCTTCTGCTTTCCAGGCATGGCAATCCATAATGGCATCGTTCCTCAGAACCTCCATTTCAACTGGAGGGCCAGGTCTGTTTTTGAGGAGCGGTCTATTTGCTGGTATCCAGTGGAGATGTGGTCGCGGTCCAAGTAGTCGGTGGTGGCGAGATGTGCCAGCAGCGTCACCCGCTTTCCCAAGTCGGCACGTGCCGAGAGCGACCATCTCAACCCTTTGCCTTGGAACGAGAGATAGGAGTAGGCATACAACAGCCCCTGCTCGTAGGCATACACCTTGCTGTCGCTGTCATCCGTGTTGAAATAGGCCAGACTGCCCGTCAACTTCATCCACCGGGGTGAATAGGTGGCATGGCATCCCACCAGCCATCCCCTGCTGTTTGCCTCGTGATGTGCAAGAGCCATGTCTGTGGTGGCTCCGAACCTCCACGCCCCCTGGGTGAAAGTGCCAGAAAGACGAGCATGGTGCGTCGTCTTGGTGAGCAGGGCCGTTTTCTCGCTATTGTCATACCCCCTCATTTTCAGCCGATAACGTGCGGTGAGCGATAGCTGGTCGGAATTGTACTGCACCTGCACAAGGTTGTCCCATGCATCCGATGAGACAGAGGCCTGGTATTTCGCCGCAGGGAAATAGGCATAGTCGGTATAGGCCGTCACGCGCAAATGCGACATCGCCTGCCATGACACCCCGGCATAGAGGCCGCTCTCGTTGCGCACCGCCCCACCCTCGCTGAAGCCATTGGCATGGACGGCGTTGTATCGCTTGCCGTAGAAGCGATGGAGGGCCATGAGCGACAGTTGCGGCGAGGGCGTGAACGCCACCGTGTTGATGGTGGCCCATGCCCCGCCGTCGCCGGTGGCCGTCTCGCCATGCAGGATGAAACGCGGGCCGGTATAGCCGTAGTCGGCCCCGACATTCCAAAAGCGACGGCCCATGGGGTAATACCGACGGTAATTCACGGAGGTGTCGGGCAGCAGCGGCTTGTCGTAGGAGGTGAAGGCTGCTGTGACACCGGCGTGGAAACCGTTCTTGCGCCACGACAGATGCCCTCCGGCGGCACCCTCGCTCACATTGTTCTTTCGGTCCATCTCTGTCGCCGTGCGGTGGTAGCCGTCGGTCACTATGGATGAGATGCCTTTGGTGGAGTCGGCGCCGAGGCGCAGCGTGGCGTCCACCTTGCGCCAGGACCCCCAGGCAGAAAGTTCCAGTCCCCGCGTGAGTTGCACGGTGGCACCCGCCCCTTGAAGGTAGCGGCCTGGCGAGCGAGCGGTGTGTGCCCTCAGCCCTCCGGCACGGCTGCCAAGAGAAGTGAGAACCGACATCTTGCCCATGCTGAAACTGTTGCCCATCACCAGTCCCATGCCGAAGGAGGCACGGTAGCGTCCGACCACCAATGTCTGCACACAACCCAAGCGGTGCGCCTCGGCATACAACGAATAGTAGTCGTAGCCCGCCCCGTTTTTGTTGGCGAAAAACGGTTCACCGGCATCTTGTGCGCCGAGCATCCCCACTCTGAGGCGGTCGGAGTAGCTGTAGCTGCATCTCACCGTGTGGCGGTAGGGATATCCCAAATAACCATCCTTGTCGCCCCGCCGCTCGTAGAAAGGGATGCTCGCATCGGCCACCAAGTCGCCGTGCCCATATTTCAGCACGTCTTTCCACCGCAACGTATCGGTCCGTTTCTGCTCGCCGCAGAAGATGAAATGGGTGAGGAGGCATCGAGTGGTGTAGTCCACCGAGGGCACCATGGCCAGTTCGCCTTCCGACTTCATCCCACCGTAGAAATGCACGTATGCCTGGATGTCCTCCACCTGCCGCTCGTTGAGGAAAGGCAGTTGCAGCAATTCCTCACGGGTGGCGCTGTTGATGTCGATGGGGTGCTGCTCCAGGTCGCATAGCATCTCGTAGGTGTCCTCCCACTCCGCACTCTCCACGTCTTC
>CADBBP010000258.1 GCA_902792855.1 uncultured Prevotellaceae bacterium
TGGAGCATCGTGGCGAAGGCGTACTGAAACATCTGGTTGCCCAGACCTCCGGCCATGTTGACTATCTTCAGGCTTTCAGGCAAGTGGAATCTGTTTGTTGGAGCGGTGTGCCAAACTTTCATAGAGGCTCACAACATCGTTGTTGAGGAGGTCTATGTCGAGGCGACTTCTGAGACGCTCGCGGGTGTGGTCGGTGTATGGCTTTTGCAGAGACGCCTCTATCTGGCGGGCAGCCGTCTCGGGGTCACGACTGATGACCATGGAGTTTGCCAAGTCGCGCAACTGTTCCCTGGCATCGCCCACGTCCACGCTGAACACCGGCTTGTCGAGTGCCAAGCACTCGCGTATGATGTTTGGCGAGCCTTCTTCATCGGAAGTGAGCAGCAGCATGTCGCTGGCGTTGACCCACAGGGGGGCATCCTCTCGCCCTTGTCCATCGGTTGAAACGTGTCATAGTCCACTCCCAAGGGTTGCGTGAATGAACGGGTCTTCAAGCGCTTGCGCAGCAGGGAGGGGACGTAGGCCTTAAGCTCCCCTGCCACGAAGCCGGTATGGCCATAGAGGAGGATGCAGGCAAACGAGGCCCATTGGTTAAGGCGTATCTTCGCCTTTTCCATCCAGCTTCTGGCGGAAAGCACCGCCTTGGCATGGATGTCGGTACCATGGAATGTAATGAGTGTGGGTCGTCCGCACCCGGTGAGTGCGAGGCGAACGAGCAGGGCGTAGAGACCTCCGAAATGCACGTGAGCCACGTCGTGGCGACGCACCTCTTTTGCGATGCGGCGCAGGCTTCGGACGGGACTGCCCTTGAGGAAGGGGGTGAAATGGGCTGCCGACACGCGCTTGTCCTTGGTCAAGGAGCGGGTCAGCCTTTCCAATATGGGGTTGCCCACACCCTCTGCATTGCGCACTTGGTTGGAAATGAGCAAAACGCTCACGGGAGAGGTTGACGGTGAGGGCTCCATGGCTAATGGAAGAGTTGTATGAAGCGTGACTGGTCGAACAGGTCGTAACTGTTGTGTATGCCGGTGAGACGGGTGGCATCAGACATGCATCGAGCCAAGTCGGAGGGCGACTCGATGTCGCAGTAATAGCCATTGACACCAGGCTTCACCAACTGGCGGACGATGGGCACGCATGTAGTGCAAGCCACAGGCTTGTCGAAGCACATTGCTTCCAGCAACACATTGGGAAAACCCTCCATCCTTGAGGAAAGGACGAAGACGTCGCAGTGCTTCATATAGGGATAGGGGTTGTCGTGGAACCCCGCAAGGCTTATGCTCTCGTCAATGTCAAGCCTTCCCAACAGTTCACGGGCGTAGTCACTGTCGTTGCGGCCCACAATGGTGAGACGAGCTTCGGGAAGACTGTCTTTCACTTTGTGGAAAGCCTCCACAAGAGTGTCCACACCTTTGGGAAGGGAGATGTTGCCCACGGAGAGGAAATGGGGCCCCGGCCCCTCGTAGGGGGTGGGGGCATCTGCGGCTCGGCCACGTATCTCGTCCGCGTCCATGGGGTTATTGATGGTCACCACCTGGCTTTCAGGCAGATGATAGTGTTTCATTACTTGTTTGCGCATCTCGTCGGTTTGTGCCATCACCACCTTGGCTTGTGGCAGCAACCAGCGGTTGACAAAGTGGATGATGCGCCATTTCAGGCCCGTCAGACCGGCGTACAACTTGTTGGAGGGCATCGTTGGCATGCGGACGATAACAGGGATGCCTAAGAACTTCCCCACAAGCAAGGCAACGATGGAGACGTGCTCATGGGTGGAGAAGAGCTGTGTGTCGCGATGGTGGCGAAGAAAGCGCCAAAGACGGAATAACGAGGCGAATACATGGGAACTATGGAGAAACGACACCTTGAAATCGCTGGAAAGCCAGTCGTGGGAATTTTCACCCTCGCCGCAGAGACAGATAAAACGCACATCCCTGCCCGCTTCCTTGAGAATGTGTGCCAGACGGGCACTGACGCGCTCCGCACCGCCAACGCCAAGATTGGGCAGCAGGAAATAAAAAGTCATTTGATATAGGGATGGCGCTGCCGCATTTGCTGGATGTGAAGGAAAAACACCATCAAGTTGAAATAGGTGTGCTTGGGGTAATAGGAGACAGCTCCCCAGTCGGTGGTCAGCATCAGGAAAAGCCAAATGACAAACAATATGGCAGACTTGTCCACCTTGATGTATTTCAGCTCATTCACCAACAGGTAGAAGTAGATGCCGTAATAGGAGATTAATCCTATTAATCCACCACATGCCGCCAGTTCGGCATAGTTGCAATGCAGGTAAGTGTAGTGGGTGCTGCCAACCCGACTCAGCAGAATGGCGCTGTTGTTGATGCCTATGCCCAAGATGGGGGTCTTCATAAATTGGTCCCAGCCTACCTGGCGGTAATATTCGCGAAGGGATGTGGACGAGTCAACTTCGCCTTCACCGGTAAACGAAGCGATAAGACCCTGCATACGCTCGTAGGCGCCAGTGAACATTCCGGTTTGGGCGAGCGTCTCCACCAAGGCGATGATGATGATGGCGATTGCAAGAAACTTGATGATGGGAAGCATGTTGTGGCGAGGGCCTGAACGAGCTTTGAAAAAAAAGAGCAGGAAGACACCTGCAATCGCCATGAAGATGGCCTTGCGGCTCTCTGTAACGCCAATGAGGATGATGGCCGGGATGACGAAAATGAGATCTTTACGCTTTTTCTCAAATAGATGGAGGTAGAAATGGAAGGTTATTGACAACGCAGCCAACATCCCAATCACATTCACATTGTTGAATGAATTGAGAATACGTTTGGAATCTGCATTTGTCGACAATATATGCCCAAATCCATAAAAAAAATACGTGTATATCACAACCGTATATCCCGAAAGGGTGATGACCTTTATCAGCGTGTTGACATTGTCTTTCATTGGTGAGAATGCAGCATAAAATACACTCACTACCAAGATGGTTTGCAAAATGGTATTACTCATGGTAATTGTCTCACGGCCATTGAGGGCCCAGAAAGTCGTGGCAAAGCAATACAAGCAAAATTGCAATGTAAATAGGTGATATGGTGCAAATTTGAATTGAAGGTTGGAAATGCCAACGACAAAAATGGCCAATCCAAGCATGAAGGGAGCTCCAAGCGTGGACATATACATAATGAAGAAAGAACTATATAATAAATA
>CADBBP010000259.1 GCA_902792855.1 uncultured Prevotellaceae bacterium
GTGCGGCCTTGGCACCTTGTTCCAAAGCGGCAATCTGGGCGGCATATCCGTCAAGCATCGACTGCATCGCCTCGGGCATGTCCTGGTCGTCAAAGGTGCCGTCTTCGCTGTAGCCCAACACGGCAGGTGCGCGGTCGTCACCGGCAACGATGACATAACCGCCCTCATTGGCGTTGAACACGTAGTAGGCGGCCTTCTCACTGCTGTCAGTAGCGGCCATGGGGGCCTTGCGGGCTTTTCTCAAGGTGGTTGACGGCATCGAGCGGTTGGCCATGAATTGGGCGGCAATTTGGCGGGCCTGACTCTCGCTGATGGGTTCTGCCCATGCCGTCGTGATGGCCAACAGGCAGATTATCACCAATATGTTTCTCCTATTTCTCATTGGCTTGCATGGCATTGGAATAATATGTTTCATATCGTAGTAGCTAAGTAAATCTTAAGCATGAAGTCATCCTTAACGCCGCAAAGGTAAGCATAAAAACTGAATTTGTGTACACTTTAAGCCTGGATTTTAATTGTAATCACAGAAAACACATATCCAATTCTTCGACAAGCGAAACGACAAAGTCGAGCGCGTGTTGAAAAAAATCGCCAAGCACTTGAATTCCAAGACTTGGCGATTTTTATAGTTGCTCCAAAGGCGCTATTCCGTCTTGCCGAGGATGAGGTCCACCAAGGCCGTCACATCGGCGACGTTTATCTTTTCATCCTTGTCCACATCGGCAACCTTCAGGTCGTAGTCCGTCGTGCCCTCGCCCAGGATGATGTCCACCAAAGCAGTCATGTCGGCAACGTTCAAGATTCCATCACCAGTCACGTCACCGGGCAGTATCTTGGGGAAGATGACGAGGAAGAATGGAGTGCCATTTGCAAGCAATTTCTGCTCACCCTCGCTGTAGAAGTAAGTCTTGACGAAGTACTGCCAGTTATGGGCAACGTTGGCCATGTCGAATTGCATCGTGGTGGTCTCGCCAGGAGCAAGCGTCAAGCGCTGGTTGATGCCCTGCACATTCGAGCCGTATGCGTCATGGGTATGCTTGTACAACTTGGCAGAGATGTCCTCGTCATAGGTCGTATTGTCATTGTTGGTGATGGTGAGCACAATGCTGAATTTGTCGCTTGTGATGACCTTGCCCTCGGCATCGGTCACGTTGAGCACCTCGAGTGTGGCACTCAAGTTGGCGGCAGGCATCGGGTTGATGGTGATGTTACGGATGCCGACAGGGTTGCTCCCATCCTTGTTCCACGACCAAGTGAGGGTGTAGTTGCCTGCATCCTCGAACAAGTAGGTAAATTGGATGTTGCCCGTCTCTCCCAATTCCAAACTCACATAGTTTGTAGCGGCATACTGACCATCGACGAACATATACAGCAACTGGTTGCTTGAATAGCCATTGTTGGTCATGCTCACATCCACGTTGACGGATTGGCCGTTGTGCATGTAGCCCGTTATGTCGATGTTGTTGATGGTGTAGTTGGGCGTACCGGCAGTGCCGTGGCCGGTGGCAGTGCATTCGTTGCCATTGATGGTCACCTCGATATAGTTGCGGTCGGAACCGGCGCATGGCTGCCAGTCATCCTTGCCCACCTCACCACACATTGGCATGATACGATAAGTGCCGGAAGTGATGCCCGCACCCACTTTCAACTCCCTTTTGGAGTGGTTGATCAAGTAACCAGGGATAAGGGCTTTAACGGAGGAAGTGTATAGTTTTTTGACCATCTTGTCATCCTTGAAGAGCCCCCAACCATAACGCACGGCAATTGTGTCTGAGGTATAGTTGCGGAACGCACCTGAGACAATGAACTTGAATGCATCAGAAGTGGCGGAACGGGTATTGGCATAACTGTTGAGTGCCACACCGGTTGCGGTGAGCAAGACGTTGTTGACGCCGCCCTTGTTGGGTTGGAAGCCTACGATGGCGCCTTGATTTTTGACGTAACTATAAACACCGTAGGTAGTTCTCGTCCCCTGGTCTTCGGGGTTGAGCACGTTGAGCAAAAAGTAACCATTGTCTCGGCTGTTCCAGCCCCAGTTGATGTGGAACAAGCCATTGCCGTCAAAGCCGTCGCAGATGAAGGTATGGCCACCGTCCATCCTGCTGCCACTGTAAATGACGGGACGCCCGGCTGCCAACTCGCCATAGATGAGGTCGGTCCAGCCTTGCGTGCTATAGCTGTCGCGGTTCTCCATGTGAGCACCGGGGTCGTAGTCGAAGTAGGAGGCTGCAAAGTTGGGGATGTAGGGAGCGAGCGTTTCTGATACTTCTTCCAGGAAATCCATCTTCATGGCCTGGGCGCAATACAGGCTGAGCTTGGCGGCTGCCATGGCTTCGTCGCTCACCGTGTCGATTATCTCGTAGTTGTCCTTCATCAAGTCCCAGCGGAAATCTGCAACCGGCAGTTTGGGCATATAGAAACGCAGCGTTTGGGTGGTGTAGGCAGGCAAGGGACGAGTGGGTCGCTCGGGCCATTTCCAGTAATACATCACCTGGGCAAGAGCTGTGGCGACACAACCCACAGAGACATGGTGGCCCGAGGGGAGGGTGGGCAACAGCATATTAAAGGGACTTTGATGCGACCATTGTGACTGGATGAGTGGGGCGATGGCATTGCGCGATGTGAGTTGCGGTGCGGCCTTGGCTCCTTGTTCCAAAGCGGCAATCTGGGCGGCATATCCGTCAAGCATCGACTGCATCGCCTCGGGCATGTCCTGGTCGTCAAAGGTGCCGTCCTCGCTGTAGCCCAGCACGGCAGGTGCGCGGTCGTCACCGGCAACAATGACATAACCGCCCTCATTGGCGTTGAACACGTAGTAGGCGGCCTTCTCACTGCTGTCAGTTGCTGCCATGGGGGCCTTGCGGGCTTTTCTCAAGGTGGTTGACGGCATCGAGCG
>CADBBP010000260.1 GCA_902792855.1 uncultured Prevotellaceae bacterium
TTCTCACGCCGAGGAAGCGAACTTGAGCAAGAATTCCTTTTTCCTTTGCTTTATTTTCAGTCTGCTTCCTTAAAACCCCATCTCCAATCAATAGAAGGTGTGCGTCAGGGCGTTTCTTCAATAATTTCTCGAAAATATCAAGGATGAAGCTATGGTTTTTCACCTTGTCAAAACGTCCTATATGGCAAATAGTCAATGTCGATGAGGCAAGCCTCAACTCTTTGCGTTTCTTTTCCCTCAATTGTTCATCAAACTTGTATTGCAAGGTGTTAATGGCATTTTTTAATATGATGGCATTTTTCGCCAATTGTTTTCCAAAGAGCCATTCTGCTGCTTCCTCGCCACAAGCGAAATAGTGGGTCAGGTAGGGGCGCATTTGATGCTTCATCCAAGTGCGGACAATCCATTTCAAGTCAAATTTCACATGGCTGTTGTGGGCGTGGGCGATGATGACGGGGATGCCTCTGCGAGCGGCTTCCTTGTAGAAGAAATAGCCCGACTCGGAGCACTGGCCGTGGATGATGCGGTATTCGGGGTGTGCATCGAAAAACGAGGAAATCTGTTTTTCGTATTTCCCGAAAGTGTGGGGACGAAGGGGCATCATGCGGTAGATTTTCCCGCCCAAGGAACGTATCTCTTCTTCGTAGTCGCCTTCCTCTTCTCGATGAACAACAAAATCAAACTGCACCTTGCTGCGGTCTATGGCACGATAGTAGTTCATCACCATCGTCTCTGCACCCCCTCTGTTCAAGATGGTGAACAACATCAATACCCTGATAGGTTGGTGTCTCTCTGATTTATCCATGTTTACTTGATTTGATGCTCGATTTGATGGTCTCATATATAATCCCTGTCCCTATCACACGTCTGACAAGTCGTTTGAAATGGACAAGCCAGGGTTTGTTGTTGTCAATCCATGATTTCGCATACCAATGAATGCTCCGGGTGTTCGGTGTCTTGCGTAATACCCCGGTGATGTCGTCGAAAGGGTTGAAATAGTCGTTGGGATAGATGGTGATTCCCGCCACTGTCTGTTGTTCGTCTCGTAACACCAACCCATTCCTCTGAAACAGTTCTGTCACCATGGGAATCATCGTGTAGGGATTGAACTTTCCATCTGGAAGGTAAAAGGACATTTGCTCAAAGCGTAACAATATTTCGGCATAAACGGCGTTTCCACGTTCCACATACAACCCAAGGCCTGGAGCAATGACGGGTGCCTTTTCTGCTTTTTTATAATCGTCCTTTTCAAAGCCCATAAATGGGCCTTTGGCTATAAGGTCGTCCATAGGGCGTATCACTTCCACGTCGGTGTCGAAATAAATGCCACCATGGTGGTAGAGAATCCAAAATCTCGCGTAATCGCTGACAAAGGCATATTTTCTTGCGGTGTATGCATCACGGGTGTAGGGAATGATGTTCACATCGAAGTTGTCCTCATTCCATTCCTTCACCTCATACCCGGGGAAATGTCTTCGCCAACTCTCAATGCATTTTTTAGCCGAGACTGGCAACGGGTAGTGGCCGAACCAGCAGTAGTGTATGGTCTTTGTCATGCCATATCCTCCACGATTTTTGCCGATGCGGCATAGCCGTAGTCATGTGTTTTCAGATGGGAGATGATGTGCTCTTGTTTTGCCTTGTCGCGTATGAAGACTGCCAGGGCGTGGGCGCAACCCTCGTTGTCCAATGGGAGGATGACTCCGTCTTTACCATCCTCCACCTGGCTGGTGGCGGTGGGGTAGCGGGTGATGGCCACGGGCTTGCACAGCACTTGTGCTTCGCGCACAGTCACCGACTTCCCTTCGTAGCGTGACGGCTACACATAGATGTCGCATCGCTGCATATAGGGATAAGGGTTTGCCCGCTTGCCCAAAAGAATCACGTTGTCTTCCATACCTTGGGCGGAAATCTGTTGACGTATCAGGGCCTCGTCGCCACCGAAGCCGATGATGTACCATTTCACCTTGATTCCCTCGGATTGCATCATGCGACAGATGTCGGGAACATTGTCGTAATTCTTGGCTGCTGTGTAGCGGCCTACGGAGAGCAAGATGATCTCTCCTGGCTCTCGGGGCATCTCTTTTTCCAAAATGGAAGTTTCAATGCTTTTCGCCCTTTCGCGAATGAAAACGGACGAGAGGATGTTTTCCACAACTACAATCTTGTTGGACAACGTCGGATGGATGGAAAGAAAAGCTTTTGCTGCTTCTTCGGAGACCGCTGCGATGTGGTCGTAGCCGCTCCATACAGGGTGTTCCAATTCGGCGTTAGTGTCTATTGTCTTGTAGTCGGTGTGAATCCATGCTGCTTTGGCTTTTGCCTGTACCTTGTCGAGAACGATGCCATGTGGAGTCAAGAAACTGATGGCAAGGTCGTAACATCCCAAATGGTGGAGGGAGGGCAGGTGTGGCCTCACGGCATTATCCACATATTGGAAGATGGCACTGCCGTCCTTGGGGTGATGTTCCCGTGCATACCGCCGATATTGCCATTTGGCTTTCAAACGGGCAATGGCGATGCGCCAGTAGCCGTCTTTCAGCACCTGTTTGATGGGGCATTCTATTTGGGCGTATTTTGGCACCTCGGGCAATAAATTCACCATAGGGGGAATCATTTCCATCAATTCCCCCCTATGGCTGTATATCATCAAATCCACGTCGAAACGCGAATAGTCCAACGCATGCAAAAGCCCGATGAGGCTCATCTCAGCTCCACCGAGTTCCATGTAGTGTATGGCAATGAAGATGCGTTTTTTCATAACGGAGTGATGGTTTTGTGTGTCTTTTTTTCTTTGGTGGTCTTTTTCATTCCTCCCTTTCTGTTGATGCTGTCAATGAAATAAACGATTCTCATCTAAAATAGTTATTGCGGTTTCT
>CADBBP010000261.1 GCA_902792855.1 uncultured Prevotellaceae bacterium
TCGTCGCAGCCATAGAGTGTGATGCCGTAGGCCCACTCATATCCGAAATGCCAGCGAATGTTTCCGTAGAGGCCGGCAGCCATGGCCAGGGCTCCCTCCTCTGTCTTGAGCAAGTCTTCGGAGAGGAGGTGTCCTCCGTTCTCCTCCAGGAAGCTGTCGGTGCACGAGGTGGCTCCGCCGATGGTCAGCAGGAATGCGAGTTCGCCCGTAACGAAATGATTGATGTATTTCATAATGATGTTCTTTCTGGGATGTTAGACGATGTTAGTTTAGAAATCAACTTGCAGGCCCATGGTGAAGCCTCTGTTGAAATAGGTGGCTCCTGTATCGAGGTCCATGAAATCTACGGACGAGGTGAGCATGCCAAGGTTTCTTCCTTGGATATATACTTTTGCTCCGTTGATGCCAATCTTGCTGCAGAGGGCTTTGTCGAAGCGGTAGCCGAGAGAGAGGTTGCGCACCTTGATGAAGGAAGCGTCCTTGAAGCCGAGGAGGCTGGAGTAGGAGTCGCCACCAGCGGTGCTATAGACAGGCTTCTGCCACTCGGCGCCAGTGTTGTCGGGTCTCCAGTAGTCGATTTCGCGCTGTGCGTACATGCCATATTGTCCTTCGCCTCCGGTGTTGATCATGTACTTGAAGCGTCCGAAGAGGTCGATGGTGAGTTCCAGGCCCTTCCAAGAGAAGGTGTTGCTCCATCCGAGTGTCCAGCGTGGGTTGCGGTTGCCGAGGATGACACGGTCCTTGTCGTCGATCTTGTAGTCGTCGTTCTGGTCCACGGGTTTGACGCTACCCGGTGTGAACTTGTGGCCATTCTCGTTGAACTTGGCCATCTCGGCTGCGTCGCTCTCCTGCCAGAGGCCGTCGTTGTCGTAGCCGTAATAGACGGAGATGCTCTCTCCAATGAACCAAGCGTTGGCGATATCGTCTTCCTTGCCGTTGGCCAATGAGACGATTTCATCTTTCTGGAAGGCTGCGTTGATGGTGCTGCTCCACTCAAAGTCGGCCACGCGCACGGGGATGAGGTTGAGGGTGAAGTCGAAGCCCTTGTTCTTCGTCTCGCCGATGTTGGCCATCATCGAGGGATAACCGGTGAGCGAGGGCAGGCTGACGCTGAGGAGCAGGTCTTTGGTTTTGGAGGTGTAGATGTCGAGGTTACCGTTGATGCGTCCGCGCAGGAAGCTGAAGTCGATACCGAAGTTGTATTGCGTGGTCTTCTCCCATCCCAAGTCCTTGTTGGCCATACGCGTTTGGTTGTTGGTGTAGTAAGGCTCATTGGTGATGAGGATGCGCTCGTTGGCAGTGCTGAATGGCATGTAGAACGACTGGATGGTGCCCAGCGTGCCGTAAGGGCCTACAGCGGAGTTGCCGGTGGTACCCACGCCGAAGCGGAGTTTCAATTGGTCGAGCCAGCTGACATCCTTGAGGAAGTTCTCCTGCTCCATGCGCCAACCAATGGCCATGGAGGGGAAGAATGACCACTTGTTGCCCTCGGCGAGCACGGATGCTCCGTCATAACGTCCGGAGACGGTGAGCAGGTAGCGGTCCATGAAGGAGTAGTTGAGGCGTGCCATGTAGGAGAGCAGTGTGTTCTGCGACAGTCCGGTGCTCATGCCGGCCTTGTTGTCGGTGTTGGTCACGTCGATGTCGCCGAAGTTGTTCCAAAGGAAGGAAGGCATGTAGATGCGCTCTGCGCTCATGCCGCTGCTCTCTGCATGGTACTTGGTGGCACTGTGGAGGAGTGTGACGCCGATGGAGTGGTCGCCGAAGATACGGTTGTAGAGGAGCATGTTGTCGAGCGTCCATGTGAAGTGGCGGTCGTCGTTCCTGCGGGCGAAGTTGTTGCTACCTTTGCGGGTGGCGGAACTGGCATCGAGGAAGATGCCGGAGCGTGAGTAACGGAAGTCGGGGCCGAATTGCATCTTATAGACAAGGCCCTGCAGCGGCTCGAGGATTTTCCCGAAATCGAGTTGGGCGTAGAAACTACCCATGGCACGGAAATACTCGCGGTTGTCCTTAGATTTTTCCCATTCGTCGATGACGGTGTAGGCGTTGACCACGGAGCCACCGGGCTGGTCGATAATGTAGCCAGTCTCGCTATAAGGCACGGTGTAGTGTGGCAGAGCCTTGGCGGCGCTGTAGATGTCCACGGGGCCGGAGGAGGTTCCTACCTGACCAGTGCGGGAGTATCCGTATTTCTGCTTGCTCCAAGAGGCGTTGATGGAACCACCCATCTTGAACCACTTTGTGGCTTGGATGTCGGTAGTGATGGCAGCGTTGTAGCGCTTGTACTCCTGGCCTTTCTGGGTGCCTTCGTTGTCGAGGTAGCCGAAAGAGAACGAACTCTGTATGTCCTTGGTGCCGCCGGAAGCGCGTAGGTTGTGCTCTTGGGTGATGCCGGTTTGTGTGACGAAGCCTTCCCAGTCGGTGTCACTTACGAGGTCACCGTTCCAAGTACCATTGGCCCAGCCTTTCTCCACATTTTTCCAGGCATCGTCATCTCCCGAGAAAATGGTACCTTGATCAAGATTTTGGTTGGGTTGGTCACCACGGGGATACATCTCGGGGTTTGAGTTGTAAAAAGCCCAGCGGCGCCATGTGATGTAGTCTTTTGCGCTGAAGGCCGGGCTCTTGTCCACCAATTTCTCGAAGGTCATACTGCCGGAGTAGGTGAGTTGCATCTTCCCCTCCTTGCCGCGCTTGGTGGTGATGAGCACCACGCCGTTGGCGCCGCGTGAACCGTAGATGGCGGTAGAGGAGGCGTCCTTGAGGATGTCGATGGCCTCGATGTCACGAGGGTTGAGGTTGTCGATGCCGTCGCTCACGGGGATGCCGTCCACCACGTAGAGTGGCGAGTTGGGTGGTGATGTCCACACCGGCTGCCTTGCCTTGGAGCGCTTCGAAGGCGTTGCTCACCGGGCGGCTGTTGAGTTGCTCCTCATTGACGCGTGTGAGGGCGCCCGTGACATCGCTCTTGCGCTGGATGCCGTATCCCACGACGACCACTTCGTCGAGCAGGGCGTTGTCCTCCTTGAGTACTACATTGACATTGTTTTTCCCATTCAGTTTGACGTTTTGCGTGAGATAACCCACATAACTGAATGTCAGGGTGGCGTTGGCGGGGGCGTCGAGCGTGAACTTTCCGTCCAAGTCGGTGATGGCACCGACGCTGGCTCCATTCTCGACGACCGTCACACCGATGAGCGGCTCTCCCGCCTCATCGGTCACCGTTCCTGTCACTTTCTGCTTCTGCGCACCTTGCGCAAACATCGCCTGCTGCACGCCGAAGAGCATGCCCAGACAGATGAAAAGCATCCAAATCTTGTGTTTCTTTGACATAGGTTGTTTTTTAGGTGAATGAATTAGGTAATATGTTTTTTGTATTTTTAACGTAGATGATGGTGCAAAAGTAAGGATAAGCAAGTGTGGAGACCACATAAAAAAATACGATTTCATGGTATTTTTGTCCGAAACATGCCTTGGTGTTGGATTTTTTGCCTATTTTTGTACCTTGAAAGCAATGCTGCTTATCATAAATCTTTCAACACAACTTTCCTCACCAAGCCATGGTAAAGAGAAGAAGAATTCCCAACCATAAAAGGATTACTTCGGATGACATCGTAAAGCGTCATCCGCGCCACCTTTTTTGTTCGACAGACAAGATTTACGCCGACCTTGCATTTGAGATAAGTCATATTCTTGAACGCATGAATTTGTTGGATGAGAAGCAATTGAAAAATGTTAGCATCAGTCTGGCCCTCTATTTTGAGGACATCCACTCTAAAACGCGCCAGTTTGAGACTTTCACCCGTCTTTACAAGCGGATGTATGGGCTGTATGTGCCTTTCTTTTTTTCCAAGGACGCGAGCGAGCCGGAGGCGCGATTGGATGCCATGAAGTTCATCCTG
>CADBBP010000262.1 GCA_902792855.1 uncultured Prevotellaceae bacterium
CATCGACCAAATCAAACGGAAGAAATACCCGGCCAAGGTGGCGCAACACACCGGCAATCTCCTCCTCGTGGGCATCAACTACGACAAGGAGACAAAAAACCACTCGTGCGTCATCGAAAGGTGGGGCGATGGTGAGTGCCACCAACTTTAGATAACTCCCTGATATGAGACAGCTTTTTCCCGTCTTTTTCCTTGTTGTCACCCTGCTCGTCTCCTGCCAGACGGACGGGGGGCACGACAAGCTTTTCCACACCGCCGACTCGCTGATGGCTACTTCTCCCGACTCCGCCCTCCACATCCTCGAGGGGATGGGCGACTCCGCCTCCCTCTGCAAGCGAGACCGCATGCGGTGGATGCTTCTGTTGGCAAAGGCGCGGAACAAGGCCGTCGCCCCACTGCCGTCCGACAGCGCCTTCAAGGAGGTGGTGGAATATTACGACAAAAACGGTTCCCCCAACGACCGGGTGCAGGCACACTATCTCTACGGCTGCATTTCCCGCGACCTCGGTGACGCACCACGCGCTTTGGAACGATACATGGAGGCAGTAACGTGCGCCGACACCACGGCCTCGGACTGCGACCATGCCACCTTGATGGGGGTGTACGGTCAAATGGCTGACCTTTTCTACAAGCAGGGTCTTCCCGAAGAGGAGGCCCGTGCCCTTGGATTGTCCGGGGAGCATGCGCTTAAGGCGCACAACGTCCGCAACTACATCAGATGCGTCGAACTGCTCGTCCGTCCCTATTACGAGTTGGACGACACCGCTGCCGTTTTCGAGACAACACAACGCGCCCGAGACCTCTACCTAAGGCACAAGCTCAAGAAGGAGGCCGCCTCTGTCTTTCCAACGGCCATATACTTGCGGCTCAAGCAGGGGAGGTATGCGGAGGCACGCACGATGATGGACGAGTTCGAGCGACATTCCGGCTTGTTCGTGGACGGAGAGATAGAATCCTCCCGAAGCGGCTACGAGAGCAGCCGGGGTATGTATTTCGAGGGAGTGCACCAACTCGACTCCGCCGAATTCCACTACAGGAAGGCTCTGGCCTACGGGCATCCTTTCGGTGCCTACAGAGGTCTTCTCTCCATCTACAGCACATTGGGCATAACCGACTCTGTGAGGAAGTATGCTCCGTTGTACGTCAAGAGCGTTGACGAGGCCGCTGCGGAACAGAGGACGAAGGCCGTGTTGGAGACGAAAGCCCTCTACGACTACACGCAAAGCAAGGAAGAAGCCGAAAGGGAAAGGCGCAAGGCTGAGGACCTCCGCAGCAAGATGCTTGGTCTGTTGGTGACCGCCGGGATTGCCGCAGTGTTATCCGTGTGGTTTTACAGGTCATACAAGAGACGAAAGGAAATGGAGATTGCCCGCTTGGCTGATGCCTATGACGCAACGAAAGAAAGGTTGGCGGACAATGAGCAGGAGTTGGCCGAACTTAGGGTGGGAAAGCTTGCCCTGGAGAGTGCCAAACGGAAGGCGGAGATGTTGCTCGGGAAAGAGAACGGCAGAGAATCCGGGGTGGGTGCGGCGGTTGAGGAAAGATTGACTGATAGCATCTCAAGCCTGATAAACGAGTTGTCCGTAATTGTCGAACGAAGGGACGCGCTTCTCGCCATGAAAGAAGATGAACTGGAGAGACTGGCCGCGAAGGACACCGAATACGAGGAGAGATTGAAGAAACTAACGGGGGGGAAGACTCTTGCAGCCTTGGACGGCAGCACAATTGTTTCTGTTTTCAAGAAAATGGCTTCAGACGGCTCCAAGGGTCGCAAACCGAACAAGCAGGACTGGGATGGGTTGTACAAGGCTTTCATGTTGCACGTCCCCGCGTTCTACCTGGACCTTCGCGACGCACACGGATTGTCGGAGCTGGAATTGAGGACTGCACTGCTGGAATGCATCGGTGTCAAAAGTGGAGGAATTTCCAGAGTGCTTGGAAAGTCCAGCCAGCATGTCACCAACCTCAAGGCCAGCGTCAATATGAAGATGTTTGGCGATGGCAAGGCCGGGCAGTTGCGTAGCAACTTGAAGAGAAGAATCGACATGCTCCACAAGCCGTCACCATGACCACGGAAATCCACCATAAGTTGCGGATTGCTGTGTTTTGTAAAACAATTTTGAATGATGTGTAAAAAGTGTGTAAAAATATTTAAATTATTGAAACACAATTTGTTATCTCCTATTTTGATGCCATTTTCGACAGATTTTCCTCTCCCAAGTTGATTTTTTCATCTTCTTATTTTTTTTCTTTATGCAAAAAAAATTAGTTTTGCAGCGAAGTCAAAAAACAACGACTATGAAAAGAATCATCATCTTTCTTATCGCATTCCTCCCTCTTTTCGGGCAGGTGTATGCGGGTGAGGCAACATTGGTCATCACTGACTACAAAGTGGACAACCCTGAAGGTGCCCAAGGAGGAGCACCCAGAGGCCCGGTCACACTTCCCGAAGTGTGGCAGGACGGACACGTGTTCACGGCCGACGCATCGTGCTACGGTCTGACCTTGCGCATCGTGCAGGGTGGTGTCACCGTCTTCGAGACCGTCATCAGCGCGGTCGACAACGGAGAGGTCGTGGTTCCCACTACCATCACGGGGAATTACGAGCTGCAGATACAAGACGGGTACTTCATCTTCTACGGGGCAGTGTCGCTTTGAGCGATGACACGCGCACCATCGACCTTCATGCTTGGGTCACTGTCTTAACTTGCTATCCCAAATATGAGCATCCCCGTCCGGGCGGAGAAACCCCGGTAATGACCCGCCCGACACGGGATGCCAAGGGGAGCAGATGAAATCAGCTGAT
>CADBBP010000263.1 GCA_902792855.1 uncultured Prevotellaceae bacterium
AACGACACCCTCACCAACACCCTCGCAGCAGCGCGAGACGATATGAACGACCCTAAAGGCTTCATGATGCCCGAAGGGTGAAACGAACACGAATAATCACGAATTAACCGAAAATTTTGGAACTATGGACAAATTCTTACAAGCCGGAACAATCGGCATTTACTTCTACATCGGCTTTTGCATTGTCGGTGTTATCATCTGGGCAATATTCATGTACCGACTTCTGCGCCGATACAACACAAGGCACGAAGGCAGCAACCTGATGAAGGGCAACACCTACGAGCAGGAATGGCACAAGTCAACCGATGCCCCGTGCCCTGGCTCGCTCATCGTCTGCGAGGACAGCAAGCACAAACTCTATTTCGGCTATGCCGTAGCCTACAACGGAAGACCATGCCTTTGGCGACTGCCCAGCTATCTCACCGACTTCCGCAATCCTCCCAAAACGCTCGACCCTCAGATGCTTCATCCAACGCTTCCGTATTTGGCCATCGTCATGTATAGCCGTTGGCAATACATCGAGCGCAGGATATTGCCCACCGAGACACTAAGACCATACGCCGACCAATACAAGGAATGTTAAATCTTTCCAATCCCCAACATTTTGGAAAGAAATGGAAAGATTTTCAATAAAAAGCAGAAATAAGCAACAATTATGCGAGAAATCCAAAGAATACAGATAGGCCGTCACGTCACCGACATCATGCGCTTGCCGTGCGTGTTCTCCTGCCACAAGGAGGAGGGCGGGCGGCTGTGCTACCTGCTCTATGACTGGGACGAACAAGGCCGGTACATAGAAGCGCGTGAAGGCGAATGGCTGGTGCAAACCGAAGATGGACGGTGGCATGTGGACAGACAGGAAACGAATTGTTAAAATAAGTGTTAAAAGGTGTTAATATGAAACAAGACAAGACGGAACGCTCGGCCATCTCCTCGTCGCCGCTTCAGGCGAAGTTCAAGAAGACAAGGCGCAAGACCGCCCTGACCACCATCTCGACGGAGGACGAATGGCGGCGTGCCAACGGTGTGCAAGAGCTCAACAAGGTGATGAGCGACCGCCCAACGCCTGGGCGTAGCATCCACATACTGACAGGCGGCAACGTTGACCTGCTGGCGCATCTCATGTGGGTGATGCAATTCTGGCCGAAGGTGCGCCGCGTGTTCCTCTCGGCGTGGGCCATCTCAGCCGTTGACATCCTGCTCTGCAAGCGGTGGCTGGAGAATGGGAGCATCGGCACGCTGGAGTTGCTGCTCGGCGACATCTTCCCGTCGAAGTACAAGAAGGAGTGGGAAAAACTGATGGAGATGTATGATGCCGGTGTGATCACCAACATCTACAACTCGGCCATCCACTCGAAGTTGATGCTGATAGACTGCGAGGACGGCACGAAGATAGTCATTGAGTCGTCGGCGAATTGCAACATGAACCCACGCATCGAACAGTCGTGCGTGACGGTGAGCGACGAACTATTCAAGTTCTACGATGTGTATCTGCATGGAGTGCTTGAGGATGAAGAGGCGCGATATGTGGTGAGAAAGACGATGCAAACATTTATGGAGACGAAGTATGGAACGGAAGCCGACCTTGCTGATGATGAAAGGGCTGCCCTGCTCGGGGAAGACTGAGTGGGCGTTGGCATGGGTGGCGGCAAAGCGAGACCGTGTGCGTGTGTCGTGGACTGACATCATGCACAGCATCGGGCGCAAGAGCCGCGACCGCCGTGTGCTGGCATTCGAGACCGCCATCCACCTGATGCTGCAAGCCCTGAAGGCCGGCAACGATGTGGTGATAGACGAATGCAATCTCAGCGGCTACACCATCGGGCTGTTTGTGGCGCGAGCGCAAATGGTGGGCGCGACGGTGAAGTGGCACACGATGGAGACCACCCCCGATGAATGCAAGCGACGGAATGCCGCTGCCGGGCATCCCGTCGATGATATGGAGATAGACCGACTGGCGAAAGCCTACGCCCCATGGCTAAAACAGTAGGGTGAGTGGCCGGAGTCTTTCGGGGTTCTGCTCGCCCTCGATGGTGGCGGGGAAGTTCTCACGGATGAGGCGGTCGCGTGTGCCGTGCTTGGGCTGGAGGCTCCAATATTCCCGTTTGGTCATGTGCCACGCCTGGCACCGCTTCCCCGGCATCGTGGTGAGAAGCACAACCCACACCGTGCCGTCATCCATGAGGAAGTGCTCAATGGCTGTCTTGTGGCGTGGCTCTATCTGGAGTGAGCGGCACGGCTCGGGGAGGAGGGAAAGGAAACGGCTGACTCTCATTGTTGTGTCGATTTGATGAGGTTGTCGATAAATTCACTTTTGTTGTGTTGGGCGCAAACGATGTCGTTGGCCTCTTTGCTGATGCGGACGTGGAGCGTGAAGTTCCTGTCGTTGGCTGGCCGCCCCGAGTTGGGGCGGTAGCCGCCGCGCTTGTTGCTAATCCTCTCCATCTTCCTCCTCCTCCTCAGTTACAATGCCGTCGGCCCATACAGGCCACCATAGCAAGTCTCTTGCCCATGTGTCGATGCTGATGTCGTGGTCGGTGTACTCATTCCAGAAGGCGAGCAAGATGTTGAACACCTCGTTGGCCATGGCATCGTCGAGCAAGGACAAAGACCCCAATAGGTTGACACGCTCGTTTTCGGTAAGTCCTGCCGGATTTTCGCCGGACAATTCGAGATAGTCTGTGATTTCAATCGTGAGATATTGCCCCTCGTTCCCCTCGAAGTCGATGAGCAACGACCTGCAAGCTGCTGCCATGGTTATCCAATACTTTTCATTCGTGAGCATCCAGATGACCATGCGGCGCGAACATGGTTATGTTGGGGTGCTCCTTGGCCATGTAGTCGCCTATTGCGCTCATTGCTTTTGCCGCCCATAGAGCCGGTTCCATGCCTTCGGGGATGGGTGGCAACTGCTTTGGCTTGTGTATCTCCTGGGTTTCGTTGAACAGCCCTTCACGGAATGAGATGCTAAACCCCGTTTCTTTGTCGCTGACCGTCCACATGGAGTTGGCAGACGGTGTGAGAGTAAATCTTTTATTTTCCATTGTCGTTGAATTTGTAAAGTTGAATACTTGTGTTTCTGTTTCTCACTACGAGGAAGAAGACCGCCTCGCCGGGCTGTGGCTCATAGTCGGAGCGGACGAACACACAGGCCGTTCCGTCGGTGGCCACATACTTTTCCCACCCTTGGACAAGGGATGGGGCGCGAAGCCCCTCGTAATATTCCCTTGCCACTTTTGATAGATTGATGATGTTCATATTGATTAGTGTTTGAGAGCGTACTGGATGGCATTCTCTGCATAATACTCCACGCCGAAGAGCTTGCCATACTTGCGGAGGTCGGCGATGCTGATTTTGTTGGCCTTGTGGCCGATGGCTTCCTCATAGCGGTGCTTGAACTCCATCGTGCCGGGGCGACAGTTGCCGGCATTCAGAGAATCTTGGAAGGTGATCATGAGCGAGCCGTTGGCCTTCTGCTCAGCGCGACGCTCGGAGCGTTTGCGGGCTGAGAGAAGACGGGCGAGCTTCATTGCCCGGTGCTCGGCGTTGATGGCCTTTGCCTCTTTCAGGCTCTTGGCCTCGATGTGCTCGCCACGAACCAGGTAGCCCTTCACGGTTCGGATGTCGGCGATGGCCTTTCCCTGCTCCACCCATTCGCAAGGCATTCCGTCACGGATGATGCTTGTACCCTTGATGAAGGTGACCAATCCGCCGATGAGGAAGAGGTGCCAGCCGCGACGAAGGTTGAGGGTGAAGTCTCGGCGGATCATCACGAAGTCGCAACTCTTTGCGTATCCGTTCTTCCTGTCCTCATACTCGTGGCAAGCGATGCCGTTCCACTTAGACCAGAGGGCGGTGAGCTTGCCGGTGTTCTCGCCGGTGCGGATGAGGTGAATGGCTCTTTCAATGTTCCATATCCCATCGGCCTTGAGTTGAGCCTCGATGGCATCACGCTCGCGCTGTGCCTTCTTCCTTGCTTGCTCTATTTTGTCCATATCCTTTGACCATGCGTCAACATTGATGGATGCGAAACGCTTCCTGAGCTCCTTTGCGCGACGCTCGAAGTTCTTCACCAGCTTTGCCTCCATTTCCTTGGAGGTGACGGTCACCTCAATGACCGTTGCTGTTCTGCTCCTATCCCATCCCCTATACTTGAGGGTGCTGCCGTCAGGGGCGGTGGAAGGAATGGCGAAAGGCCAGCCCTGCTCGTTGATGTAGCGGATTTCTGACTTGGTGTAAACCTTTTTTGCAAGACTCTCGATTTTGATAGTTTTCATAATGTGTTGCCCATGCCTTTGGGACTTGTTGTGCTATCCGGCTCAGCGTTTATGTTTCTTATTTCTTATATGCAAAGGTAATCATTTCTTTTGATATATGCAACAAAAAACCAAATTATTTTTTGCGATTTCTCCGTTTTGTAACATACTTTAACATTTGAAAAGTGGTAGCAAAAACCAAAGGACATTTGAGCTGCGAGCGAGAGGAAACCCCCGACACCACAATAGTCGATTTATAGATTGACACGTGTCAATTTCTAAACGACACGTGTCAGTTTCAAAACGACACGTGATGATAATAATTTTACATTTATAAACCATCAAAAACCGTAAGACAATGGCTTTAAAATTAAGAGTAAAAAAGACGCTCTTCAAGCGGAAGATTGAAGGCGTGACACAAGAGGGCTACATCGGCCGAGTGATCACCAACGGCACGAAGACCTTCGAGGACATCCTGAAGGCTTCCACCCACGGCAGCACACTCGACTACCGCGAGGCTGAACTGGCCTGCAAGATGCTCATCGACGGCATCGCCGACAGCATCAAGCAGGGTTACATCGTCGACCTGGGCGTGCTGGGCAAACTCTACCCCGCCGTGTCGGGCACATGGAAACAAGACCCCGAGGAACTGGCCATCGGCGACATGAAACCGAAGGTGAACTACAAGCCGGGCGACGACATCGCCGGAGCGGTGAAGGCGGCCCGCCTCTCATGGACCACGGAGGAGGAGACCGACGACAATGCCGTGGACGACGACGACGACAACACCAACACCGGCACGGGCGGCAACACCGGCGGCGGCAACACTGGCGGCGGCGGCGACCTCACGCCATAGCGACATCGGCCTACCAGTCTTTTGACTTCCATTTCTCCAACGAGAGAGCCGTCGTGTTGCAGCGCGGCGGCTCATTTCTTTTCTGCAAACCAAAAGGAACTATGACCCATGCGAACAATCAGATTCAAGGCGCGAGCCAAAAAGACAAAGGAATGGGTGGAGGGCTACTACGCCACCATCCACGCCCCACGCTACGGCGGCGAGAACGAACTCATCGGCTTCGATAAGTTCCCCGCCATCTTCAACGACGAGCCAGGCCACCGCGACTGCGGCCACTGGACGGACATCTACCCCCGACGGCATCAAGATATGGGAAAACGACATCCTTCGCCTGTCGCCCTTCGGCAAGCCCGAAAGCCAATACACCGGCGACGTGGTATGGATGCAGACCTGCTTCGCCGTGGAAGACGACCGCGGACACCACGAGCCTCTCTCCACCCTCCGCAACCTCTGCAAGATAGAAGTCATCGGGAACAGATATGATGAGGGATGACACACGCATCAGTTTTCAGCGGCATCGGCGGCCCCGAGGTGGCGGCTGCCATGCTTGGGTGGGAGAACCTCTTCCACTGCGAGATTAACCCCTTCGGGCGCAAGGTGCTCGAATATTGG
>CADBBP010000264.1 GCA_902792855.1 uncultured Prevotellaceae bacterium
TTGACCGCCACCGCCTCCGCCGGCACGTCAAACACTTGCGCCGCCGGCATTGTCATCATCTTACCTTGTGCCGTCCAATATACAGCCCCTTTCACCACGTTGTGCATATCAGTCTCACACATTGCCGTTAGTGTCATTTCCTTGTAAGTCCTCAGCACAACCTTGTATTTCTCGTTGAAGACCTTTGGCGTTAGTTCAGCAAGAATATCCAAGGAGTCACCTTTTTCAATATGAATAATTTTCTTATATTTCACCTCGTCTCCTTGCTCGTTGACCAATGAAATGTCAATGAAATGATGGTAAGCTCCATCCCCCATATTGTTAAGCCTCACTCTGCACATCACCTTGTCACCAACAACGGTCGTACTGTCGTCAGAAAGGTTGAGAATATCGAGCTGCCCCGTTAGAAGTGCCCCTGAGTTGAAAGCATTGGTGTGGAAATATTGGTCAGGGTATGCGTCAACAGACAGGAAATAGATGTCCTTGTTGAGGTCAAGTGAATGATGCTCGTCAATGTATAGCGAGATGTTTCTTTTGGTATTCGGCAAGATGGCAGCCGGTTCGTATGCGACATCCTCCACCTCTCCTTTGTCGTTGAATTTTCTTGCGGCAAGATAGCCGTTAAATTCCTCGTCGTTGTTGGTGAGGTTGACTACGATGTTTTTCCCAACCTTTTCCACGCTGTTGACTATGAAATCCGCCTTGGGCACTGGTGTCGCGAACATGGTGTCCCCCTTGATTGAGATGTCAATGTGGTTTTTCTCTGCATTGTAAGCCGTTTTCACGCTTCCAACACTCCCCTTTCTGAATACGGGCATAATGGCGTAATCGCCCTCTTCGAGTCCTTTTCCGAAGTTGACAGTCATTTCCACTTCGTCGGCATATCCCAGCCAAAGCATTCGAGAGGTGGTTTTGAGCGTCTTTATTATGGTTCCCTCGGAATCGCATAGTGCCAGCCCAACGTTGAAGTTCTCCTCGCGTTCTCCCAAGTTTGTGAGTGTGAAGTTCACGGTCACCCCTTTGAAATCAGTGTCGTTTCCAGTTCTGATGTATGTCCTCCCTGCTTTCAGGCTCGGCCTGGAGTTGGCAGCGACCACCTTCTCTGGAACACGGTATTCGTCTTCACCGGAAGTTTTAACCCCAATGATGGCTGACTGCATGAGCGAGAATCTCATGGATGTGGAACTTCCTCCTATGCCATTTGCATTGGCGTCGAGAACAGAGATGCGGTAATGTCCGTCGGCCGCCCCGCTCCACCCCCAGTTGATGTGGTAGTATCCCTTTCCGTCGTATCCGTCACAAAGGAAAGCGTGTCCCTCAAAAGCCATGGTGTACCCTGTGTAGAGCACGGGGCGCTTGTTTTTGAGTTCGTTGATGAGCAAACTGTCCCACTGCTCGATGGAATAGCCATCCCTGAAGACGTTGTGTATGGTGTTGGGGTATTTGAAGGCCCTTGGCAGCACCCATCCCAGGTAGAAAGTCTGCGCGCCCGAGGAAGAGGGTGTGTAATCCATCTGCACCAACTGCCCACAGTAGCGCATGAGTTTGGCCACGGCATCCTTTTGCTTTTGTGTGGCATTTCTTCCATAGGAGCGCAACATGTCATTCCACTCAAATGTAGTTGGCTGCAACTTGTCCACCTTCACTTTGTGCGTTTCGGTGGTGTATGCGTCGATGGCTTCCGTGCTGTCAACCGGCCATTTGTGGTAGTACATCAATTGTGCCATGGCTGTGGCCACGCATCCTGTAGGTGGGGTCGAGCCGTTCACTTTCGGACACATCAGATTGTACGGCTCGCTCTGATCCCATTTGGTGGTGATAAGTGGGGAGATGACATCGGTGGGTCTGGCCGATGGGGCGTTGTTGGAGAGTTGCATGTCGGCCACTTGCGCCACAGCTTCCTCGTAATAGTCCATCCACCATTGCACATTGGCGGGTATGTTTTCGGCGTCAAAGGATCCCGTGTCGGAATAGGCGAGCACGGGAACGGTGCGGTCATCTCCGGAAAGGATGACAAAGCCTTGGTCGTTACCCATATTACAAACATACAGACGCGGGTTCCCATCTGTTACCTTCCGCCCTTTGTAAGCAACGGAGAGTTTCATCTCTTGGCGCGAAGCGAGGTTCTGCTTGAGAAACACCTTTGCTTTCCCTAAGGCCGCACGCTCAGATACGGGTTTTGCCAAAGCGAAGGAGGCACAAACGAGAAAAGTGACAACAGCAGCAATTGATTTGTTCATGTCAAAATAAAGGAAGATATTGATTTACAATCTATTGTGTTCCGCAAGTCCTGAGATTTAACATATCGTTCGGCCTTTCTGGAACATTTCAGGTTGCAAAATTACGAATAAAAAAGTAAACCCTATAATATAAAAGGTGAAAAAAGTAGAAAAAATCCTCATTCAAGGAGAAAAAAGCAAGGCCAAATAAACCTTTCAATCTTTCCAGCATCCAAGTATTAAAGTAAATTCCAAGATGAAGACCATCCACCCATACCAACTACTGCTTCTGCTGTTGTTCATAACTCTTCCCCTTTCCGCCCAGGACACCTCCTTACGTGGAAATGTTAGTGATGCCGAAAGCGGCGAGCCCCTCGTGAAAGCCACTTTGCAACTTTACCACCTCACCTCATCGCACAATCGCACCGACACCGTGTTTACAGCGGGAACGTTGTCCGACGAGCAAGGCAATTTTGTGTTCAAAGACCTCCCCACCGGACAATACCTTCTCCGTGCCACTTATCTCGGCTATGAAGAGGCCACCCGCTCTTTGCGGAAAGGTTCCACAGC
>CADBBP010000265.1 GCA_902792855.1 uncultured Prevotellaceae bacterium
CCTCCTCGCCATGTTGTGCGAACACAAGCTGTGCCTCCGTGGCAGAAGGCAGGAACCCCTTCTCTCCATAGGTGAAAAGGTAGTTGGAGCAGGCAGTGGCGGCGATGGCACTACCGTCGAGGGTGCGCACCAAGTCCTGTGTGGCCCGTGCTCCATCCTTGCCGTCACCGACCGTGGTGGAGCAGGTGATGTCGGCCGCCGTGGCAGCGAGGCTCGCAAACTTGTTCAAGGAGAAAACATGAGGAGCTACGACAAAGCCCTTACCACCGTCCACCACAGCCACGCCGGAGGGACGGGGCGTGAAAGTCTCCCAATCATCAAGTGTCAGGCAGCGACCGCCGGCATCAACGACATACACCCCATCAGCCAGTGCGGGTTGCCGCAAGGCCTCTACGGGTTGCAATGTCCAGCGTCCGTTGGCATACAGGTAGAGTTTCCGGCCTTGGCGCACATACTTCCCCTCGTAGGTGGTGGCAGTGGCGAGACGTGTTACGGCCTCCACCACCCCCTATGGCTCATAGTGTCCGAGGTTGTTAACCCGACTTCAAGTCTGATAGTCCATTCTCCTTGTGCTATCGGGCTTTCCCCTTTCTCAAATTTTAAGTTTGGATACGACAAATTTTCATTTTCTTGAATGGGATTGATTTGTACTTCAGTTTCTGATATATCTCCTTGACCTTATCGTTAGGCTTGGTACACATCTTGTATTCCACCTTTTCACCGAGGCTGTTCACAGCTGTTGTCGTGACTGCTTTCTGCGTCCTCATGATTCTTACGATTTCGGTCCAGTAGTGGTTGACATCACTCTGCTTCAGTTGGTAGCGGATAGTGTTGACTATCCAGTAGGCGAGCAGTCCAAGGAAGAGATGCGCGTCGCTGTTGTCATCCTTTTGGTGGTATACGGGCCTGAGTTTGAGGTCGGTCTTGCATTGGCGATTAGTGGCCTCTATGTCACGAATAATATTATAGTAGTCCCATGTGGTTCTCTCGTCGAGTTTATCCCTGTTCGTCCTGAGGAAGTAGACACCCTTGTTGGTCATCATGCCTTCCGCGTCCACCGTCCACCTAATGGCCGTCACCTTGGTTTCCACTCGTGTCTCCGGCAGGCCATCTTGACCTTTTTTCTTCCGTTTCTTGCGGATGACGCTCTCGGTGTCGTATTCAATCTTGTAGAAGCGTGACACCGACGGATATCTGGCCTTGAGCCTGCCGATGCGCTCGCATACCTTGTCATATGTCTTGACACCACTCTTCTTTGTCAAGCCTGCCCTGGCGGCTTCCAGACCGCCCTCGAAACGTTTGCGGAAGAGGCTGTTCATAGACTCCTCCTTCATCTGCTTGGCGGGACTCTCTATGCGCAGGTAAAAGTCGCCGCCTTCCTCGTGGGCCACCCTTGTGAGGTAGATGTCCTGCTCCTTGCAGTCCTTGATGGTGACGGTCTTGGCATCGGGTGCCAGCTCGTAGTCTTTCAGGCGGGTGCGGCTCACGCACAGGTAGTCATAACCGCCCTTGCGCACCAACTTCAGGTTCTCCTCAGTGGCAATGCCCGCGTCCATGACGATGAGCAGCCGATCGGCAGGATCCTCTGGCACGGGATTCCTGGCAACCAGCGTCTCTATCATGGCGGGCAGCGACTTCGGGTCGGCGGTGTCACCCTCCAGGATGGCACAGTAGCGGATGAAGCCCGCCGTGTTCACGCACAGGGCCAACACCAGCAGGGGGCAGTCGTTGCGGCGCTCCTTGGAGCGTCCCCTCTTGGCCTTCCGGCTGCCACGCTTCGGGCTTTCAAAATATACATTGGTCAGATCGAACATGTATATGCGGTCGGTCAGGTTGAACAGGCTGTCCGTCGTGCGGCACAGGTGACGCTCCAGGTTGTCTTTCAGCGCATACAGCGAAGGGGCAATCTTGTAGATGTTCTCACTGTTCAGGCGGACATCCTCCATGCCAGGAATCTCGGTCAGGGCGGAGTTCTCGGCGATGATGTCGAGGCACTTGTTTTCCGAAACGCCGTAGACGGTGCGGGTGACGAGCAGGGCCAGCGCGTTCTGCACCCTGCGCTCCGACCAGCCTTCGGAGAGCAGGAAAGTGTCTATCTTCAGCTGGCGGGCAGCCTGGAGGCACAACCACTCCGCACCGATGTCACGCCCCTCTTCATGGTTCAGCGTGTCACCGTGAAGCAGATTGCGGCAAGCCGTCTCGTCCGCCTTCTTGCGGGCAATGGCATCGTCCACCTTGCCCGCCGCCGCCATCTGTCGCCAGAAATCATCGGCCAACTGACGTGAACGTTCGGGAACATCGGGAAAATCGTCACCCCACAAATCTGCGGGCTGATTCGTCTCCATGGCCTTCATGCGGCGGGTCAGCAACAGGGGAACGAACCGTAGTTCCTCGCTGGTGTAGCCGTGGATGAAACCGGGGGAGAGCAGGCAGCGGTTGTGCTGTCGCCCCGCAGCGTCGCGATAGGACTCTATCAGGCGGTAGTAACCCTCGTCCTTGCCTGTCGCCGGATTATGTCTCATTACTATGGAGTACCTCATTGCGGATGCAAAGGTACAGTTTTCAAAATTATCCGATGGATACGACAAATCAGTTTTGGGACGTTATCTTATGAAATCGTAGCAAAACATGCGGAATCTATCGGATTTTGGTAAAAACTTTGAACAAAAATAAAACTAACCCTTGAAGTCAGGTTAAAGAGGCAAGCACCTGTTCTCCAAGTACTTGCCTCGTATTCACTTATTATCTGCTTTTGTGGTTACT
>CADBBP010000266.1 GCA_902792855.1 uncultured Prevotellaceae bacterium
CGACAGCAGCTTGAAAAACTCCCAGATAACGATGCCGGCGGCCACGGCCACATTCATGCTGTGCTTCGTGCCACGCTGCGGTATCTCCAAGCAACCGTCGCAGCAGTCCACCACCTCCTGGTGCACCCCCTTCACCTCATTGCCCAGGACGACGGCGTAACGACGGCCGGGAGGCGTCTGCAACTGATGGAGCATGGTGCTGCCCTCGGCCTGCTCCACAGCAAAGACATGGTAGCCCTCGGCGCGCAGACGCTCCACAGCCTCCTTGGCCGTGGCATGGTATCTCCATTCCACACTGTCCTCCCCACCCAAGGCAGTCTTGTGAATCTCCGGATGCGGCGGCGTGGCGGTGATGCCGCAGAGACAGAGGGCCTCCACGCGGAAGGCATCGCAGGTGCGGAAGATGCTGCCCACGTTGTAGAGGCTCCGCACATCATCGAGGACGACGACGAGCGGCAGTTTCTCGGCAGCCTTGAACTCCTCCAAAGAGAGGCGCTGCATCTCCACCGTCCTAAGCTTGCGCATCCTCCTTGGCTTGAAAGGTCAGGGCATACAACTTCATCTGCTTCACCATGGCGAGCAGTCCGTTGCTGCGTGTGGGACTGAGGTGCTCGCGGAGCCCTATGCGGTCGATGAAGAAGAGGTCGGCATCGACGATTTCGCGCGGCGTGTGTCCGCTGAGCACGCGCAGGAGCAGGGCGATGAGCCCCTTGACGATGAGGGCGTCGCTCTCCGCCTTGTAGTTCACCAGGCCGTCCGTGTAGTCGGCCACCACCCACACGCGGCTCTGACAGCCGTTGATGAGGTTCTCCTCCGTCTTGTATTTCTCCTCCAATGGTTCCATGTCGCCGCCCAAGTCGATGAGCAGCTGGTATTTGTCCATCCAGTCGGTGAAGTCGGAGAACTCCTCCACCACCTCGTTTTGCAATTCTTCTATGCTCATGGTTGTTGTTGTTTCTTTTGTTTAATCGTTCACACTTGACCGCCCGTGTCAGGCACGAGGAGGAAGAGTTTGTCGCTCGGCCTCACCTTCGCCGGGACGGGGATGGAGATGTGGGTGCCCTTCCTCGCCGTCTGCACCGGCTGCAACTCGTAGCGTATCTCCTTCGCCTCAAGATAAATCACCCCGGTGGTGGGGCCGGTGATGAGCAGTTGGTCGCCCACGCTGAACTCCGCGGCGTCGCACGTGAACTCCGCCACGCCGAGGCGTGAGTAGTATTTCACCCCGCGGCCCACATACACCTTGCGCACGGTGGCGTTGCTGCCATAGCGTTTGTTCCACTCGCCAAGGGTCTGACCCAAGTAGTAGCCATCCCAGAAGCCGCGGTTGAAGACGCTCGAGAGGCGGCGGTCCCAGTCGTCCTTGCGCTCCTCGGTGAACGTGCCTTGGCAGACACTGGCGATGGCTTCCTTGTAGCATTTCACCACGTTATAGACGTATTCCGGCCCACGGGCGCGACCCTCAATCTTGAACACCCTCACGCCGGCCGCCATCATGCGGTCGATGAAGCGGATGGTTTTCAAGTCCTTCGGGCTCATCACATATTTGTTGTCTATCTCCAACTGCGTGCCAGTCTCCGCGTCGGTCACGATGTAGGACCTCCGGCAGAGTTGCATGCACTCGCCACGGTTGGCGGAGCGGGCGGCGTTGTCGAGGCTGAGGTAGCACTTCCCGCTGATGGCCATGCAGAGGGCGCCGTGGCAGAACATCTCGATGCGCACGGGATTTCCCGACGGGCCGCGGAGCCCCTCGGCCACCATCTGCCTGTGGATGGCCTCCACCTGGCGCAGGTTGAGCTCGCGGGCGAGGACGACGACGTCGGCAAACTGTGCGTAGAAGCGCAGGGCCTCGATGTTGCTGATGTTGAGTTGCGTGGAGAGGTGCACCTCCTGGCCCACCGAGCGGCAGTAGGTCATCACGGCGACGTCGCTCGCGATGACGGCGTCGATGCCGGCCTCATGGGCGGCGTCGATGATGGTGTGCATGGCCTCCATGTCGTCGTCGTAGATGATGGTGTTGACGGTGAGGTAGGTTTTCACGCCGTGAGCCTGGCAGGTCTCCGCAATGAAGCGCAGGTCGTCGAGGCCGAAGGCGTTGGCCGAGTGTGCACGCATGTTGAGTTGGCCGATGCCGAAATAGACGGAGCCGGCACCGGCTTGGAGGGCGGCCATGAGCGACTCACGAGAGCCTACAGGGGCCATCACCTCAAATTCTTCTTCCCGCATCGGGAGGTCTTCTTTTGGATTCATGCCGCGAAGTTACACATTATTTGTGGAAACGCACACTTTTCCCGTCAAAAAACGCATTTTCCGAGATTCTGGCGGAATAAGGAACCCATACAGCAGCACAGACCATAAGGCTCGGGCACAACATTCGGACGGACATGAAGTCCGCCCCTACAGCAGCACTGGCCTTTTGTTTCAATATATGCAAGAATGTTTTTATATTTTTTTGTTCCCACCTTTAGGCGTTTTTATTGAAGCGTTAGCGTTTTCAATAAAGTGCTTAAATTCTCTAAACTTATATGTTTTTGGGTAGTTTTAGAGAAATAAAGCACCTTAATTCTCTAAACTTATTGAAGTTTCCCACCCACACAAATTACGTAAAAGTTAAGGTGCGGTGGGATTAATTATGTAGGACGGCCTGTAAGGCCAACGAGATATCAGCCCGGGGCAACGCCCTGGGAATCCGTGATGTGCGACTGTCGCCCTGAAAGGGCAA
>CADBBP010000267.1 GCA_902792855.1 uncultured Prevotellaceae bacterium
CAGGACGACGAAAGGCTCGGTGGTGTCGAGACGGGCATAGACGCCGAAGGGCTCCAGCACGCCGTCTTCGTCAAGTCTGAGGAAGCCCCATTGGCCGTCTTGACTGGCAAGCACATAGTCGCCTATAAATAGAGGTACGCGTGCGTAAGCACCCCGCAGCATGTCGGTGAGTGGTGACGGGCGATAGGCCACCTCGCCGCTGCCGGTGAAGACCACTTCGCCCCGGGCCTCCACGAGGACGGGGGTGTGAGCCGGCACGGCCTCCAAAGGTTCCAATGAGAGCTGCGCGTCCACGGCATACACCTTCACCCCTTCCGGGATGTCGGCGGCGAATGGCAGAATGGCCGTTCGGCAGCCATCCACTTGGAGGGTCAGCGTCGCCTGCTTGGCGGTGAAGGGGACTGCCGGCCGGAAGTCGCCGCCGTCGGGAGTGAGTGCGAGGGTGGCGCACTGTCCATCGACCACCACGTTGGAAGCCTCCATATTGCTGCTCGTCGGCAAATAGGCCACGCGGTTGCCGCTCATCCAAGGCAGTTCGGAAGGCAACTGCGTGACGCCTGTCAGGTCGAGGCTGGTGCAGTTGGCATCGCTGGAGAAGTCGAGCAGATAGCTGTCGTCGGCCACGTAGGCTCCGGTAAGGGTGGCGGTGTATGGTGTGGATGGTCCGGCGAGATAAACGTCTCCGAAGGTGATGGTGAGCGTCGAAGACCAGTTGTTGTTGGTCAGCGAGAGCAGTCCCTGGCAACCGTCGGGCAACGTCTGCGGCGAGAGGTCGAAGACGAGGTTGAAGTTCTCATGTTGCGCAAACTCCAGGTCACCGTAGTTGTGCGTCGCCACCTGCCCGTTGGCGTTGACGTAGGTCAGCGTGGTGATGGCGGAGCTGTAGTTGAGCGAGGAGGTCATCTTCTTCACCTGCATCACCAGCCGCGTATAACGGTTGTCGAGCGCCACAAAGCCATAACTGGTGTTGGAGCGCGAGGAGATGAGGGGATTGCTGTGGTCGAAGGTCTTCGTCTTGCCACTCAACTTGTAAGTGGTGCCGAACATGCTCTTGGTGGCCTTCATGTCGTCGAGGCGGTCGAAGCGGGTGATGCTGCCTTTCATGTCAGAAGGTTGACGGTCGCTGCTGCGCACGAAGAGCACGGTGGAAACGCTGCGGGGCTCAAGGCTCACCAACGGGCGGCACGTCTCGCCCTCCATGGGCGGGGTGGTGGTTTGGAAGCTCTTGCTACTCGTGGTGCTGACAACCTTTCCTTCAAGGGTGTAGAAAGGCAGGTCGAGCCTCACGGAGGCCTCCGCCTCGGCCTCGTTGGCCACCACGGCCACCACGGTGTCACCGGTAGCGGAGAGGTATGCCGACCCCACCAGCCCGGCGGAGCCGAAGTCGGCATCGATGCGCGTCATGCCGGTGACGAAGCGTGCGAAATGGGCCATCACCCATCCGCGCTTGGTCACCGTACCGGCCGACGTGCCCATCTGTCCGTCGCCGAGCATGCCATAGTATCGCTTGGAGGCATAGTGCACCCAGGCGTTGAAATTGCCCAGCATGCAGGTGTTGATGGCGTGGAAGAAGTCGAAGAAGTCCTTGGAGAAATCAAAATTGCGATTGGAGGACTGGTTCTCGTTCCAGTTGATGAGATATTCCGTCATCCACAGTTCCTTGCCCTTGGAGGCAAGGTTCTTGTAGGCCGACTGTATGCCACCATACTGGTGCCCGCCGTAGATGTCGAAGCCCGGCAGCACGTCGCTCTTGTTCAAGGCGTTGGCATAGCTGTCGCTCACGGCGAGGGTCTCCGGGGCAATCACCTTGCAACTGATGGTGGAGCCGTAGGTCTTCACAAACTCGGCGATGTCGGAGGCAGACCAGAGGCAGCCGGCATAACTGGCCGGCCAGTCGGGCTCGTTCTGGATACTGATGGCGTCGAGCTCCACGCCGTTCTTGCGCAGATATTGCACGTAGTCTTCCAAATACTGGGCGTAGTCGGGCCAGTTCTCCTTCTTCAGGTACCCCAACGTGCCGTCGCTGTTCTTCGCGTTGGAGGAATTGTTGGTCTTCCATTCCGCCGGCTGCCCCCAAGGGGAGGCAAAGACGATGAGTCCCATCTGCTTGGCGGTTTTCGCCGTCTGCAGCGACTGACTCCAGGCGTTGCGGCCGATGGGGATGTAGAGGCGCATGATGTTGCAGCCCACCGTGCTGCCAGCCCCCCACACCTTCTTGATGTCGGAGTTGCTCATGTGGTTGTAGGTGAAGGAGGGCGAGCATACGAAGCCGCCGAAGCCCGTGATGCGCTGGTGGGGGGTGCGGGCGTCGAGGCGAACGGTGGCCGGTTGCGACTGCGAAGGGAGGGATGACAAAGCGGCCAGGACAACGATGATGGTCAAAAGGATTTTTCTCATTTCATACAAGGATTGTTTCAAGAATGCAAAGATAAGCACATTTTTCCACCACAACACACATTCTCATGGATTTTACTGACAAAAAGACCCCTTTGGCTGAATCTTTTTTCCACTTTCCACTCTTTTTCCATATCTTTGCAACAGAAAACGACCCCAAAAAGGGAAAGATGAACAACTAACACCACAAGCTTATGACCCACAAATACACTGTGCTTTCAATAGTTCCATGCACGGCCCGCAGCAACGGACGCAAACAACATCACAACATCCGTT
>CADBBP010000268.1 GCA_902792855.1 uncultured Prevotellaceae bacterium
CATCGGCCGCGACATCGATGCCGACAACGAGCAAATCCGCAACGGCTCCGGCTTCGACCACAACTACGTGCTCAACAAGCGCGAGGAGGGCGAGCTGAGCTTCGCCGCACGCATCTACGAGCCCAACAGCGGCAGAACGATGGACGTTTACACCACCGAGCCCGGCATTCAGCTTTACACCGACAACTTTGGATGCGGCTACAAGGGACAGCACGGAGCCACCTTCCCCCGCCGCAGCAGCATCTGCTTCGAGGCACAGCATTTCCCCGACAGCCCCAACCGGCCCTACTTCCCATCCGTGGTACTGAAACCAGGAAGAAGGTACAAGCAGAAGACCATCTACCAGTTTGGCGTGAGAAAATAAAGGAAGAAGGATTCGACCATTATTCTCCGTAGGCGATGGTTTTGCCATCGCCTACATAAACCCATTAACAACCATATAATCTAAGAAGACAAAATGAGTCAAGAAAAGAAAACCAACATTGTTGCCATTGTCACCATGTGTTTCATCTTCGCGATGATTAGTTTCGTCACCAACATGGGTGCTCCATTTGGCAATATCTGGGGGTACACCTATCCTTTCGCCAAGGCTTGGGGTAACCTGATGAACTTCGCCGCTTATCTTTTCATGGGCATACCTGCTGGAAAGATGCTCATCAAGTACGGCTACAAAAAGACCGCCCTTATCGCCCTTGTGGTGGGCATCGTGGGTCTTGCCCTGCAATACCTCTCAAGCATTACAGGAGCAGGCACTTTTGTGTTCAACTATGACGGCATCCCTGTCGCTCTCAATCTCATCATCTACCTCCT
The DNA here is from genome assembly GCA_902792855.1 of uncultured Prevotellaceae bacterium. Classification (GTDB taxonomy): domain Bacteria; phylum Bacteroidota; class Bacteroidia; order Bacteroidales; family Bacteroidaceae; genus Prevotella. Next base: position 811 of record CADBBP010000268.1, read on the forward strand.
CGGCGCGTTCATCTGCGGTTTCTGCGTCTGCATGCTGAACACCGTGGTCAACCCGATGCTCAACATCCTTGGTGGTGGTGGCAACAGGGGCAACCAGTTCATCCAGATTGGCGGCACAATGAACTCACTCACCGCCACGCTTACCCCGCTGCTGACCGGCCTTCTCGTAGGTACTGTGACAGAAAAGACCAATATGGGCGAAGTTGCTCCATTGCTCTTCATCGGCATGGCAGTTTTCGCCATCTCATTCTTCATCATCAACCGTGTTGACATCCCCGAGCCCACTTTGGGCAAAGAAAAGCCAAAATACGAGCACAGCCCCATCGCTTTCCGCCACTGTCTGTTGGGTGTGATTGCCATCTTTTTCTATGTGGGTATAGAAATCGGCATCCCCATGGAACTTAACTTCTACATCACCAACCTTGGCTTCGAGGGTTCGGCTGCCATTGGTGGCACACTCGCTGCAAGTTATTGGCTCATGATGCTCGTGGGACGTGCCAGTTCCAGCCTTCTTTCAGGAAAGATTTCAACCAAGTTGCAGTTGACTGTGGTCTCCTCAGTTGCCATTATCTTGTTGTTGATAGCCATCTTCATGCCAGAGTCGTCCACCTTCACCGTCAAAGGACATGATGTGCCCGTGAAGACCATCTTCATCGCAGCATGTGGTCTTTGCACTTCCATCATGTGGGGTGGCATTTTCAACCTCTCTGTAGAGGGACTTGGCAAATACACCGAGGCTGCCTCCGGCATCTTCATGACGATGGTGGTAGGTGGAGGCATCATGCCCCTCATCCAAGAGGCTATCGCAAAAAGTTCTGGCCCCATCGCCAGTTACTGGCTTGTCATAGCCATGCTGGCTTACATTCTCTACTATGCCCTCGTCGGCTGCAAGAATGTCAACAAGGACATCCCAGTGGACTAATAATAGGAGATTCTAGTAAATCCTAGAATTACTAGGATTACCAGGAAAACTATAAAAAAACATTCAAAAAGAAACAACATGGATATCGAATTTGTAAGAAGTCGCTTCATCAAGCACTTCGACGGCCAGACAGGCAACATCTATCATTCACCCGGACGTATCAACCTCATCGGAGAGCGACTACAATGGTGGCTTCGTCTTCCCTGGAGCTGTGGACTGCGGCATCATGGCAGAAATGCGGCCAAATGGGACAGAGAGCACCATACGCGCCTACTCCATCGACCTGAAGGACCGCGTGGACTTTGACTTCCACGACGGCCAAGGCCCCCGTGCCACCTGGGCACGTTTCATCTACGGCATGGCCTTGGAAATGGAAGCCTTGGGAGTGCCCGTGAAAGGCTTCAACATCGCCTTCGCCGGCGACGTGCCCTTAGGAGCCGGAATGTCATCGTCTGCCGCCATGGAAAGTTGCTTCGGCTGCGGTCTCAACGACCTCTTCGGTGAAAACAAGGTGTCGAAATGGGACATCGCCCTCGCCGGACAAGCCACCGAGCATAAATACATCGGCGTCAACTGTGGCATCATGGACCAGTTTGCAAGTGTCTTCGGACAAGCCGGCAAACTCATGCGCCTCGACTGCCGCTCCAGGGAGTTCGAGTACTATCCCTTCAACCCGAAGGGCTACAAACTGGTGCTGCTCAACTCATGCGTGAAGCACGAATTGGTAGGCTCGCCATACAACGACCGCCGAAATTCCTGCGAAAACGTCGTGAAACACATCGCAGCAAAGCACCCGGAAGGGAAGTTTGAGACCCTGCGCGACTGCACTTGGGAGCAACTCGAGGAGGTACGCGCCGAGGTGGGCGAGGAAGACTACACCCGCGCACACTTCGTCCTGGGCGAGAAGGACCGCGTGCTCGCCGTTTGCGATGCACTCGTCGCTGGCGACTACGAGACCGTAGGCAAGAAGATGTACGAGACACACGAAGGCCTGAGCAAGGAGTATGAAGTAAGTTGCGAGGAGCTCGACTTCCTCAACGAGATAGCCAAGGAAAACGGTGTCACCGGCAGTCGCATCATGGGCGGCGGCTTCGGAGGCTGCACCATCAACCTGGTGAAAGACGAGCTTTACGAGCCATTCATCGCCGACGCGAAAAAGCGTTACGCTGAGAAATATGGCAAGGAGCCCAAGGTAATCGATGTGGTCATCGGTGACGGCTCTCGCAAAATCTGCTAAAAAGAGAAAGAATCGGCGAGAGGCACCATCTCGCCGATTTTTTTTCTTTTTATTTCAAAACCAAGGGGAATGGAGCTTTCCCAACACCCCAAAAACTGCTATAAACCACCTGAAACAATTAAAAAGTGTTATAAATACACTTTTATTTGATAAAAACACACTTTTTCCTTTGCGGATTGGAAAAAAAATTGTATTTTTACACCCAAAATAGAATTATCACGAAAAACCAATTGATTTTTATGAAAAACTTTAAAGCCTTGATGCTTGGAGCAGCCGTTGCAACGGCACTCCTCGGCGCCTGCACTACAGGTCAGGAAACCAACCTCACAGTGTCCAAACTCGACCCGGCAAAATTTGACACCATCATCAATGAGAAGCCGGTGAAACTCTACGTGTTGAAGAATGCCAACGGCATGGAAGTCTGCGTGACCAACTATGGCGCTCGCGTGGTGTCGCTCGTGGTGCCCGACAAGGACGGCACTCCCACCGACGTGGTGCTGGGCTACGACAACATTAAGCAATATGCCGACACGCTCAACAGCCCGAGCGACTACGGCTCATCTGTCGGCCGTTACGCCAACCGTATCAACGACGGTAAAATCACCGTCGCCGGCAAGCAATACCAGCTTCGCCAGAATGACACCGGCAATGGAGCCAAGCACTCCCTCCACGGTGGCGGCAACACAGGTTGGATGAACCAGGTTTACGACGCCGAGCAATTGGACGAGAGCACCCTCAAGCTCACGCTCGTTGCTCCCGATGGCGAGAACGGCTTCCCTGGCACGGTGACAGCCACCACCACCTACAAGGTGACCGACGACAACTCACTCGACATCACCTTCGAGGCCACCACAGACCAGGAGACCATCATCAACATGACCAACCACAACTACTACAACCTCAACGGCGACTTCTCCAAGGAAGGTCTTGACATGGTGCTTTATGTCAACGCCGACAACTTCACCCCCTCCGATGCTTCCTATATGACCACCGGTAAAGTGGAGAAGGTTGAAGGAACACCCATGGACTTCCGCACACCCACTGCCATCGGCGAGAAGATGGACACCTCATACGTCTATATCAAGAACGCCACTGGATACGACCACAACTGGTGCCTGAACACCTTCAAGGACGGCAAGGGCGACGACACCGTGGTGTGCGCATCACTCTACTCACCCAAAACAGGCATCTTCCTCGAGATGTACACCAATGAGCCAGGTGTGCAGGTATATACCGGCAACTTCCAAGGAAACGGCGTTCCCGGCAAGTTCGGTGTGTTGTATCCCAAGCACGTCAGCGTATGTCTGGAGAGCCAGAAATATCCCGACTCACCCAACAAGAAGGACTGGGTGCAGCCCACACTGAAGCCCGACGAGAAATACTACAGCCATGCAGTGTATAAGTTCTCTGTGAA
>CADBBP010000269.1 GCA_902792855.1 uncultured Prevotellaceae bacterium
CAAATTCCATCATAAAGAAAATTGACTTTCACTTCGTACGTCGACCGTTGGTTCTTTAATTCTAAAATTCGTGATAGAAAAGGTGGGAAACTTCAGTTACATAATTTGTGAGGACGGGAAACTTCAGTTAAATAAGTAGCAGTTCCTTAGGTTGCCCTATTCCGGTTCAACGTATTCCACCACGTCATCGAGGTGGAATACGACCGTGTCGGCACGCGCTATGCCGGCAGCCATGAAATAACCCAAGCACCCCCCGGAGATGTTGCTTTTCGGGTTGGCTCCTTGGTTCTGTCCTGCAATCAGCGAGCGGAAATACTCGAATGCCGGCAAGTCGATGGTGAGCAGTTGGAGCATGATGGTGTCACCGTCATAAAGGATACGTTTCCAATCTTCCTCCTTGTCATCTTTGGCCGTCTGCTCCATCATGCAATGAATGTCCCGATAGACCCTTCCCGGCGGGTTGCCTCTGTCGTCGAAGGCATTCCATCTATACGGTCTCTGCTGCATCTTCACTGAAACATGGGGGTTGGTGGAGTGACGGTCCATCCTGAAGAGGAAATAGTTGCGCTGTTCCGGGTCGGGGTCCGTTGCCCACATCACGTCCACCAACAACCTCTCGTCGATGATTTTAAACCAGTAGAAATCCGTCGAGATGATGTTGGAGGGTTTGGGCATGACAGAGGTGGCGTCGTAATGCTTCCCCTCAAACTCCACATCCATCCGGTAGGTGTGTCCGGGCGTTCCTTTCAAGTCCGTCTTGTAGCACCCATCCTGTGGGTCGTAAGCCAACCGGTGCTCCACCCCGTCATCATAAATGAAGACACTGGCTCCCGGCAGCGACTGTCCATGGACGGAGTCGGTGACTGACCGTGAACGCCTCACCTGCACCATGGTGCCTTCATTGGTCACTCTTCCCTCGATGACCACCATGGGCTCCACCTCATGGTAGTCGATGTTGATTTCCTTCTCACACGAAGCGAGGAATGCCAACAAGAGAATGATGATTGTCGTATTTCTCATATTCAATACTTTACGGTGAAAGAGACGGAAGGCACGATGCCAAAAATGGCCGGCCTTGGTGCCCGATGGTTTGTCATCATCGTTCTCAAAACTGATGACGAAAGGATTGTATCTGTTGTATGCGTTGTAAACGCCGATGTTCCAAAGGTGGGTGGTTTTTCGCCATTTCTTGGTGTATGTGGCTCCGAGGTCGAGGCGGTGGTTGGCGGGTGCGCGGTAGCCATTCCTTTCGGCAAAATAATAGAATGTCCTCCCGTCGATTTCATATTTGGCGCTTGGTGCCGTGAGTGCCTGCCCGGTGTTGTAGTGCCACATGGCGGAAAGTTCCCACGCTGGACTGACATCATAGATGGCAATGATGCTGAAGTCGTGCCTCCTGTCGTTGGAAGCGGTGTACCACCGTCCCTGGTTGATGCCCGGGATTTTGTTCTCCGACCAAGCGAGGGTGTAACTTGCCCAACCCGTGAGCCTTCCCTTGTTTTTATGCGCGCAAAGCTCCAGACCATACGACCGTCCCCGTCCCCCGAGGAGAAGCCTTTCAATCTCGATTTCGGAAAAGAACGACTTGCCATCACGATAGTCATAAACATTCCTCACCCACTTGTAATACCCTTCGACGGTGAAATCGTAGCCGGCTTCCTTGACGACGCCATTCCATCCCAATGCCACCTGGTCGGCCAGTTCGGGTTTGAGCAAATTGCTGGTCATGGTGTACCTGTCAAAGGGCATGGACATGGATGCCGCCCTAATGGCATGCACGTCCTGTGTGGTGCGGCTATACCCAAACTTGATGGCATGGTGTGGCGACAGTTTGAGGTTGGCACTGAGTCGTGGCTCCAAGTTGCAATAGGTCTTCACGAATTTCCCTTTTTCGGGGTTCATGGTGTTGGTGATGTTCCCCTCCTCGTCGATATCATAATAGGGTGCTCCTCCGAGTACGGAATGAAAGCGAAGGCGCAGGCCCGCCGAGAGGTTGAGCCGACTTCCTGCGTTGTATTCCTGGCCTACCCATAGGGCGTTGCTCCATGCATCCCGCTTCTCGCGCTGGTGCAGCAGGTTGATGTCCCATTCCGCCGACTTCAGTTGCAGGTAGGTGCTCTCCACGCCATACTTTACAGTGAACTTGTTTGAGGGTGTCCATCGCTGGTCGTGGTGAAAGGTGAAATGCCGGATGAAGCCCTTCATCGTATAATAGATGTTGAGCATGTCAATGCCCACGTCATCGTTGAAGTCGCTGAAGGTGAGTTGTGTGTGAGCATAGAGTTGGTCGTTGTGGTTGTGCAGCCAACTAACGTTTGCCGCTGTGTTGCCCCATTTCATGTCCATCAATTCCTCAATTCCCATCTTGTCGTGCCCTCTGAAGAACGAGAGCGCCAACCTGTCGTGTGGAGACAGGCGGAAAGTGAATTGCAGGTTGGCATCATAAAAATTGAGCGTGTTGTCCTTGTATTTCTTGGACATCTTCAGGAAGGGGTCGAGGTAGGAGCGCCTCCCGGCGAAGAGGAAAGATGACTTTTCCTTTTGGATGGGGCCTTCTACGGCCACATTGGCAGAAAGCAGTCCGATGGATGCATTCAGGTGGATGTTGTCCATATCCCCCACCCTCGTGCTGATGTCGAGCACCGACGAAGTGGCTCCGCCGAATTGGGCCGGCACCATGCCTTTGTAGAGTGCGGCGTTGCTGAGCGCGTTGTCGTTGAAGGTGGAGAACAGTCCCATGAGATGCCCGGCGTTGTAGATGGTCGCCCCGTCGAGGAGGATGAGGTTTTGTGCAGACGTGCCTCCCCTCACCTGGTATCCGCTGGAGGCCTCGCCCTCGCTCTTCACCCCGGGGAGCAGTTGCAGCGACTTGGTGATGTCGCGCTCACCGAAGAGCGCCGGCACCTTTGCCATGGTGCCCACGTCGATGCGCTCCACGCCCACCTGCACCTCGCTGAGCCTGCGTTGCGCCGACCGTGACATCACAGTGACCCCCTGCAGGGTGTCTTCACGCGCCACGTCGTCGGTCTGTGCATGGAGCGTTCCCCCCACGCACACAAGCATTGCAAGGATTATCCTTCGTCTCATATTCCCTTTCTTTTTCATAAACTAACTGTACGAAGTTCGTGTCTTCGCACATTCTTTCAGGCACTTAGAACTAGTTTTTTACTTCACAGAAGCCGTCCGCCTTCATTTCGGGCTACAAAAGTAATAAAGATTTTTCATATTTTTGGAAGAAACGTGCATTTTTTGTGACGAATGAGATGGTGTGGCTTTTCTGAGAATATCATTAAAACATATAATTTCCGTATAATTATTCACAAATTTTTACTCAAAGAGGTTCAAAAATGAGAGAAACTTATGATTTACTGAAGTTACCGTATCTATTCAGCGAATCACCATTTTTATCCCTCCCCTCGTGGCAAGAATGTTTTTCCCCCTTTTTTTACCGCCCCTGGGCGTTTTTTCAAGCATCGCGTTTCAGACTATTAGCTTGTAAAATCTTTTTA
>CADBBP010000270.1 GCA_902792855.1 uncultured Prevotellaceae bacterium
AGTTCCCTCGCCAAAGGCGACTTCCTTTGGTATTTGCTCCTTATTAAAACTAAAGGGATTTTCATCCGTACAGGTCGAAAATTTTTTATTAATTCGTGGAAATTCGTGTTGAAAATAATAATCGCTGAACAGTTACTGTCACACGCCAGCCTGCTAAAATTTGTTAAACTGCACGAATTGCGAACCGACTTTGTGAAAAAATCCGTAAATTTGTAACTTCATAGTAAAGACACCTTTGTTGAACAAAAACGACAAGAATATGAAAAGATATTTTCCAGAGTCGGAGTTGATTATCAACCAAGACGGTAGCATTTTCCACCTGCATGTGAAACCAGAGCAGCTCGCCGACAACGTCATCCTCGTGGGCGACCCGGGTCGTGTTGCCCAAGTAGCAGGCTTTTTCGACAGCACGGAATGCGATGTGTCCAATCGCGAGTTCCACACCATCACCGGCACCTATAAGGGCAAGCGCATCACCGCGCAAAGCACGGGCATCGGTTGCGACAACATCGACATCGTGCTCAACGAGTTGGACGCCCTGGCCAACATTGACTTCACCACACGCATGGAGAAGGAAGAGTTGCGCAGCCTCAACATCGTGCGTATCGGCACATGCGGCGGTCTGCAGCCCTTCACTCCCACCGGCACTTTCATCGCGAGCGTGAAGAGCATCGGCTTCGACGGCCTGCTCAATTTCTATGCCGGCCGCAACGAGGTGTGTGACTTGGAGTTCGAGGAGGCATTCAAACGCCACATGAACTGGAACCCACAACTTGGAGCCCCCTACGTGATTGACGCCGACGCAGAACTTATCAACCGTGTGGCCGCCGACGACATGGTGCGTGGCGTGACCATCGCCTGCGGAGGCTTCTTCGGTCCACAGGGCCGCGAGTTGCGCATCCCCCTTGCCGACCCCAAGCAGAACGAGAAAGTGGAGTGCTTCGAGTTTGGCGGCCTTCGCATCACCAATTTCGAGATGGAGAGTTCTGCCGTCGCCGGCCTCTCCCGCTTGTTAGGCCACAAGGCGATGACCTGCTGCATGGTGATAGCCAACCGCCTGGCAAAGCAAGCCAATTCGAACTACAAGAACAACATCGAGGTGCTCATAGAAAAAGTGCTTGACCGCATCTAAGATGAGCATACTCTCCCACGACGACACCATCTGCGCCCTCTCCACCGCCGCCGGGGGCGCAATGGCCATCATACGCGTGTCGGGCAAGGACGCCATCACCCTTTCCGACACGTTGTTTCGTTCACCCCATGGCAAGCCCCTGACCTCCGCCCGCAGCCACACCGCCCACTACGGCGAGGTGGTGGGCAAGGACGGCAAGGTCATCGACGACGTGGTGGCCTTGGTCTTTCGCGCCCCACGTTCTTACACCGGCGAAGACACCGTGGAGTTCTCCTGCCACGGCTCGCGGTACATCATCGGCCTCATGCTGCAGGCCCTCATCGGCAATGGTGCACGGCAAGCACTACCGGGGGAGTTCACGCAGCGGGCCTTCCTGAACGGAAAGCTCGACCTAAGCCAAGCGGAGGCGGTGGCCGACCTCATCACCTCCACCAACAGCGCCACGCACGCCATGGCCATGAGTCAGTTGCGTGGGCATTTCAGCCACCAACTCGCCTTGCTCCGCGACCAACTGCTCCACCTCACCACCTTGCTGGAGTTGGAGCTCGACTTCAGCGACCAGGATGTGGAATTTGCCGACCGCAGTGAATTGCTCTCCCTCGCAGAAGAGACGGAGCAGCGCATCGCCACACTCTCCCACTCCTTCGCCACGGGAAAGGCACTGCGCGAAGGTGTCGCCGTGACCATCATCGGCAAGACAAACGTGGGTAAAAGCACATTGCTCAACCGACTGCTCAACGACGACAAGGCAATCGTGAGCGACATCCACGGCACCACTCGCGACGTGATAGAAGACACAACACAGATACACGGCGTCACGTTCCGCTTCATCGACACCGCCGGCCTGCGTGAGACGGCCGATGCCGTGGAGCGCATGGGCATCGAGCGTACCTACAAGAAACTAAACGAGGCGGTCATCGCCCTGTGGCTCACCGACCAGCCTCCCACGGAAGAGGATACGCTCGACGTGCTGCACCGCACGGAAGGGAAAAAACTCATCGCCGTGGTGAACAAAACCGACCTGGACAACACTTCCTATAATCCTTTGTCACACGCCACCGACATAGAGGCGGCAAACATCCCCGTCATCCGCATCAGTGCCAAACACGGCGACGGCATCCCACAACTGGAAGAGGCCATCTACACCGCCGCCGACCTCCCCTCCGTCACTGCAAACGACATCGTCGTCACCAACATCCGACACTATGAAGCCCTCACTGCCGCCCACGACGACATCTCCCGGGTGGTGGACGGTCTGCACCACGGCCTCAGCGGCGACCTCCTGAGCGAGGACCTGCGCGCCTGCATCGACCACCTCTCCGAGATTGTGGGAGGCGCCATCAACACCGAAGAGACCTTGGGGAACATCTTCTCACATTTCTGCGTGGGAAAATAACT
>CADBBP010000271.1 GCA_902792855.1 uncultured Prevotellaceae bacterium
ACTTGGCGATTTTTATAGTTATTTCAAAGGCGCTATTCCGTCTTGCCGAGGATGATGTCCACCAATGCCGTCACGTCGGCGACAGTTATCTTTTCATTCTTGTCCACATCAGCTGCCTTCAAGTCGTAGCTCATCGTGCCCTCGCTGAGGATGATGTCCACCAAAGCCGTCACGTCGGCAACGGCCAAGATTCCATCACCATTCACGTCACCGAGCAGTATCTTGGGGAAGACGACGGGGATGAAAGAGGTGCAGGCATCTGCGAGCAACTTCCGTTCACCCTCGCTGTAGAAATAGGAACAGACGCGGTATTTACGGCCATCAACGACGTCGGTCATGTCAAATTGCATCGTGGTGCGTCCGCCCGCTCCAAGTGTCAAGTGCTGGATGACGCGCTGCATCTCCTTGCCGTTGCTCGAGCCATTGTCTTCATACAGGATGGCCGTGATGTCATTGTCATAGACCTTTGTGTCGTTGTTGAGGACGGTGAGCGCAATGCTGAATTTGTCGTCGGAAATGAATTTGTTGCCATCGCCATCTTCAGCCACGTTGAGCGTCTCGACGTTGGCACTCAAGTTGGCGGAAGGCTTGGTCTTGATGGTGTAGGTCGTTGTACCTTTGAGCGAATTCCGCTCCCCCTCGCTGTAGAAGTAAGTCCAGACGAAGTACTGATAGTTATGGGCAACGTTGGTCATGTCGAATTGCATCGTAGTGGTCTTGCCCGGAGCAAGTGTCAAGTGCTGGTTGATGCCCTGCACACTCTTGCCGTATGAGCCATGGGTGTGCTTGAACAACTCGGCTGAGATGTCCTCGTCATAGGTTGTATTGCCATTGTTGGTGATGGTGAGCACGACGCTGAATTTGTCGCTTGTGATGACTTTGCCCGTAGCATCGGTCACGTTGAGCACCTCGATTGTGGCTCTCAAGTTGGCGGCAGGCATCGGGTTGATGGTGATGTTCCGGGTGCTGACAGGGTTGCTCCCATCCTCGTTCCACGACCAGGTAAGGGTGTAGTTGCCTGCATTATTAAACTGGTAGGTATAATGGATGTTGCCCGTCTCTCCCGATTCCAAACCCACATACCCTGCGGCGGCAAACTGACCATCAATGAACATATACAGCAACTGGTTGCTTGAATAGCCATTGTTGGTCATGTTCACATCCATGTTTACCGGGCGTTTGTTGTGCATGTTGCCTGTTATGGCGATGTTGTTGATGGTGTAGTTGGGCATACCGGCTGTGCCATAACCTGTGGCAATGCATTCGTTGCCATTGATGGTCACCTCGATATAGTTGCGGTCGGCACCGGTGCAAGGCCGCCAGTTGTTCTTCCCCATCTCACAGCATATTGGCAGGATGCGGTAAGTGCCGGAAGTGATGCCCTCGCCCAGATTCAACTCTGTGTTGGAGAGGGTGATGAAGTAGCCAGGCCTGAGGGCATCATGATAGACACTATACAGCCTTTTGACCATGCCATCATCCTTGAAGAGCCCCCAACCCATTCGCACGGCAAGCGTGTCTGAGGTATTATTAAGAAACGCACTTGTAATATGGAACGTGAACGCATCGTTAGTGGCTGAGCGTGTGCCGGTGTAGCTGTTGAGTGCCACCTTGCTTGCCGTGAGCTCAATGTTGTTGATGCCGCCCTTGTTGGGTTGGAAGCCTACGATGGCACCCTGTCCCATGATGTAACCGTATGCACCGCTGGCACTTCCCGTCCCCTGTGCATCAGGGTTGAGCACGTTGAGCACGAAGTAGCCGTTGCTTTGGCCGTTCCAGCCCCAATTGATGTGGAACATACCGTTGCCGTCGAAGCCGTCACAGATGAAGGCATGGCCACTGTTCTTCTTGCTGCCACTGTAGATGACGGGGCGTCCGGCAACCAACTCGCCATAGATGAGGTCGGCCCACCCTTGCGTACTATAGTTTTCGCGGTTCTCCGTGTGAGCACCGGGGTCATAGTCGAAATAGGCGGCTGCAAAGTTGGGGATGCAGGAAGTGGGGGCTCCAGATGCACCTTCATAGAAATCCATCATCACGGCCTGGGCGCAATACTGGCTGAGCATGGCGGCTGCCATAACTCCGTCGCTCTCTGTGTCAGTCGTCTCGTAGTTGTTCTTCATAAGGTCCCAGCGGAAATCAGCAACCGGCAGTTCAGGCATATCCAACCCCAGCGTTTTGGTGGTGTAGGCAGGCAAGGGACAAGTGGGGCGCTCGGGCCATTTCCAGTAATGCATCACCTGGGCAAGGGCTGTAGCGACACAACCCACAACGGCACGGTTGCCCGAGGGGAGGGTGGGCAGCAGGGTATTAAAAGGACTGTTCTGCGACCACTCTGCATTGACAAGCGGGGCGATGGCATTGCCCAATGTGAGTTGCGGTGCGGCCTTGGCACCTTGTTCCAAAGCGGCAATCTGGGCGGCATATCCGTCAAGCATCGACTGCATCGCCTCGGGCATGTCCTGGTCGTCAAAGGTGCCCCTCATTGGCGTTGAACACGTAGTAGGCGGCCTTCTCACTGCTGTCAGTAACGTCCATGGGGGCCTTGCGGGCTTTTCTCAAGGTGCTTGACGACATCGAGTGGTTGGCCATGAATTGGGCGGCTATTTGGCGTGCCCGACTCTCGCTGATGGGCTCAGCCCATACCGTAGTGATGGTCAGCAGGCAGACCATCACCAACATGTTTCTCCGGTTACTCATTGGTTTGTATGATGTTGGAATTATACATTCTCAATTTTGTTGTAGCTAAGCTAAATCTTAAGCATAAAGTCGCCTATAGCACTGCAAAGGTAAGCATAAAAAACAAAAAGAGTACACTATGGTACTGAATTTTTAGTTTGAACATCATAACATATAATTACTTCGTTTATAAAAATGAAACATTCGTGGATTTCGTGTTTTTCGATGTTGTCACAAAGAGCAAATGGAACTTTCGTGTCTTTCGTGTTTTTCGATGTCATTACAAAGAACAAATGAAACTTTCGTGGATTTCGTGTTGAAAAAAAACCGCCAAGTCTTGACCATCAAGTGCTTGGCGATTTTTGATGCAGGGATTTTCGTGCGAAGCCGAAGACTTCCTTTTGCAGGAAGGTCTGTGGGGCAAACAGCCCCTGGTTCACGTCATTCAGGCAAAGGTGTCGGGCCTCTTGGCATCTGCGCAGGGCCGATGGCCGGGTCGTCGGTCACCTCACCGCCCGTGCTGTCAGGGATGAGGTTGTAGTCGCCCCCGAGGATGATGTTCACCAGGAGCGTCAAATCGGCCACGGTGACGTAGCTGTCGCCGTTGAGGTCGGCGGCGTACTCGTCGTAGTCGTCAGCCTCTCCGAGAATGATGTCCACCAGGAGCGTCACGTCCACGATGCTCACTATTTGGTCGCCGTTGAGGTCGCCCTTCACCGACGCCCGCGCGCTGCCGGCCCCGAAGGCCAGCAGCAGCACGAGGAATGCTGTTCCAAGGATGTTTGTTTTCATTATTTGCTCGTGTATTTCTTTCCGTTGAGGATGTAGATGCCGCGCTCCGGCTTGCAGGGCAGCTCGCGGCCGTCGAGGTCGTAGTAGCGCTCCGTGCCGTCGGCGTCGATGGTGTGGATGGTGTCGATGCCGTCGGGGGACTCCACGTCGTCGAGGAGCTCCATCGACAGGCTGTTGGCCCCCACCCCGCCGTTCTGGAGCAGGTAGGTGCGCATGGCGGGGATGTTGGCGTTCTCATAGCCCTTGGCGTCCTTCACCAAGTGCCACTTGTTGTCGGAGGCCTGAAGGATGTAGGCGTACAACTCCGCTGCCGTCTTGTAGCCGATGGACTTCATGGTGCCGCGCATGGAGTAGCC
>CADBBP010000272.1 GCA_902792855.1 uncultured Prevotellaceae bacterium
ACACCGGCGAAATCGACAATCTCGTCAAATTTGCGGTTGATTTCTTGGCGTGTCATACCCATGATGCTGCCGTTCATATAGATGTTCTCGCGCCCGGTCATTTCGGGATGGAAACCAGTGCCCACCTCAAGGAGGGAGCCAATGCGTCCGCGGGTTCGGATGACACCGGTGGTGGGGGAGGTGATGCTGGATAAAAGTTTGAGGAGTGTGGATTTTCCGGCTCCATTGCGACCAATAATGCCCACCACGTCGCCTTGCTCCACGTCGAAGGTGATGTCGCGAAGAGCCCAGACATACTGCGACCCTCCTTTTTTTGAGCGGTCGTTAGTCTCGCCAATCTTCAAATATGGGTCTTCCTTGCCCCTCACTCTCGTCACCCACCAGCGATTGAGGTCGTGAATGAGCGAACCCGTCCCCACCTGCCCCAAACGGTAGAGTTTTCCAACGTGGTCGAATTGAACGGCAATGTTGCTCATAAGACGAGACTTTCCTTAAATTCTACAAAATCAGTCCTGCCTGTTGTTCCCATTTCAACAAAAATCAGTTGTTTTTCATCCTTTCAATGTGGCATTCATGCTGTTTTGTGTCGCGATTGTAGTTGATTCCAACGAGAATGAGGTTGTCTGTGTGTTGTGCAACCTTGGAAGTGTATCGCTTTCGCTTGATTTGATCTATGGCACTGTCGGCGTCCTTGTTGTATTTCAATTCGATGACGAGGGCGGGCGAATCTACATTCTTTCGGGGAATGAGCACAAGGTCGGCAAATCCCTTGCCTGATGCCAGCTCACGGTGGATGACGTAGTCATTCCTGGCATAGATGTAAGCGATGCTCAATACGCAAGACAATGAATTCTCGTCATTGTAGGAGAGGATGCTCGTGTTTTCATCGTGTGCGATGTCAATTCCCCTTGCTACAGCCTCTTCGTCGCCGTCGAGCGTGGCTTGGAGGAGATGCCTTGACTGCTCTAATGTATCGACGACATTCATCCAATTGGTGCTTTTCACAGCCCTGACCATTTCACCAGTCACTTCACGGTTGGGAATGTAACATTCCTCCTTGTTCCAATCAAATGACAGATATCCTAAATGAACAAGTACGGTGAGTGCGTCATCTCGGTCTTCTATTACTGATAAGTCATTCTGGAATCCAGCGGGATCAACAAGGCTTCTTCCTCCTGCGAGCATACGGATGATGTCATCCTTCAACCCCTTGAAATTCATACTGATATAGGTGCTAACGGTGTCATAGGCTGCAGTCCTTGCCCAATAACTTTTGCACTTCCTCCTGGTCACAGCTTGTATCACGGAGTTGGGGTTGAATAATGATTTCACGTCGCCTATCTGGTAGCCATCGTACCATTTCTCCAACTCGTCGTAATCCATACCATACTTTTGGGCAAGAGCCCTTACCTCTTCCTTTGTAAAGCCGAAGAAGCCGGCCAAGCCACCTGGATCCACCATGGAGTATTCTTGGAAATTGTTCAATGCAGATTGGGTGTTATATTTCTTTACAGGAAGGATGCCGGTCATATAGACGCCTGCGAACACTCTTGAGGCGTTCATTCCTTTAAACATCCTCCGCAGCCATTCCACATAGCGGTCCATTGCTTGCGTTCCGGGCTTGAACTCCCTACAGATGGCATCCCACTCGTCGATGATAAAGACAAAGTGCTGACCAGTCTTCTCTACAATGCGGACAAGGCAGTCCATCAGGTCATCGCTCTCTTTTACCTCAACGTTAGGATAGACTTCCAATATTTCTGTTCGGATTTTCTTCTCAAGTATTCCCACAACGTCGTCATCGTGGAATTTACTCACAAAATCAGACAAATCAAGATATATCACCGGGTATTGGTTGAGATGCTCCTCATAGGAGGGGGCTTTGGCGATTTGCAAATCTTCAAATAGCGAGCGTGAATCACACGAATGGTCATAGTAGGCACAAAGCATCCTCGCAGCCATCGACTTACCAAAACGGCGACAACGTGTCACACAGGTGAAACTTCGCTCAGTAAACAACGTATCGTTGATGAAGGCTATCAGCTCCGACTTGTCAATGTACTCACTTTTGCGAGCCCTGCTAAAGCCATCTTTTCCTGTGTTGATGTATAATCCCATGGTAATAATTATTCTACAACGATATAATCGATTATTATTGAAGATTGCTTGAACATAAATGTCACACCGTATCCATGAAGTTGCGTTCTGTGCGGTTGAAAACGATGACGGCGATGAACAGCGTCACGAGCATGAACAACGTACTGTAGAGCAGACCGCCCCAGCTGAGGGAGCCGCACCCCATGCAACTGTATTTGAAGGCCTCGAAGATAGGTGTGAGAGGATTGAGTTCGAGGATGGCGCGTATCTTGCCTCCCGTGGTGCTCATGGGATAGATGACAGGAGTGGCGTACATGAGCAGTTGGACGCCGAACCCCACCAATTGTCGAAGGTCGCGATA
>CADBBP010000273.1 GCA_902792855.1 uncultured Prevotellaceae bacterium
CCAACGGTCGACGTACGAAGTGGAAGTCAATTTTCTTTATGATGGAATTTATAGGAATTTGAGACGAAATGGCAAGCCATTTCCTATTTTTCCATTCTGGTGCATGGAGAATTCCCGTCGCTTGCGACGGATAATTCTTGTTAATTCTTTCATTGACCATGAATTCTAAAATTCTTAAATTCGTGATAAACAATTTGTTGCAAACTATTTAAGGTTGGGAAACTTTAGTTAATTATATGGTAAATCTATGTTTTATGATATTCGTTGAATAGATACAGCGACGACCAATGATTTGTGGTCGCTTCGCTCGAAATGGTATTTAGAATTTTTATTTAAAATTTGATTTAAAATCATTCTGGCGATTACATACAGAACTTCCTAACCCTTTTTTTAAGGTTCGTGTCACTTGCGACGGTAATTCTTTAAAATTCTTCGAACTGCGGTTGAAAGGAAAGGGCAAAAGAATGGTGTTTTGGTAAGGCTTTTGCCCTTCCAGGGCGACTGTCGCACATCAAGGATTCCCAGGGCGAATTCTTTCATTTGCATATCAAACCTCAAATCTCAAACCTCAAATCTCAAATGTTTCATGGGATGACCTCCCCATTGGCTGTCATTCACATACCGGAAACCCATGGAGATGTAGAGGGCCTCGCCAACAGAATTGTTCTCATCCACCAGGAGACCGACGAAAGGAAGCCCCATCCTGTTGGCGCGCTCCTTGGTTGCCTGTAGGAGCATTCTGGCTATTCCCTGATGACGGTATTCAGGCAGTACGGCGAGTGAATCAAGATATAGTTCCCCTGCCTGTGTCTCGTCGTCCATTCCGGAATGGTCTTTTCCAATATGCACCTTTGCTGCTTCGACGAACGCCTGCCGCAATTTATGAAGAAGACCTCCATCGTAGCTGACGGCAATGCCGACAACCTTGCTTTTGTCCAAGGCCACCAAGGTGTTCCGGTAACTGTACTGTGAGTCCTCGCGCTCCACGAGTTTGGTCATCATCTCATGGAAATCCTCCAGTCCATGGCCGTCGCCACAAAAATATTGGCAACATTCGTCTGTCATTGCCATCATGATAAGCCTTGCTATGTCAGCAGACTGTTCCTTGGTCGCATTTTGTATTCTAACCATTTTTTTCTTTCATTATTTACGGTTACTTCAGTTACCAACATTAAAAGAAAAGTATGCAAATGGAATGCATACTTTCCTTTTTCAAATTATGGCTATTTCTCACTTATTTTGTGCTTTTTATCTTCAGTCCGGCGATGCATATTTCGTGACTGTTCCATGGTGCATTGTGCAGTCCATTTTTGTTGCTGATGCCAAATTTCACCTTTTCCTGTTCTTTCACGGTGAAAGCACCCTCCACCTTGGTCCACAGCATGGAGTTGTCGTTGCTGTCCCTGGTCACCTCCTCGTCGCTGGGAGGTTGCTCGCCGAGTATTTTCTCCTTCACCCAGGCATCGTCTTCTTCGTCAAAGAGTCGAGGGTCGCCGGCTGGGATGTCCACGCGCAGCGTGTCGTTGCCTTGGTTGGTGATCACATAGAGCGAGTTGCCCTCTCCGTCGCTTCTCACCCAAGCCTCCACCATGTAGTTGCCCGGGCGAAGGTCGCGCTCCTGGCAGAGGTTGTAAGCCATGTCGCCGGGGTTGTCGGTGGCCGTCAGGCGCAGGTAGTTGCCCTCGCCGCGAGGGAGCATGCCCAGATGCTTGTTGATGCCCTTCAGCAATTCCACTTTCCACCCCTCTTTGTCGAGCAGTTCCCACGCCTTTCCCGGCAGGTACATGCCATCACGTGTCCAGCGTTTTTTCAGTGTGTTGCTGATTTCCACCTCCGTCTTTTTGGCCATTTGTGTCCATGTGCCGATCATCACGCCGAGGCAAGCCACCCACAGCACCACGAGGCACACCTTGGTGGTGGTGGAGAGGTTGCCGCTGTCCTTGCTCTTGAACATCATCCTCACCAGTCCGAACAGGGGCAGTGCGATGACCAGCAATGTGCTCACGACGGCAGCGATGAGCAGTCCCTTCGGCACGGCACCACCCACCAAGTTGATGTTGAAGGGGAAGTCGATCATCTCCAACCCGCCGAAGAGGGCAGCTGCCGACACGCCGAAGATGGCAGCGAGGACTGCCAGGAGCATCACCCCGAAGATGAAGAGGAAGAAGGCGCCGATGCAGAAGAGGAAGAATTTCGCCACGATGGAGAGGCATCCCCTTGCCGTGTCGCGATGCTGCGGGTTGTTGACAAACTGGTTGGCGTTGTTGACGCCCCGCATCAGTTCCTCGTTGATGGCTTTTGCAGACACCGGCTTGCCATACATGCGCAGGCGGTCTTCGGGAGTGACGGCCTCCGGCATGAGCACCCACATGATGACATAGATGATGGCAACGGTGGGGAAGGTGACCAGGATGAGCAATGCCACCAGGACGCGCATGAACAAGGGGTCGTTGATGCCCATGTAATGACACAGGCCGGAGATGACACCGCCCACGATTTTGTCCTCGCCGTCGCGGAACAGTTTGCGTGTGTTGCCTTGTGGGGTGAACGGCTCTTCACTCCTCCCTTCACTTTGTGTCGAGGCGGTGAAAGGGTCGCCGTTCGGCTTGTTGTTGGCGTCGGTCGTTGCACCCTGCTCGCTTTCGTCCATCTCGCGGGGGTCGCCGATGCGCTCGATGATGTCCTTCACATGCTCGATGGTGATGGCCAGCACGCCTTGCGACTGCAGTTCGCTCATCAATTCCGCCACGCGGTGTTCCACGTCGTCGGAAATCTCGTCGCCACCTTCGCGTCCGGCGTAGTATCGGCGCATGTTCTCGTTGTATTTGAGGAGCAACTCGTAGGCGTCCTCGTCGATGTGGTAAAGTGTGCCAAATATATTGACAGTGATATTCTTTTTCATCGTTTTCTTACTTTTGGTTTGGTTGGTGTTGTCTTTTAGGAAGTCCCTCAGGGTCTTGTCACCAAGGGGGATGTTTCTTTCAGGAGGGATATGGTGCTGGAGAGGTCGCTCCAGGTGGCGTCCATCTCGCGCAGCACGGTAGAGCCTTCGTCGGTCAGCGCGTAGTATTTGCGGGGTGGACCTTGAAACGACTCGCGCCATTCGTAACTCAACAGCGACTCTTTCTTCAGTCGTGTGAGAAGCGGGTAGAGCGTGCCCTCAACCACAATCAGGTTGGCTTCCTTCAGTTGCTTGATGATGTCGTTGGCGTAGGATGGCTGACGACGAAGCAAAAGGAGTACGCAGTATTCGAGCATGCCCTTGCGCATCTGGGATTTTGCATTGTCTATGTTCATTTCTTTTCTTGTTTTATATAAGGTGAAATGTTGCGGCGATGGCCAGTCGCCTTATCACGATGCAAAGATAGGCATTTTTATAGTACCTTGCAATACATAGTACTATAAATCTTCATTTCTTTAACGTTTTTTAAGTGTTTGGGAGCTGAATGTGGCAATAAACATCTTTTGGTAATTAGAAGCAAATTCATCTTTTCAAGATTAACAATGGAATAAGAAAACCTACTGACTTTCAACAGTAATGCCAAGGTCAATGGGTTAATTGTTCCCAAAATGAGACCCACAAACAACGATGGGAACATTAGATGATAATTCCCCGGCAACAGCCATAACAGCCGTTGCCGGGCTTGGACAAAATTTCCCCTGAGAACAATCATTTTTTTTCTCCTCCAACTCCTTCATGAGGAAGTAATCGCTCATGTCCTCTTGTCCTGACGGACGAGCGGACGGACATGAAGTCCACCCCTACAGCAATGCCGGCCTTTTGGTTTAATATGTGGATAATTATATGGCAAATCCATATTTTATGATATTCGCAGAAAGGTTTTCCCCCTCTTGAGCCATCAATTAAAAAATGTCAAAATGTTGTTGGATTGGATGAAAATGTCTAATTTTGCATGTTGAGTATTAAGGTAAAAGAATGGAAA
>CADBBP010000274.1 GCA_902792855.1 uncultured Prevotellaceae bacterium
GCCCTTCCTGCTGAGTGGTGGTATCGGACCCGATGATGTGGAGGCTGTACGGAATTTCTCACATCCCATGTTTGCCGGCATTGACGTGAACTCTTGTTTCGAGATCGAGCCGGGCAAGAAAGACATGGATAAGGTGAGGAAGTTTGTGGAGGCAGTCAAGGCATGATGATGCGGCTGTATGGAACTGATTGATTATCTCAACCGTTATGATCGCTTCGCTGCGGGAGCAGGTGTTCGTCTGGTGGAAATCGGCGACGGTTATGCCCGTGCTCAGATGACCGTCACCGAGGCCCATGTCAATGGTGCCAATGTCTGTCAGGGAGGAGCCATTTTCACCTTGGCCGACTTGGCTTTTGCTGCCGTGTGCAACAGCCACGGAGTGCTCACCCTCGGCATCAGCAACACCATCGACTACCTCACCTCCGCCCGCCTCGGCGACCACCTCACTGCGGAGGCCACCGAGACTGTCAACCACCCCAAGATGCCGCAGTGCATTATCACCGATGCTGACAGCATTGAACGGTCAGATGTGCAGGTCTCTGCCCCTCTCCCGTTTATTCGATCCTCCAATGCTGTCCAAATAAAAAAGCGCCGTCATCCAAAGGGACGCCATTCGAGGCCGACGGACTGATGTAAACACACCTGCCATGAAAATACTCCCGTTAGCGTTAGCGTTGTTAATGTCCAATGGCTATTGGTTATCAGCTATCGGCCAAAAGACCACCACTCTCGACCCCTCCGCATGGTCCACGTCAGTATGGCTCTCCGCCGTCGACGCTCCTGTGGTCACAGAGCAAGCCGACAAAGCCTTTCGTGCCGCCGACGGTGCCAGCTGGTTTATGTCCACTGTCACCAACCGGCAGCGCGTCACCTCCGCCAAGTGGATGACAACGGGTCTCGGCATCTATGAGCTATACCTCAACGGTCAGCCCGTGGGCGACGAAGTCCTCAAGCCCGGATTCACCCACTACGCCAAGACTAAGCGCTCCTTCACCTACGATATCACCCGCGCCTTCCGCCGTCAGCGCGGCGCAGCCAACACCCTCGCCGTCCAGGTCACCCCCGGCTGGTGGGCCGACAAGATTGTCACCCCCGGCCATCTCAACGGCATGCGCGGACATAAGTGCGCCTTTCGCGGAGTCCTCGAGCTCACCTATGCCGACGGCACCAAGCAATACTACGGCACCGACACCACCCACTGGCGGGCAGGCATCGCGGGACCTGTCAAGCATGCAGGCATCTTTGATGGCGAAGAGTACGACGCCCGCGTGCTGCCAGGCTATGCCACCCCCTACATGCTCAGCAAGCCCGAAGTCAACAGCGAGTTTCAAGGCGACATCCTGCCCTCTGAGGGAGCAGAAGTCTATCTGCGTCGCGACCTCGCCCTCAAGCCTATCAACACCTACGTCTGGCAGGGTGTGACTGGCGACAAAGCCTCCGACGACCACACTCAGGTAGAGCACGGCACCGTCCGCATACTGCGCCACTATGCCCCTGGCAAAACCATCACTCTCCACCCCGGAGAGACACTCATAGTCGATTTCGGACAAAACTGCTCCGGTGTGCCCTCCTTCACCTTCAAGGCACAAGCAGGCACCCAGCTCACCTGTCTGCCAAGCGAAATACTCAACGATGGCAACGGAGCCGAGCGCCGCGGCATGGACGGCCCCGAAGGTAGTATCCACCGCCGCAACCTGCGCACTCCACCAAACTGCATACAAATCAGCTACACATTTGCCAACAGCAAGAGCTACGTCAGCTACCACCCCCGCTGCACCTTCTTCGGCTATCGCTATATCTCTGTCACCTCCACTGGCGACGTCGAGATACGCTCCGTCGAGTCGCTGCCCGTCACCTCCATAGGTCGCCACCTCGAAACAGGCACCATCACCACCGGCAACCACCTCGTCAACAAAATCATCTCCAACACCCTCTGGGGCCAGCGTTCCAACTACCTCTCCGTGCCCACCGACTGCCCACAGCGCGACGAGCGCCTCGGCTGGATGGCCGACGCCCAAGTCTTTGCCGAGACAGGCACCTACTTCGCCAACACCGACCGTTTCTTCCATAAGTGGATGCGCGATGTGCGCGACTCGCAAAGCGCCACCGGCGCCTACCCCGGCGTGTCCCCCACCGCCCAGTATGGCAACAACATGATGCGCCTCGGCTGGGCCGATGCCGGCATCATTGTGCCCTGGACCATATGGAAGCAATACGGCGACACCGCCATCATCAACGAAAGCTGGCACTCCATGGTCCGCTTCATCGACCACATCAACTCAGTCAAGTACAACCATCAGGCCCTCGTCAGCGAGAATGTCAACTACCAGTGGGCCGACTGGCTCAGCTGCGAAGCCCTCGAGAGCTGCACCGGCCTCGCCTTCAGCGACCACGGCCCGCGTCCCGAAGCCATCGACTACTGGAACTACCTCAGCGCCTGCTACTGGCTCATCGACTCCGAGATGATGCGTGACATGGCAGCCGCCACCGCACGCGATGACACACCCTATCAGCAGATGGCCGACAGCGCCCGCGCCTACCTCAAGCAGCAATTCTTCCTACCCGACGGCAGCTTCAAGACCTCCGTGCTCAACACCATGCAGACCCCCGCCCTCTTCGCCCTCAAGTGCGACCTCGTTGACGGAGAAGCCGAAGAGCTCACCATCCGGCGCCTGCGCCAGAACTTCGCCGACCACGGCAACTGCCTGCAGACAGGCTTCCTCGGCACCAGCATCCTCATGGCCACCCTCACCGACCACGGCATGGCCGACATCGCCTACCAACTACTCTTCCAGCGCAACAACCCCAGTTGGATATACTCCATCGACAATGGCGCCACCACCATTTGGGAGCGGTGGAAC
>CADBBP010000275.1 GCA_902792855.1 uncultured Prevotellaceae bacterium
TTTCTTACAACAACCTGACCAGGGGATGGAACCCCGAGCACCCCCTTTACCTATATCATAGCGTTAACGACAAAGCCGTCCCTGTGTGCAACAGGTCTTGTTCTTTGGGTGCCGCTCGCTCAAGACATTGACAATCCCCACCGTCATCAGCAAGGTACGTGACATGTTTATAGGTTGCATTCATCTTGAGCATATCTATTTCTATGGAGCAAAGCCTTTCGAACATTGGGGGCAAGACCGTCATGTGTCATTCGCTCCGAATGAGAAGACACTTTTTCATGTGCTTCATGGAACGGCCAACGCTTGGAAAGATGCATACCAAGTGGAGGAGGAGGGATTGATTTGGAGGGCCAATTGCACTTTCGTGGATGACCTGGGAACAGATGGCAATGAAATCCTCATCTATCATGAGGGAGACTGGGCCAACCTGCAGGACATGGTGGACATGGGCTTCACCAACATCAGTGCCAAACTGATGAATGACGTGAGCATCACCTCTTCGATAGGGACCAGGAAAAATCCTTTCAGTGGCACTTTCGATGGCAACGGACACACATTAAACGCCTTCATCCTCAACTATGTCGATGCCGCCGGTGTCTTCAAAAACATCAGCGGGGCCACCATCAAGAACTTGCATGTCACAGGTGATGTCCATGGTCGTGTCTGCACGGGTGGAATTGTGGGAGTGGTTCAAGGCGACAACAACCTGATTGAAAACTGCCGGGTGAGCGCCAACGTGGGGAGCATGGCCAACAGTTCCAATGGGCCTCATGTTGGTGGCTTCATTGGCCACGGATTGACCTACACCAATACCATACGAGGATGCTTGTTTGATGGGAAACTGTGTGTGCTCCAAGACGAAAAGTTGCATGACAGCTATGCAGGGGTGTTCTTTGGATGGTGCTCCAACCCTTCCAAGCAGAAAGTGGAGGACAGCATGGCAAAGGGCTCTTTTGACAGCAGCTTCCAACACAAAGGACTGAATTACGATGAGTCGGGCAAGTCTTCTTCCGTGCAGGTGACCAACACCTATCATTTTCAATCGTGGAAGGAAGGCAAGCGAGCCTACAGCATCACCTGCGAGTCGGAGGCGTTCCGTCTCAATTATGGCACGCCCGTTACTACTTATGGGGTAAGTGGTATCGACGTGTATGACGATGGCATCACACAAGACGGCACGTTCTATGCAGGCGACCTTGAGCGTGTAAGTATGTCAATCGCTGGTGTCGAGGGCTACGATTTCTCAATCAATAGCTTCGTTGCAAAATTCAACCCCATGGATGTTGGTGTGAACCACTCGATGGTCTATCTCGGCAGCGACAACAAGTTGTATTATTCCAATGGAAACATGCGGGTGAATGCATGTCGCGCTTACTTCGTGCTCAATGGTATTTTCGCAAACGAAAAAGGAGATGGCATCAACAATTTCGTGCTCAACTTCGACAACGGACAAACAGGCATCTCCTCTTCAATGGTGGAGGGGAGTGGTTGCTCTGATGAAACATGGTATTCCATGGACGGCAGGAAACTCAACGCCAAGCCCAAGGCAAAAGGCGTCTATGTCTCCCATGGAAAAAAGATTTTCATCAAGTGACGGTGTTCATACAAGAGGCTTGATGTCACGCCTCTACATCTTCTGCAGAGACACATCGATGCATGTCTACGAGATGAAGTTCATCTCATCGCTCGATAAGGCAGGAGTGGGTCTTTGTCTCTTTGTCGTAATTGATGCCCACGAGGAGCAAGTCATCGGTGTACTGGGCCACTTTGGCTGGGTATTCCTTCCTCTTGATTTGCGCGATGGCGGTGTCGGCATCCTTGTCGTATTTCAGTTCTATCACGAGGGCGGGGGAAGAGACGTTCTTGCGGGGCAGCAGCACCAAATCTGCAAAACCCTTACCACTCGCCAATTCTCGGTGGATGATGTAGTCATTCTTGGCGTAATAGTAAGCGATGCTCAGCACGCAGGCCATGGAGTTCTCGTTGTTGTAGGAGAGGATGCTCGTCTCCTCGTCATGGGCGGCATCGATGCCTCTTGCCACGGCCTCCGCGTCGCCGTCGAGGGTGGCGCGTAGGAGTTGTTTCGACTTCTGTATGGCGTCGAAGACGTTTTTCCATTGGACGGCTCTGACGGCGTTGACCAACTCGCCGGCCACTTCGCGGTTGGGGATGCGGCACTCCTGCTCTCGCCTGTCGTATGAAAGATATCCCAAATGGATGAGCACGGTGAGCGCGTCGTCCTTGTTGTTGATGATG
>CADBBP010000276.1 GCA_902792855.1 uncultured Prevotellaceae bacterium
GAGCAAGAGGATGGCGAAGAGCGGCCATGGCGACCAACTGCGCATGCCCTCCGGTGTCACCTCCCACAAGTTGAGCATCACCGTCTCACCACCCATCCCCACCGGCTCGAAAGCCGCCACGGGCAGGCAAAGACAGACGACGGTGAGCAGCAACGCCACGAGAAGATAGACAGTCTGAATACGCTGTATCATAGCTGCGGCTCCTTGGAGGGGTCGCGCCAGAAGACGTTGCCCTCGATGAATTCCTGCGTTGCGAGGAGTGTGGGTTTGGGCAGTTTCTCGTAGTACCTTGAGATTTCTATCTGCTCGCGGTTTTCGAACACCTCCTCGAGCGTGTCGTTGTATGATGCGAATTCCTGCAGCTTCTTGCTGAGGTCTTGCTTGATTTCAGCTGAGATTTGGTTGGCTCTTTTTGAGATAATGGCGACGCTCTCATAGATGTTGCCCGTGTCTTGGCAGAGGTCCATGATGTTGCGTGTGACGGTGTCAACCGGTGCTTTTGATTTCTTGTAGTCCATTTTCTTTGTTGTTATCGCTGTTACGTGAATAATCAATCCTCAAAACCTTTGGTGTGTTTCTTGCACACCTCAATGTATTTCTCCGCCGTCTTGCGGTACTCGGAGTCAGGGTATTCGTTGATGAAGCCGTAGCACTCATCCTCTGCGTCGCGGAAGCGGTCGAGCCTTCGCTCCTCCACGCTTCGCTGCGCCAGTTCGTATTTGCTCTTCATGACGAGCACGGCAAAATCCTCTCTCTTCCGGCTGAAGGGGAAGTCCTTGATGGCGTTCTGCGCTGTGATGATGCACGCCTCATAGTTGGAACCTCCGCTGGTGCAGTTGCCGAAATAGGAGCCCAAGTCATAGTAAAGCTTGGCGGAGTAGAGTTCCTTCTCCACCAACTTGTCCTGCAGTTCATACAACCTCTCATGCGCCTCGTCCTTCATCATGGCATTCGGGAAGAGGTCGAGGTATTCCTGGTAGGCAGCGATGGCCTGCATGGTGGGCGATTGGTCGAGTCTTGGCTCCGGGGTGCTCATATACAGGCTCTGCCCTACGTAAAACGAGGCCATTTCTGCATATTTGCCCTTTGGATAGGAGGTGTAGTATCTCTTGAAATACTGAGCTGCCGTTTCGTAATCCTTTCCGCAGTATGACGCCATGGCAAGCATGTAAAGACATTCTTGTCCGTTCTCACGCCCCTTCATCATGGTGACCATGTCCTGAAGCAGCAACACGGCCCTTGTGTACTTCCCCATGGCGAAGCACTCCTTGGCATACTCGTATTTGTAATCTATGTCGGTGGTTTTATACACCTTGTTGAACTCGTTGGCGCACCCTGTGAGCAGCATCACCATGGCGGCAACAACGACGAGGTATTTCTTCATATCTTTTGCTTTGACTTGCAAAATTACACATTATTCCATTATTTACAAAGACAAACGTTGAAATTTAGCAAAAAATTGCATTCCAAGGGTTGTGAAATGCGGATTTTTTGTTATTTTTGCAAATCAAACCCTAAAGAAGCATGGAATTCAAGCTCACCTCGAAATACCGCCCCACGGGAGACCAACCGGAGGCCATCCGCCAGTTGGTGGAGGGTTTGGAGCGTGGTGACCGCGCCCAAGTGCTTCTCGGCGTCACCGGCTCCGGTAAAACATTCACCGTGGCCAACGTCATAGCCAAGGTCAACCGTCCGACACTCATCCTGAGCCACAACAAGACACTCGCCGCCCAACTCTACGAAGAGATGCGAGGCTTCTTCCCGGAGAATGCCGTTGAATATTATGTGTCATATTACGACTACTATCAGCCGGAGGCATATCTTCCGCATACTGACACGTACATAGAGAAAGACCTTGCCATCAACCAGGAGATTGACCGGCTGCGCCTATCGGCTGTGTCGGCCTTGCTCAGCGGTCGCCGCGACGTGGTGGTGGTGTCCTCTGTGTCGTGCATCTACGGCATGGGCGGCCCCACGGCGATGTCCGAGAGCGTCATCACGCTCCAACGCGGCCAGGTGCTCGACCGCAACCAACTGCTCCGCCGCTTGGTGGACGCCCTGTACGTTCGCAACGACATCGACCTCCAGCGGGGCAATTTCCGTGTTCGCGGCGATACGGTTGACATCTTCATGGCCTATAGCGACAACGTGCTTCGCGTCACTTTCTGGGATGACGAAGTGGACTCCATT
>CADBBP010000277.1 GCA_902792855.1 uncultured Prevotellaceae bacterium
GAGCACGCTCAACAACATTTACGTTCAGGCAGGCGAAGAAATGACTCCAGTGTCGGGGTTGGTCACCATGACCCCGATCATGGGCACCTCGCAGGAGCGTCGTTTCAACCTGTTTACCTGCTACAACATTAACCTGATTGCTAACCCGGGCTATACCTCGTCGCATGTGCGTACCGCCGTCGATGAGGTGATGAAAGAGGTGTTCCCCGAAGGCTACAGCTACGAGTTTGGCGGTATGGCGCGTGAGGAGGCTGCCAATGCCGGTTCCAACACAACAGCCATCATCTATGCCATCGCAGTCTTGTTGGTCTACCTCATTCTGGCCGTGTTGTATAACTCGGTGTTTATCCCCTTCGCGGTGCTGTTCTCCATCCCGTTTGGTATCTTCGGCGCTTACTTGTCGGTGCGTCCTTTGGAGGTGCTGATGGGTGTGGGTGTCAACGTATATGTGCAGGTGGGTGTCATCATGTTGATGGGTTTGGCGGCTAAGACGGCCATTCTTATCACTGAGTTCGCCGTTCAGAAACGCAAGGAGGGTATGTCAATCTACGACGCTGCCATCGGCGCCTGTCAGGACCGTCTGCGTCCTATCCTGATGACCGTTTTGACCATGATTATCGGTATGATCCCGTTGATTGTCGGAACGGGTGCAGGTGCTGTAGGCAACAAGTCGCTGTCCATCGCTGTGGTGGGCGGTATGACGGTGGCTATCATCGCCATCTTGTTCGTCACGCCGGCCTTGTAATGATGATTTCTATGAAAAGGTATATAATATTGATATTTGCAGGGTTGCTGCTGTTGCCTGGCTGCAACCTCTATAAGAAATACGACTCGAAGGCCAACACCGTCCAAGGCAACCTTATGGGCGATGTGATGAATCCGCAAGACACCCTGTCGATAGGCGACATGAGTTGGCGCGATGTGTTCAAGGATCCGTTGCTCCAGCAGCTCATTGACAAGGCTTTGGTCAACAACACCGATATGCGCACCGCACAACTCACCATCGAGCAGGCGCAAAACGAGGTGAGGTCGGCCAAATGGGGTTATGCGCCCACTTTGTCGTTCTCTCCCAATGCCTCCTATAATTATCAAGGTGGAGCAGGTAGTTACAACGTCCAGATTCCCGTAAGGGCCAGCTGGCAGTTGGGTATCTTTGGCCAAAACCGGAGCAAAGTCCGTTCAGCCAAGGCAAAACTCGCCTATGATGAAGACTATCGTCAGGCAGTGCAAGTCGACTTGGCCGCCAATGTCGCCAACCTGTATTATACCTTGGTGATGCTTGACCGCCAATTGGCGATTTCCGAAGCGACCGAAATACTGTATCAGGAGTCGTACAACACCACACAGGCCTTGTTCCAGGCGGGTACCTACAACAGTCCTGCCGTGTACGAGATGCAGGCCTCGTTAGAGGCTTTGCGTACCGATATTGTGACTTTGCGCTACAGTATAGTCGCTACCGAAGCTTCACTCTGCCAGTTGCTCGCCGAGCCGCCGCATCACATCGACCGCTCTTCTTTTGAGCAATTTGAGATGCCTGAGCAGATTCACGTTGGTTTGCCCGTCCGTTTGCTCGCGGCCCGTCCCGATGTCCGTATGGCTGAGCGCAACATGGAAATCGCTTACTACGACACCCAACAGGCGCGTCAGTCCTTCTATCCTTCGCTTAGCCTCGATGGTTTGTTCGGCTTAGGCGGCACATTCAATGCCCTTAGTCTCATTGGCCAGGCTGTAGGCTCGTTGACGCAGCCTATTTTGCAAGGCGGGCAACTCAAGGCGCAGCTCCGTAATGCCAAAGCCGAACAAGAGAAGGCCCGTTTGGAGTTCGTCCAGACCCTTTACGATGCTGGTAGTGAGGTGTATCAATACAAGAAAGCCATTGAGACGGCAGAGGAAAAGACTGGGCATATCGACATCCGCGTCAACGCCCTGCAAGAGGCTTTCTCAGCCACTACCGAGTTGATGAACCACGGCTCGACCACCTATTTGGAGGTCCTCACTGCGCAGGAGTCGTTGCTTTCGGCCCAACTCGCACAGGTGGAAAACCGCTATGAGATGGTGCAGGCACTCATCAACCTTTACACCGCTTTGGGTGGGTTTGGGAAGTGAGGTGAAGATACTACGAAAAAACCACGCTTCGCAGGATTACTGCAAAGCGTGGTTTTTTTTATGTGCCCGTCGGAATTTATTCCTGTTCCATCATGGCTCTGACTTCCTTGGCCTTCACGGTGTAGATGTTGCCATCGGCATCGCAGAAGCAGAAGGAACCATTGTGGCGGCAACGCATTGTAAGGAGGCGCTGCATCGAAAGGTCGAGGCCACTCATCAATTTCTTGGTGAAGGACGAAACTTCATTCTTCTTGGCATTCACAGTTACTGTTGTCATATTGTCTGATTTTTTTGAATTTTTCTTCGTTGTAAAATTTGGTAGCTTTGATGTTTCCTTCGGCGATGACCTCTGAGGGCATGATGCTGTTGTCGATAAACAGGAAATAGTCAACGACAGGGCAATAAAGGTTGAAAAGGTTCTTGATGCCCGCGCGGTAACGCCTACGGATGATACTGTCATCCACATGATGGCCGCCATGTTGTACCCGTTCTGCAACACGCTTGATGGCCAACTCGGGGCTTTGCAGCCAGAAATAAATCAGGCTGGCCTTGTAGCCTTGCTCGCGTGCTTTGATGATAAGGGAGTGGTAGGATTTGGCGGCCAAGGTGGTCTCGATGGCAAAGTCGGCTTTGTCAGCGATGAGTTTCTTGATGCG
>CADBBP010000278.1 GCA_902792855.1 uncultured Prevotellaceae bacterium
GTTCAATCCCTCTTTTTGCGACCCAGAAAAGAGCATCCGCCAGCAACTGACCGATGGGAAGGCGTTTTTTGGACGGAAATACCCTGATATGAAGTATCTTGCTTATTTTCAGGCTTTCAGCAATACTTACGCCGATGTAGAGACGCTTCGCAGGAGATATGAAGAGGCCTTGGCGGTGGAGGATGTGGTGGGACTTGTGGTGGGCACGCGCCCAGATTGTGTGACCGATGCCGTACTCGACTACCTTGAGCAATTGAGCCGTCAGGTGTACGTCGTGGTGGAGTATGGGGTGGAGAGCGTCAACGACCATACCTTGCGCACCATCAACCGGGGGCACGATTTCGCATGCAGCCGACGGGCCATCGATGAAACATCGGCGAGAGGCATTTTCACTGGTGCCCATGTCATCCTCGGCTTTCCGGGGGAGGATGAGCGGGAGTGCCTTCGCCAAGCGGCGGTGGTGGGCGCATTGCCTTTGCATGTGTTGAAAATCCACCATTTGCAGGTGCTTCGTGGCACACGCCTTGCGCGTATGTATGAGAAGGAGCCTTTTCCGGTGTATTCGGTTGACCGCTACATCGCCCTGTTGGCTGAATACATTTCCCGGCTACCAAGTAGCTTGCTCTTGGAGCGTTTTGTCAATGTGTCGCCACCAAAAATGGTCGTGGCTCCGGGGTGGGGGGTGAAGAGTTGGGAGTTCGTCCGTCGTTTGGAAGCGTATATGGCATGCCATGACTTGTGGCAGGGAAAGTTTGCCGCCGTCAGTTGGAACGAGCCTTTTTCCTCACCGGGTCGCAGGTGAGGTCGCATCCCAGCCTCTTTAGGATTTTGCGGTCTATCTCGCTCAGCATCACGGTGCAGTGTATCTGAGCCCCTCGTAGTTGCGGCAGGCACTCCAATGCTCGCCGGCAGTTGCTGTCGTGGGGCGAGAGGACGGAGAGCGCCACAAGCACCTCGTCGGTGTGGAGGCGCGGGTTGTGGCCGCCCAGGTATTCTATCTTGGTCTTTTGTATCGGCTCGATCATGCTCTGCGGGATGAGCTTCACATTGTGGTCGATGCCGGCCAGGTACTTGGTGACGTTGAGCAGCAGTGCCGCGCAGCACCCTAAAAGCGGACTCGACTGCGAGGTGATGATGGTGCCGTCGGACAACTCGATGGCGGCGGAGGTGTGGCCGCTGCGCTGTTTCCGCTCGTTGGCCGCCACGGTGGTGCGACGGTTGGCGGTGGTGATCTTCATCTGGTTGAAGAGCATCTGTATCTTGTGTACCTCGCTGTCGTTGCAGGCGCCGTCGGCCAACTTGTTGGTGGCGGTGTAGTAGCGGCGGATGATTTCTGCCTCGGAGGCCTTGCGGCACACCTCGTCGTCGCAGATGCAGAAACCCACCATGTTGACGCCCATGTCGGTGGGCGACTTGTAGGGGTTCTCGTCGTATATCCCCTCGAAGAGTGCGTTGAGCACGGGGAAGATTTCTATGTCGCGGTTGTAGTTGACCGCCACCTTCCCGTATGCGTCGAGGTGGAAGGGGTCGATCATGTTCACGTCGTTGAGGTCGGCGGTGGCTGCCTCGTAGGCGACGTTGACAGGATGCTTCAGTGGGAGACTCCACACGGGGAAGGTCTCGAATTTGGCGTAGCCGGCATGCACGCCGCGCTTGTTCTCGCCATAGAGTTGGCTGAGGCACACGGCCATCTTGCCGCTGCCGGGGCCTGGGGCCGTAACGACCACCAAGGGACGCTCGGTCTCCACGAAGTCGTTCTTGCCGAAACCTTCGTCTGATGCAATGAGGGCCACGTTGTGGGGATAGCCCTCGATGAGGTAGTGTATGTAGGTCTTGATGCCCATCCGTTCCAACCGCTGCCTGAAGGTGTCGGCGGCACGCTGGTTGGTGTAGTGGGTGATGACCACCGAACCCACCATGAAGCCGCGCCCCATGAAGGCTTCGCGAAGACGCAGCACGTCTTCGTCGTAGGTGATGCCTAAGTCGGCACGTGTCTTGTTGGCCTCGATGTCCTCCGCGCTGATGACGATGACAATCTCGATGTTGTCGCTCAACTGCTGCAACATGCACAGCTTGCTGTCGGGCTTGAAGCCCGGAAGAACGCGTGAGGCATGGTGGTCGTCGAACAACTTGCCGCCCAACTCCATGTATAGTTTTCCTCCAAACTGCGAGATTCGCTTTTCTTTTCATTTTCGAGTGGCAGTAACTTCGGCGCAGCCAAAGTTACGAATAATTGAGAGCAGGACACGACTTAGTCCTTAAGCGGACAAATACTTGATTTGCATAAAACAGCTGCGGCCTAAGCCGCAGCTGTTGATTTCAAAGAATCTGAGCCTTTGAAATGGAATCACAAGGGCTACTTTATTTTGATACGGGGCGAACCGAGTTTCCACGAACGCGAGAATCATTGGGGTATAAAAATATTCTGCCATTGTCAAGAA
>CADBBP010000279.1 GCA_902792855.1 uncultured Prevotellaceae bacterium
TGGCGCAGTTCCAGCAATGTGAGAAGAATGCCACCAGCGACCAGAAATGGCGCATGATGGACCGCATCTTCCACCTCTACGAATAGGCACAAACCAAGGGCATGACTATCAATTGCCCAAGATGATATCCACAAGGGCTGTGACATCGGCAACGGTGATATATCCGTCTTGGTTGACATCAAGCTGCATGGGGCAAAGCATCTCCACAGGACTGTTGGCGATGATGTAGTCCACAAGGGTCATGACATCCGTCACGCTGACCACTCCGTCAAGGTCGATGTCGCCCTTGAACAATGGCTTCATATTGCCAAAGCCGCTCCACACTGCCGCACAACCATAATCGTCCATGCTCCCCATTGGCACGAGCAGCAAGCACCCATCATAGTCGGCGAAGCAATCGGCGTCGATGGCAAGCGGCACAGCACCCTCCACCAAGGCATATGCGAGCGCACTATTTCCGGTGGTCTCCCCCTTGGTGTGGCACGCCCTTCGCCCGATGTAAGCCAATCCCTCCGGCATGCGCACCAAGGCCAAGGCCTCACAACCCTCGAAACAGCTCGCTCCCAAAGAAGTGAGAGACGATGGCAGGCAAGCCCGCCTCAATTCCTTGCAACCGGCGAAAGCATAGTCGCCGAAGGCCGTTGTCGTCGTGTTGCGCACACCTAACATATTAGCGAAAGGCAATGTGCCGATAGCCGTCCCGGCGAAGGCATTCGCCCCGATGGACATGGGCGTGGTGGCGATGTCCACCTCCGTCAGCGACGGACAGTTGGCAAACACCCCATTGGCAAGTGTATTCCCCTTCCCCGTGAGCGTCGCTTTGGCAAGGGCGGTGCATCCAGCAAAGGTGTATTCCCCCACCCCGTATGACGAAGTGGTGACCGAGATGAGTCCTGTGCATCCGTGGAAGGCATTCGCCCCAAGCGATGTCACCGAGGCGGGAATGGTCACGGAGGAAAGGTTCTTGGCATCACGGAACGCATTGGGCAACACCTTCTTCACCGTTGAAGGGATGGTGAACGACTTGCTGGTGGAAGTGTTGGGATATTTCACCAAGGTGGTGCCCGCCTTGTCGTACAAGACTCCTCCCGTGCTTTTGAAATACCTGCTCGCCGAGGCGGCGTTGACACCTCTCAGGGAAACCATTTCCTCAAAGACATCCGTGCCGATGGATGCCACGGCGGCGGGGATGGAGACGATGGCGAAAGAGGAACAGCCATGGAAAGCCCTGTCGCCGATGGCAGTCACCTGGGAAGGGATGGTGATGCCCTCCAAGAGACGGCATCCCTCAAACTCACTCTCGCCGATGGCCGTCAAGCCAGTGAAATATTGCAGTTCGGTGAAACACCTTACAAGGTCGTTGCCACGGAAAGCCCCATCGAGCGACATCACCGCTGCCGCCTCGGCCTCGCTCAACCTCCCGTCACCGTTTTTGTCCCAGTGTGACAAGCACACCGCCTCCACCTCAGCGTCGTTGAAAGCGATGAAATGAGCCTCCGTGTCATCATACTCCACAATGGAGCCAAACTTCCCCCATGTACTGGAGGCAGCGTAGGCTTGCGCCGTGCCTGTCGGGACGTAGAGCGTGGCGTTGGCCACCTTGGTGCTGGTGAAGATGGCAGACGAGGGTTCCATAGGCGTAGGCCAGTGCACCTTGACGGAAAGTAGGTTGGAGCAGTTGGCGAAGGCGTCCAGGTCGATGTAATAGACAGCGGCAGCCACCTCGATGGAGGAGAGTTTGCTACTCATGAATGCCCCGGCATTAATGAAGGTGGTGGAAGCCGGCATGGCATAGGAGCCGGTCTTCCCCTCCGGGCATCTCACCAAGGTGGTTTTCCTACGATCCATCATCACACCCACATCGCTGCTATAGTTCATGTTTCCGTCATCCACGCGGATGGCCGGCAGTTTGGGGCATGAGCGGAAAGGCTCGTAACCCACCGACGTGACATTGGCCGGGATGATGATGGAAGCAAGGTTGGGACAGTTGATGAAACTCTCGCCATAGATGGTTTTGATACCAGTAAAAAAGACCAGTTCGTCGAGACTGACAATACCCTCGTTATTGAAAGTCCAGTCGATGTCTCTCACAGCAGCAGCCGCCTCGTAGGTGAAGACGCCATCGCCGGCGCCATCCCAGTTGCGCAGGGAGGGTGCAACCCCCTCGTCGGGAGTCGCGGGATATGGGTCGGCGAAACAGACAGAAGGCAGGATGCCGAAGGGGATGACCTGGCAGGGTGCGTTGATGTCTGTGCCGGAAAGGATGCCTTGAGAGGAACAAGACCACAAAGTAAGAGGAGTCTGCATGGTGGCAGTGGCCACGGTCTCCCACTCGTCGATGGCCCATACCGTCCGAGGTTGTTAAGGGCGTACCATTGCCGCGAGGTGGTGTCATAGACGAAATGGTCGGTGCCGGTGTATGTGGAGATGTCATCGGTCTGTGCGGCGAGCAACGTGGAGGATGACAACAGGAAGATGAAAAGGATGATGAAATGTGGCATAAATCAGGCGGTATTGACAAAAATGAACAAAGCAAGTGACAACGAGTTCGCCCGTCGCCACTTGCTAAATAAAAATGAAAATGGAACTTATTCGTCCCAAAGAGAGTGAGAGGTGGGCAGGGAACCGTCATCTTCGAAATCGGCTATGACATTTTTATTGCCGTCTTCCCAGATAACCTCGAAGTCAGATTGTCCTTCTTCCATAAAGTTGCCTTCCACGTTCAACTTGCACACCTCAAATACGGGTTTCTTGTAAATTTGCATGATATAATGTTCTTTGAAAGCAGCCGGCGGCGAAAACCGCCAGCTGCTGATGTTACGTTTATTTTACTATGAACTTCCTGCCGTTGACGACATACACACCCTTGGCAAGACCATTGATGCTGGTGCCAACAAACTGGCCATTGATGTTATACACCTTGCTGTCGCCTGCCAGCGACTTGATGAACTCTGTGTTGACGATGCCGTCGGTCATCTCACCCTCGATGTCCTCGTCGAAGAGCACGATGAAGTTGGTCTCACCTGAACCGCTTTCCGGCGACTCGCTTTCACCAATCTCGCTCTCGTCATACTCGCCATACTGCCCAGCCCACACGTGGTCGTTGAGCTCCTT
Source organism: uncultured Prevotellaceae bacterium (assembly GCA_902792855.1). Taxonomy (GTDB): domain Bacteria; phylum Bacteroidota; class Bacteroidia; order Bacteroidales; family Bacteroidaceae; genus Prevotella. Next base: position 3,115 of record CADBBP010000279.1, read on the forward strand.
GATGTAAGTGGAACGCCAGTTGTAAGCCTCGGAGATGAGGATGGAGAGTGGCATGCCCTCACCGTGGTGAGTGATGATACAGTTGTAGATGTCCCACTTGGTGTCTTCGGGGGTGGTGCAGCGCTTGAAAGCACCACTGCTGTTCATGTAGTAGGAGTACTGAGGATTGAAAACCCTACCTGATTCATAACGACCGCAGAAGTTGTACTTGTAATCCAAGTCGTAGGTGTTGCCATCCTTGCCTTTGTACTTGATGTTTGCCTCATCCCTCTCACCATAGAAATTCTTGTTTTTATAGTCATAGGCATCCACAGTGTGGTTGAAGTAAGGCATGTCCACAAAGCCGTCTGAGGTGGTGCGGTCATAGAGGCCGGTGCTGATGACCTCGCCACCATTGACGAATGCCACATTGCCGAGGTCGTATGTGGTGAAATAATACATACCCTTTTCCAACACATACTTGGCCAAGTTCTCTGGCATGGTTTCAGCTTCAGGAATCCATCCTCTCACGATGTAGGGATAGCCACCCTTCACATAGACGTCAGCATCGCCCTTCTTTCGTGTGATGCTCACCAATTCAGCCTCTTGCTTGGTGTTGGTCTGTCCGTAGGTCTTCACGTCAGAATGATTGGCTACAAGGTCTTTGGAGATGATGATGGAGACAAGGTTCTCCTTCTTCTGCTTTCCATCCAC
>CADBBP010000280.1 GCA_902792855.1 uncultured Prevotellaceae bacterium
AGCAAGGCGTCGATGTCGCTGTCGGCGTATGTCTGCGCCACCTGCTTGCGTATGTCGCGCTCTCTCACATCGAGCACATATTCCATGGCATCGGGATAGAAGCGGAAGGTGTCGTCGATCTTGCGTGCCTCCATGATGAGTTCCCCAAACCTCGAGTAGTTTTCCACGGGCAGCACCAGGTCGTCGTCGAGGAAATGTGTGGCGAGGCGCTCAAACTCCCTTCTGTGGTCGGTGCCTATGCGCATCTTCACCTTGCGGCCGTCGGTGTAGGAGAGGTAGATGGAACTGTAGGGCGGCAGTTCTCTATGCACATGCTGCCTTTTTGTCTTTTCTATCCATAGTTTGACGGCCTCTATGTGCTTGCATGTGCCGAGTTGGGAGGTTTTGAAATCCATGCAAGAGCAATAGTTCCACTCGCTTCCCTGTCCTCGATAGACCACCTTGTATTGCTGCCGGGTGCTGGCGTTGGCCACGGCATACTCCCCCGGGAGGCTTCTCTCGTCCACAGGGTGGATGGTGTAGGTCTCATGGAGGGCCATCTGCTTTCGCAAGCCCACCTGCCACTCTGTGAGCGACATGCGTGGTGGTTTGACGATGGCGGAGAGTTTGGCGGAACTTCCCGCACGGCGTTTTCTGTTCTTTGCTTGTGTGGTTTTGCTGTCTTTTTCTTGCATGGTATCTGGATGTTGCTTGAGTGTCAAAAAAAGCAAGGCAAAGGTAGCAACTTTTTGTCAAAAAAGTGCTGTTTTCCGAGGAAAACAGCACTTTGTGATGTGAAATCGTGATTATCTTTGAATTTCATTCTGCCATTTTCACACTCGACAGAATGAGCAAGCTCTACTCTCGCTTCATCAAGTGGTTCAATTGACGGCAGCCTTGATGCGCTGTGGCGTGGTCTTCTTGGCGTCGTATGTCACGGTAATCATGCCGTTGTGACGGTTGAGTTTGACATCCTTCACACCATGGACGGCCTGGGCGGCAGCCACAACGTTCTTGTGACGAGCGGCTCTCTGGCTCACCTTGAAGGAAATCACCTCGATGGCTGACGCATGGCGGTCGTAGTGGTTGGACACTTTCTTGTCGTGCCGGCGGTCCGTCATCCTCATCTCCTTCTTGTCCGGGCGGGCGTTCTTGTCCATGTTACCTCCGGCCATTGCCGGTGCTGCTGTGATGGCCATGATCATGATGGCTGCTATCACTTTATTCATCTTCTTCATAATTGTCATGTTTTAAATTGTTCTACTTTTTGTTTCCGAATCAGATTTCTTTCTGTTTCTGCTGCAAAAGTACATCCTTTCCCCAACCCGGCAAAGGGAAGACTCCTAAAGGCAACTGTGACTTTCCCTATTCTGCAAGGGGATTTCCCCCAGCAAGGACCGACAGCAGCCAATGGGGAGTTCCACATGAATTTCACATGAACGACACATTATAGTAAATCAAAATCTTCGTCCCCATGAGTCAGTTGGATAGGTCGAGGTACAACTTTCGGAGCAGTGAGAGCAGAGCGGAGTTTACTCCAGCTTTGCCGAGTCGTGACGAAAGTAGACAAAAAGTCAATGGCGGTACAAGAAAGTGGTTTTTGAAGGCATTTTGGGCTTGAAAATGGACTTTCAATAACCCTATGAGAATACCTAAAACAGCGCAGCCTCCATAGATGTGTATGGAGGCTGCGCTGTGAGATTTCAGAAGATGTCAATCCAAGGTGTTCCTATTTTCGAGATGCCCTTGCCGGGCCGCTGCCACCGCCGCTGAAGGTGAGGCCTTCGGCGCCGTTGATGACCACTTTCAGGATGCTGTTGCCGCCGAGGATGAGGTCCACCAATGCTGTCACGTCGGTCACGGAAATCATATCGTCACGCGTGATGTCGGCATTCTCGAAGTTGAAGTCTTCGTCCTCCAACCCCAGGATGTAGTCCACCAGCATTGTCACGTCGGTCACGTTGATGGTTCCGTCCACGTTCACGTCTCCCAACCTGGTGCTTGTATAGAGGAACGCCCGGAAGGCATTGATGTCCGTCGCGCCGTCGGGATAGCGGAAGGTG
>CADBBP010000281.1 GCA_902792855.1 uncultured Prevotellaceae bacterium
CAGATTTCTTGACCTCCTCATGATAGAAATAGTTCACCACGATGGGCGGTGCATCGAAGGGACGCTTGATGCTGTCGTCATCGCGGACATACGGCAGACCAAGTTCTTCAGCGTATGCTTTCAGCTCCACGTTCAGCCGCTCCCAATAGTCACGCTTCCCCTTGACATAGATTTCCTCATACAAAGGAACTAATTCAGGTCTTTTCTCTCGTATATAATCCATGATCAAAGGCTTGAAAGTACCACGTAGGTTTAGATTCTCCAGCCAAATGAGGTTACATTGATTTTTGGCCCGGTCGATGATGGCCTTTACGTCGGTTATTCCGGGAAAGATGGGTGAGATGAAGCAGGTGGTTCTCACGCCCGCATCATGGAAGGCCTTCATGGCTACCAGCCTTCGCTCTATGCTAACGGCTTTGTCCATATCATTCTTGAAGGCTTCGTCCAAGGTATTCACCGACCAGCTTACGCGCGCCTCGGGGAAGGTCTTGATGAGGTCCAGGTCACGGAGCACCAAGTCGCTCTTCGTGGCTATGGAAAGTTTGATTCCACTCCCCCGCAGTTGTTCCAACAACGTGCGGGTCCGGCGATACTTCTCCTCTTCGGGCAGATAGGGGTCGGTGACGGAACCGAAAAACAGTTCCTTGCCGCGCAATCGCTCGGGATTCTTGATATCAGGCCAATGCTTGATGTCAAGAAACTCGCCCCAGGGCTCGGTGTGCCCCGTAAAACGCTTCATGAACGAGGCATAACAATACTTGCATCCATGCGTACAGCCTACGTATGGATTCACCGAATAGTCACCGACAGGTATATTTGATTTAGTCAGGACTGTCTTGACTTCCTTCTCACTTATTTTCATGATTTTCGATTTATCTTTCTGTCATTGCTGCAAAGGTAGCGATTTCTCGCGACAAAAGGCTTGTTTTACAACTCTATCTTATGCCATCAGTTGATGGCGAGCAGTTCGATGTCGAAGATGAGGGTGGAGCCGCCGGGGATGCCTGGCTGCGAGAATTTGCCGTAGCCCATCTCGGCGGGGATGTAGACCTCCCATCGGTCGCCGACGTGCATCTGCTGCATGGCGATAATCCAGCCCTCGATGAGGTCACGCAGCCGGCAGGCCAGGGGCACGTCGCCACGACTGCTGTCGAAAGTCGCCCCATCGATGGTCTTGCCCGTGTAATGGGCGGTGATCACGCTGCTGGGGGTGGGCGTTGCACCCAAGTGGTCGCCATCGGCCAGCACCTTGTAATAAACGCCCTTAGGAAGCGCCTTCACGCCCTCTTCCTGGGACTTCGCCACCAGCCAATCCTTATTGGCCTGCGCGTATTGATTCTTGTTCTTTTTCATATTGTGCAGCTTTATATAGTGGTGCAAAAATACCGATTTTTCTCTATTATATGTTATGTTGAGGTCCAAAAAGACTGTTTATCAAAAAGAGCGGTCGTTCATTTTCGCTTACTCCAATAAGCGAAAACTGGCCAAAATCGCTTATCGCGATAAGCATTTTTGCCTTTTTCCTTGTCTCAGCTGACACTTCCGTTCCCATGAGTTATTGCCTGCCAATAGCTTAATTAAAGCAACCACACTGGAAGATGGCTCATCGAACTAGTTCGGTACTTGTTCGGTATGGTTTCTTCGGCAACAATGGGCAAAGAAAAATCCACCTTGCGGTGGCTCCTTCTCGCTGGGTGCGCTGCGGCTCAGCGGAGTCACCAATTAATTTAGCGGAGTTATGTTCAGGCAATTTATCTCATCTGCGTGAGATAAGGATATCTGCATGAGATTGAAGGAGTCAACAAGCGCTAAGGTACAGTCTTTTAGATGCTTAACTTCTTAAATTCGGCTTGTAAATCATTGAGGAAATGAGCTGCTTCTAAACCATCCATCTGCGCATGATGGAACTGGAACGAAATAGGGAGCACTGTCTTGAAGAGTCTATGCCGGTACTTGCCCCAAGCGAGAAATGGCGTATTAAAAACCTCAGCATAGATGCTCACCACAGTGTCAATCTCA
>CADBBP010000282.1 GCA_902792855.1 uncultured Prevotellaceae bacterium
CGGACAAGGAGACGATCTACTACGCCTACGTCGTCAACCGCGCCCGCCGCCTCATCGGCTTCGTCTCCCTCAAAATCCGCAAGGCCATCGCCATCATGCTGGCCAAGCGCGTCTATTCGCACGCCGCATGGGAAGACACCTTCAAAGGCCCGTTCTCTCTCGTCACCCCCGGCACCATCACCAAGGGCACAGGCTTCGCAAAGGCTCTCGCCATGGCAGTGGCAAGCATCGCCGACCAGGGCTTCGAGGGCGAACCCACCATCGTCATCGACAAGGTGACCGAGGCCGAACTGAAGTACACCCCCGCCAATAACTTCAACGGCAACACCGATGCAGTCATCAAGGACGGCAAGCTCGCCGGCTACAACTATGTGACCTCCGGCCACATCAACGGCAAGCTCAACGGCGAAGGCGAGTACGTCAGCGAGGCACCCACCAAGCGTTTCATCGGCATCGGCTACTTCGAGTATCTCGCCCTCCAGCAGCACGGCGAAGTCCGCTTCGGCATCGACAACGCCTCCGCCGCCGTGCAGGGCCGCAACTCCACCGTGTTCACCCTGAACACCGACATGAGTATGACCGAGCTCAGCCAGAAGATCAACGGAGCCGGTGCAGCCCCCAAGGCCTTCGCCCTCTTCGAGATTGTCGCCCCGAGCGCATAGGCGCACAGCCTGGCTTTCAAGGTTTAGGCACCACCGCCGCCCCTCACCGGGTGGCGGTTTTTTGTGCCCGCCGCCATCCCCCTGCTCGCCTGTTCTCCGCAAGCGAAGGCTCCGCCTTCGCCCATCCAAAAGTAAACCTTTCCCCTTAAAACTCAATAAAATAAAAAACCGATGGAATACTTAACAGTAGAATATATCAAGGCCCATTCGCGCATCGACTACGACTGCGAGGATGACCTCATCGACCTCTACGGCACGGCGGCAGAGGAAGCCATCCTCAATCTGCTCAACCGCACGCTGGAAGACCTGAAAGAGGCCAACGGCGGCATGGTGCCTGCAACGGTCATAGAAGCCACATTCACGCTTGCCGACAACCTCATCCGGCACAGGTCGCCCACCGAGCAGACCAGCCTTTCCGTAGTGCCCTACGGCTTCGACCTGATGTTGAAAAAATACATTGTACTATAAACCACCACGACAATGAAATGTGATTGCAACATACTGACAGCTCCCTACGGCAACCCATTCCGCATCCACCTTTGCCGTGCGGACATCGTGCCGAACAACCACAGCGGCATCGACTTCGGCGACCTCGACACCGGCACACTCCACGCCTACATCACCACCATCCTCGGCATCAAGTTCGAGGTGACCGTGGAAGTGACCGACGGCGACCTGCTGCTCTACATCCCCGAAAACACTTGGCGGGCCACATACGGCCTTGAGTTCACCGGCAAATACCAGGGCAACAACTGGAGATGGAAGTGCATCAAGGCATTCCGCATCGCAGACACCAACAGCGAAAGCACCGTGCAAGGCATGGAGAGCTTCGCACCCGAAACCTACTACCTCCACGACATCGTTGGCGTGGAGTTCATCGACGATGCCGTGATCTTCACCAGCGAGGGCCACGCTAACTTCTCCCAAGACAATGATGCCCTCATCCTCCAGGACACCGACGACACCACCTTCGACGTGGAAGGCGATGCCATCATCATTCAGCACAAGAAATAACAAAATCATATCATCATGACACAGAAAATCACCCACATCATTGAGAAAGACCGGCACGGCCACGTCAAGCACGACGTGCCCATCACCGTCCCCATCACCTCCGAAGAGGGCGACAGCGAGCTCCTGGCCATGAGCCAGAAGGGAGCCTCCGACATCGCCGCCGCCACCCGAGATAAAATCACCGACCTCGTAGTGGTGGACCGCGACGGCACATCACATTCCAAGACCCACATCGACCCAGTAACCGGGGAGAAAGTCGCCGTCCTCCAAGCAGATGAAATCGGAAAAATCGATGGCGTGAAGGTAAACGGCGAGGAACTGGAGGT
>CADBBP010000283.1 GCA_902792855.1 uncultured Prevotellaceae bacterium
GGAACAGAATGGTTTCATATTGGCGGCCCACAGTCGCTCATGTGGTTCAACGAGTTTGCCTCCCGTCAGTATCCCAAGATGGTTGTCGGTTCCAGTTATGTGCTGCGCGACAAGCAAGAAGAGGCCGTTTGCAAAACCTTGGACTATATACACCTATCCGAAGGATTTGAAGCCACCAGACGCAAGTTCCTGTGGAATGCGAAGCCCCGCTTCGGCAAAACCCTCACCACCTACGAACTCATCCGTCGGATGAGGGCTAAGAGCGACAAGCCCCTCTACGTACTCATCGTGACCAACCGTCCGAGCATCGCCAACTCATGGTACGACGACTTTGAGCGATTCATCGGTTGGCAGACAGGCTTCCGCTTTGTGAGCGACAACGACGCCCTACGCGACCAGCGCGACGTCATGCCCCGCCAGCAATTTGTCAATTGGATCAACACGCCCGGAACCCATGAAGGTTTCGACGGCCAGATATGCTTCGAAAGCCTGCAAGGGTTGAAAGGCTCTGTATTTTTCGGCGGCACCTATAACAAGTTGGAGTGGATGCGTCAGCTGAACTGGGACTTGCTCGTCATCGACGAGGCCCATGAGGGCGTGGACACCCATCGCACCGACCGCGCCTTCGACAACATCAAGCGACGTTTCACCCTCCACCTCTCCGGCACCCCCTTCAAAGCCATAGCCGGAGGACAATTTGCCAAGGAGCAAATCTTCAACTGGAGTTATGCCGAGGAGCAAGAGGCCAAGGAGGCATGGAGCAGTCTCGACCGCAACCCTTACGAAGACATGCCCCGGCTGAACCTTTTCACCTACAAGATGAGCGACATCGTGCGCGACGAGGTGAGAAAAGGCATCCGCTTGGACGACGATGACGAGGGTGCAACGGAATACGCTTTCGACCTGAATGAATTTTTCAGGACCGAGAGCGGAAAGTTCGTCTATGAACAAGACGTGCGGAAATTCCTGCGGGCGTTGACAACGCAAGAAAAGTTCCCATTCTCCACCGAGGAGCTCCGCACCGAACTGTCCCATACGCTATGGCTGCTGAAATATGTGGAGAGTGCCAAGGCCCTTGCCCGACTGCTAAAAGAGGAAGGGTCGGGTTTTGAGGACTACGAAGTGGTGTTGGCGGCTGGCGACGGTCGTCTGAGTGAAGAAGCAGAGACTGCCAAGTCGTACAACAAGGTGAAGGAGGCCATCGCCCACCATCCCCAAACCATCACCCTCAGCGTGGGACAGCTCACCACGGGCATTACCATCCCGGAGTGGAGCGGTGTGCTCATGCTCAGCAACATGAAAAGTCCGGCACTCTACATGCAGGCGGCATTCCGTGCCCAAAATCCCTGCGACATCACCCGCGACGGCATGCGTTTCCGCAAGGAGAATGCCTACGTGTTCGACTTCGACCCCGCCCGCACACTCATCATCTTCGACAAGTTTGCAAACAATCTCAGGACGGAGACAGCTGCTGACGGCGGCACACCAACCAGCCGGGAGGAGAACATCCGCAAATTGCTCAACTTCTTCCCCGTCATTGCAGAGGATGAAGAGGGCAGAATGGTGGAGCTCGATGCCCGCCAAGTGCTCTCCATTCCCCGCAGCATCAAGTCGCAGGAGGTGGTCAGCAGGGGGTTCCTGTGCAACTTCCTGTTCAAAAACATCGCCAACATCTTCGGTGCTCCCGGCGTGGTGCAGGGCATCTTGGAGAAGTTGGACAAGGCCCACGAGGACAGAGGCCGCAACACCAAAGCCACCCTCGGCGAGGCAGGAGAGGTGGAGGTGGACAGCGAGGACAACGCCATCGTGCCGGAGGAAATCATCATCGGACAGGAGCAGGACATATTTGGCGGCAAGGTGTATGAAGACTTGGAGAATCTACAGAAGGAATGCTCTGACAGATGTGCTGGAAGGCATCAACAAGATAGGAGAACGCATTGCCAAGGCCATTGAGACAAGCATCGTGAAGCCCGCCGCCAACAGCTATGGCCTCAACCAGAAACAAACGGAGCGGCTGACCAAAGAGGCCAACAAAGAGGTGCACAAAAAGGTGGAGAAAATACGTGGCGACTACCAGCAGCAGGCCCGCATCGCAGAAGTGAGGCATGAGGAAGCCGTCAAGCAAGCCGAGACAGAGGAAGCCGTCAAAGCCGCCGACGACGCTTTCAGGCAGGAGATGGAGCAAGCCATGAACGACCTCAACAGTTCCATAGCAAAACAGATAGAAGAGGTGGTGAAAGACAAGCCACGGGAAGTGATAGAACGCATCGAAACCGACCGCGCCAACAAGAAGAAAAACGACATCGAGGAAGAGGTGCGCGCCCATCTTCGCGGTTTCTCACGCACCATTCCGAGTTTCATCATGGCCTACGACGACGGAACGCTACGGCTCAAGAACTTCGACCAAATAGTGACTCCCGCCGTCTTTGAGGAGGTGACAGGCATCACGCTCGAGGAATTCCGCTTCCTGCGCGACGGTGGCGACTACACAGAAGAGGGACAGCAAAAACATTTCATGGGCGACCTCTTCGACGAAGTGGTGTTCGACGACTCCATAGAGTTGTTCCGACAGAAGCGGCAAGCACTGGCCAACTATTTCGACGAGGGTCTCAGCGAAGACATCTTCGACTACATCCCCCCACAGAAGACCAACCAGATTTTCACGCCCAAATGGGTGGTCAAGAAGATGGTGGACTTGCTTGAGGAAGAAAATCCCCATATTTTCGAAGACCCAGGGAAGACTTTTGCCGACTTATATATGAAGTCCGGACTGTATATCACGGAGATTGTGCGCCGGCTGTATAACAACACAGAAATGCGCCGGCAGATACCCAATGACCGTGAGCGCATCCTGCACATCCTCCGCCATCAAGTCTATGGATTTGCACCGACAGAAATCATCTATCGCATCGCCACCCGCTACATCCTTGGCTTCGACCCCTCACTCCGACCCGAACAGAGCAATTTCCGACAGGTGGACACCGTCCCCTACGCCAAGGAAGGACGAATGGAACAGCTCATAGAGAAGGAATTCGGCGCAAGCAATGGGTGAATTTTGGGGGCAAGCATTTTTCTGTCATTCAATTTTAACCAGTCAACGGAGCCTATTTGGTAACTGAAGTTTTACACTTTTTTTATCACGAATTTTCGAATTATAGAATTTGTGATTTGAGGTTTGAAGATGGAATTTATAGGAATTTGAGAGGAAATGACAAGTCATTTCCTTACTCTAATGCGTAAGGTTCGCGTCGCTTGCGACGCTCATTCTTCAAAATTCCTTTCATCTGCTTATCAATTCTAAAATTCTTAAATTCGTGATAAATAAAAATGATTATCCGCAATTATCCGTAAAGCGTGTCCAAAAATGAATGTCAAGTTCGTTTACGCCAAGAACTGGCATCCAATGTAGGGAATTACTTCATGTA
>CADBBP010000284.1 GCA_902792855.1 uncultured Prevotellaceae bacterium
AAGACACCGGCGTTGTTGACGAAGACGTTGGAACATGCGTTGAAACAAGTGCTGAAATAAGTCCACAACAAGATGCCAGCCATGTAGAAAAGCGGTTGGGGCATGCCGTCGGTGGAGATGCCGGCAAGGTTGCCGAAGACGAAGACGAACATGATGGTGGTGAGCACCGGCTGGATGACAAACCACAACGGTCCCAAGACGGTCTGTTTATAAACGGTGATGATGTCGCGACGCACATACATCTTGTAAAGGTCGCGGTAACGCCACAACCCCTTCAGGTCGATGTCGAGCAGGCCTTTCTGCGGCTTGATTTCATTGGTCCACTGCTGACTCATGGGCATGGATGTATTTCCACCTCGCCTAACTGCATCTTGTGGTCGCTCCAAGGGGTGGGGTTCAACTCATAATGCAGGGGACGAAGGGTGGGGGAGCAGAACATATAGTCGATTTTCAGCAAACTGTAAATAGGGAGGAAACTACCTTGCAATGGCCAGCGGTTTGAGAACTCAGTGAGGCGACGGCGAAGGTTGCGGGCGGGGTAGCCACAAGGGGTGTCATTGAAGTCGCCACATACCATAACAGGATGGGGGCTGGACGCAATGTCAAGGCAAAGCTGGTCATTCTGTCGGTCACGCTCCACCGTTGAAAACGCGCAGCGTGTCGCCGCCCACCTGGAGGTCCGCCCACATATATTCGTTGCGAGAGTGTTCAAAGAGCTGCTCACCATGACCGACGATGGGATAACGGCTGAGGATGGCCATATTGAGAACTGTCTTTTCTGGTTTGTTGCGCACAGCGTAGGGGTAACGGAGGAAAGTATGACAAATGTCATCCCATGCCACTTTTAAGTTATGGGGGCGCTCTTGCAGGCAGGCGATGTCAACTTGGAGAGAGTCGATGTGGCGGGCTACACGCAACATTGTATCTCGATGGAGTTTGAAATTGTTCACATTCCAAGAAACGATGCGCAGTTTTGTGCCGTCATTAGAGGCTTCTCGTGGATGCATCGGCACGTAAGCCATGAGCAGTGGGAGGCTTGATAGCAGAACGGCAACGTGAGCAACACGCCACCAACGTGAACCAAAGAGGGTGAGCAGAAAATTGACGGGTATGATAAGAAGGGCGGACATACTCACCATCACCAAATACCCAGCCATAGAAGCCGGAAGATGAGGCAGCATCAATAGAAGCACGGAGGCAGTGAGGACGAGGAGGCGGATGAGGGTCACAAGTGGGTGTTGTTGTCGAAAAGAAGCTCTATGGCGTCGATTTGGCGGCGGGTGAGTTTCAAGTCCCAAAGGTAGTCTTCAAAGCGGTCGAGGTGGTGAAGGTCGGTGCCGACGTTGTCATACAGGCCTGCCTCCAAAAGACGTTCGGATACGAGACGGGGGCGAGTGCCATAATAGCCACTGAGGGACAACAGGTTGAGTTGAAATTCGTAGCCATGAGCTTTCAAATCTTGGTAGTCGTGCTCCTCCATATACATATAACGTTCTGGGTGGGCGACAAGGGGAACGAGTCCTTTGTGCCACACGCGGAGCAGAAGGTCGTAGAGGTCGTTGGGACCATTCATATAGGATGTCTCCACCAAGAGGTGACGTTCGCCAAGGGGGAGGACGTCGGTCTCAAGGCGTTCGTCGAAGCCCTCGTCCAGCATGTATTCCGACGAGAGGTGGAGCCGCATGGCACCCTCGTAGCGAGAGGAGAGTGTGGAGAATGGCTCCTGTAGGCGGGCGGCTGTGTTGCCGGAACCTTGCATCACATGGGGGGTGAGCCATACATCGGAAAATCCGAGGTCGTGCTCCATATAGTCAAGCAAGTCGAGGCTGTGGGGAAGGTCGGGAGAGCCATCGTCCACACCGGGAAGCACGTGGCAGTGGATGTCGGTCTTTCCACGTATCACGCCAGTCTTCAATATGCGATGTTTCAGTGAGAACACGGAGGTGTGGTGGAGGGGTTATTTCTTGTCGTTTTTCTCGGCTGCTTCCTGATGCTTGCGGTGGTGGCGACGCTTTTTCTTGCCAAAGGAGAAGAGACGTTGCCACCAAGGCTTCTTGCTCGTGTAGCCATAGCCGTAACCGTAGCCGTAACCATAGCCATAACCGTACCCATAGCCGTAGCCGCTGTGGAGTGACGTTCCGTTAAGGATGAGCGACATGTTCTTCAGCTTGCCGCTGTTGTAGATTTTCTCCACCTCGGGCATCATGCGGCGGTCGATGCGCCCAACACGGATGACGAAGATGGTGAGGTCGGCAATGCGGTTGGTTATCACAGCATCGGCTACTACGCCGTAGGGAACGTTGTCGATGAAGATGTAGTCGTAGCGTGTACGCAACTCTTCAATGAGATGGTCCA
>CADBBP010000285.1:0-1789 GCA_902792855.1 uncultured Prevotellaceae bacterium
GCGAAACGGTCGATGTGCTCGTCGATGTAACAAGCCACGGCGCCCGTCCACTCCTCCTCGTTTTCCACGAACTCGTCGTCCAAGTCGTCAAATTCCGGCAATTGCTCGAAAAGAGCCATGAACTCCTCGTCGGTGCAATCTCGCTCTATCTCCTCATGGTGATGCGAATAGGGTTTGTGCGCCTTGTTGACGAGCGAAGCAAGGGCGTCGAGCCCCCAATTCCTCATCATTTTGGAGAAGGGGTTTTTGAAGATGAAAGGCCCGTAGCCGTTGTGGATGAGTTGTACGAAGCCGCCGTCCATCACCTCGTCTCGCAAGATGACGTATGCCAGCAGCGTGACCTGGTCGGCATTGAGCAACGCCATGGTGTTGGCATCGAGTTTTCCACCCACGCTGTCGTAGATGGCATTGACAAAAACGCCAACGAAGGCATCCATGCCTTCTTCGGCCGCCTTCACCAGTTCGCTCTCCTTTACAAAAACCTCGCTCATGATGATTTGAATGTCGTTTTGGGGTGCAAAGTTACAAATAAAAATGCAATCTGCTGCAAAAGTGAGGGAAAATCGTGATGAAAGAGGGAAAAAGGTGAGGGGTGCGAATGAACGCTCTTTCCCTTGTGTGCATGATGGTGAGAAAAAGGCATGGAAAATTGCAAATAAATTTGGCGTTTCAAGTTAAAATGACTACCTTTGCGCTCGTAAACGTGAATTAACACTATCACATCATTTCAAAAATACAAAACAAACAATCAACATGACTTATTCCAATGAAGTCAACAACATGTGTGTTGTTGTGAAAGGTCCCCACCACGGACCCGCCCCCATCCCCGAAGAGGGCAAATGGATTCAAGCAAAGGAGATCAAGGACATCTCCGGCTATACGCACGGTGTGGGTTGGTGTGCTCCCCAGCAGGGTGCATGCAAGCTCTCCCTGAACATCAAGGAAGGCATCATCGAGGAGTGCTTGGTGGAGACCATCGGCTGCACCGGCATGACCCACTCCGCCGCCATGGCTTCCGAGATTCTCCCCGGCAAGACGATTTTGGAAGCTCTGAACACCGACTTGGTTTGCGACGCCATCAACACTGCCATGCGCGAGCTGTTCCTACAGGTGGTCTATGGCCGCACCCAGAGTGCCTTCTCCGAGGACGGCCTGGTGATTGGCGCCGGCCTGGAGGACTTGGGCAAGGGCCTTCGCAGCCAGACGGGCACGCTCTATGGCACCAAGGCCAAAGGCACCCGCTATCTGGAGCTCACCGAGGGCTACATCACCAAGATGTTCCTTGACGCGGACTCCCAGGTTTGTGGCTACGAGTATGTACACCTCGGCAAGATGATGGAAGCCATCAAGAACGGCATGGACGCCAACGAGGCAGTGAAGAAATTCACCGGCAGCTATGGCCGCACGAAGGCCGAGCAGGGTGTAGTGAAGACGATTGACCCACGTAAAGAATAAAGGAGGAAGAAACCATGATAAGAGAAGTGAAATTCGAGAGTCAAGAGCGTCGCATCGACCAGGTCATCGCCGCTCTGAATGCCAACGGCATCCAGTCCATCGAAGAGGCCAACGCCATCTGCGAGGAAGCCGGTGTGGACCCCTACCAGATTTGCGAGGACACCCAGGGCATCTGCTTTGAGAATGCGAAATGGGCCTACGTATGCGGTGCAGCCATCGCCATCAAGAAGGGCGTGAAGAATGCCGCAGAGGCCGCCGAAGCCATCGGCATCGGCCTTCAGAGTTTCTGCATCCCCGGCTCCGTAGCCGACGACCGCAAGGTGGGCATCGGACA
>CADBBP010000285.1:1833-2683 GCA_902792855.1 uncultured Prevotellaceae bacterium
CTCAACGGCCTTGGCAAGGACGCAGCCATGATCATCAGCCGCATCAACGGCTTCACCTACGTGCAGACAAAATTCGACTACTACACTGGCAAGTTGGAGATTGTGCAGAAGAAGGCCTACAGCGACGGCCCACGTGCAAAGGTGAACTGCTATGGCGCCGACGACGTGCGCGAGGGTGTTGCCATCCTGTGGCACGAGAACGTTGACGTGTCGATTACCGGCAACTCCACCAACCCCACCCGCTTCCAGCACCCGGTGGCCGGCACCTACAAGAAGGAGCGCGTGCTTGCCGGCAAGCCTTACTTCTCCGTAGCCTCCGGTGGTGGTACGGGCCGTACCCTCCACCCGGACAACATGGCTGCCGGTCCCGCCTCCTACGGTATGACCGACACGCTGGGCCGCATGCACAGCGACGCACAGTTTGCTGGTTCGTCGTCAGTGCCCGCCCACGTTGAGATGATGGGCTTCCTGGGCATGGGCAACAACCCGATGGTGGGTGCCACCGTGGCCGTGGCCGTCACCGTGGACATGGCTCTGAACAAGAAATAAGCCAATAACACAGATACTTATACCAAGCCGCTCTCTTTTCAAAAGGGAGCGGCTTGGTGCTTCAAGGGGTATATACAGAATGGGGAAAAGGTGCTCAAGAAATAGAGAGTCTTGTAATACGTCAGCAACTGAAGTTCCCCATCCTTTTTTATCACGAATTTGAGAATTAAAGAATTTTCTTTATGATGGAATTTATAGGAATTTGAGTTGAAATGGCAAGCCATTTTCTTACTCAATCGTATAAGGTTCACGTCATCTGCGACGATAATTTTTCAAAATTCTCTTCATCAACTTATGAATT
>CADBBP010000286.1 GCA_902792855.1 uncultured Prevotellaceae bacterium
TTTTGCAAACAGTTGCATTTCTGCCATTTGACGCCCTCCAAGGAAACGCTGCTGACGTTTGTTCTTTGGCGGCGCAGTTTCCGCTGCGTTGTAGGTGAATGTATGTGCATTGGAATGCTCCAATGCGCCTTACATGACAAGCATCTTTTTGCCGTTGACGATGTAGATGCCGGGGGGCAGGGGGAGCGCCCGCTGCGTGCAAGAACAAAGTGCCACCATTAGGACCGGTGAACTTCCCGCCTACAACACCGTTCATTGAAGAACCATATATAAGTACATTGGGGCAGCCTCATAAGCACCCGGCGGTTGAAGATGAGGCTGCCCTTATTTCTGTTCAGGGCTTTTTCGAACCCGACAAGATATATTCGATGAGGTCCATCACATCTGAAATCCCCACTTCTCCATCGTTGTTGAGATCACCCCAAATGGGATCGTCCGTGAAAGGATCTGACACTTCCGCCATCCACTCAGGGTGAAAATAATACTTGCCATCCTTCATACATGTAACCACACCAATGTTTTTACCCAATTTAGGATTGTCGTAGTGATAGAAGTAGGGTTCAAAGGCAAATGGGTTGTTCAAGGTAGCACCTACCCCATCTATCCAATAAGTGGAATCGTGGACTTTATCCACGTAACCGTCTTCTGTATATTTGCAGCCACCTGTTCTGGCAAATTTAAAACCATCATAGTTGAGCGTTATCGTCTCCCCGGGCCGGCTGAAGTCATAAAGCAGCTTTTCCTCCGCAGCCTCTTCCTCCATGATGAACACCTGATATGCCTCTTCCCTGACGGCGCAGTAATAATGCCGTTCCTTGTCTCCGTAGTATTCCTCAAACTGGCAATACACCTTTTTATATTCCTTGCCATTCATCAGCGTGTCGCCACACATGGTGAAAATGCAGTCTATGCCTTCTCCCAAAGGGTCCTCCGGGGTTATTGGTCCCCCTTGGAAAGAGAAGAATCACAGTTCCAGGTCTTCCCTTCTTCCACAAACGGCACATAGGAAGGTCTTCCCAATTCGTTGCCTTCGAGGATGGAGCCAATGAGTACCGTCACGTCGGTGATGTTGATGTCGCCGTCGTTGTTGGTATCAGCGACAGCTTTGTTGAAGTCAGGAGTCTGCTGCCCAAGGATATTGTCCACCATGATGGTCACGTCGGAGATGGTGACAACACCGTCGCCGTTCACGTCACCCAAAATGTTATAATCATCTCTTATCCCTTCCTTGGTGAAATCAGAGGCACGGAACACGATCCCATCCTTGTCGTAACAAGCGGTGAATACCTGATAGTCGCAGATGCAAGTAGGCTCCGCAGCGTAAACGCTTGGGTATGCCAGCCCGTAATATTCGTAACCGATACCCTCGACACCAATAGCCTTCGTCCAACCATCATTCCTATAAAAGTGGCGACGGTAAACCTGCCCATCCACTTTCACATAGTCGATTTCTTCTGTGATGGATGCATACAAATAATCATACTCCTCCTCGGGATACGGGTTGTAAAGTCCTTCATACTCAAAGTCCGCCACGATGAAATCCCATTCGTCTTCAGGAAGATTTCTCGGGCGCTTATAGACTTTTTTCCCTTCCTCACGATAGGCAGCATAATAAGTGAGATGGCCACCCACATCCTGGTACATCTTGTGATAGCCGACACCGTTGATGACCGTGTCACCGGAAAGAGTGTAGCGAACGGTATATACCGTCTCTTTCAGTCCCTGTTCGTAATCACCATCATCATCAAAATGATGGAAATCATACTCCCAAGTTTTCATATCCTCCAGCATGGGACGATAGTCTTCACCCTGTGCATATGCGAAATTCAAGTAAGGATAATAACAGTACCAAGTTTTCCCTTCTTCCACAAACGGCACATATTCACGCTTTTCCTGGGCCATGGCCTTAGATGTTCCGAGACCACACAAGGCAAATGCCACAATGATGCATGCAGCAAATCCAAACAAATCATATCTTCTCATAATTTTAAATGTTTTTATTCGTTAGTAATTGTGTATTCTGTCCCTAATTCGACTTCGAAATTCTTGGTTATGGTCGCTCCCCGACTTGCTTTTATTGTTGTGCTCCCATTGTTGACGACAACTGCCCCTTGGGCTACTTTGGTACTTGCGGGTGTGGTTTCCAGCCACCCTCAGCTCGAAATCGTCAAAGTAATAGGTCTTCGCAGCCACCTGCCCGTTCACGGAGTCCACCTGCAGCATGAGCGCGGCCTTGCCATAGGGGTTGTAGGTGATTTGCTGCGAGGTGGAGGTGATCAGGTAGTCGGTGTTGTCCACCCGGGTGACGGCGTGGGGCTTGGCACTGAGGTATCCGTAATTGCCCATATTCATTTATTTTTGTTGCTACAAAATTACGAAAAGAAAGGTTTTGTTCCAAAGAAAAGGAGTTCAAATATTTCACATTTTTGCAAATAGTTGCATTTCTGCCATTTGAAGCCCTCCAAAGAAACGCTTCTGACGTTTATTCTTATGGCGACACGATTTCCTGCCGCGTCGTATGTGAACGTACGCGCGTTTTGCGCTGACAAGGGTGATGACATATACGAATAATAGCTTTTCTCATAATCTATTAAAGGTTATGTTAAGGTTTGAAATTCAAAATGACACCACTTGCTCCCTTTGGCATCCCGTACCGGGCGGGGGCTGAAAGAAGGACGCTCCCGCCCGGGCGTGGATGCTCATATTTGGGATAGCAAGTTAAAGAGTGACGAATGCGCCATAAACAGTGGTGCCGACAGTCAAGATTAGCTCGAATGTGCCAGAAAAGCTTTCAGGGAAGGAGACAGTGCCATCAATGCCGACCATATCGGAGTAAACCACCACATTATTTAATAGAAGGGTGACAGCACATCCGATGTAGGATTCTCCGAAATAGAAGGTGCTACCGTTTTGATAGACATTAATTGTCGTTGGGGATTTGCCTGGGTCCTCATGGGCACCAATGGGATTATCAATTTTCTCATTCAAAACTATTGGGTCATCGTACGCCATAACATCTGCCTTTACTTGATTGAAAAAGGCAAATGAAAATACAAAAATAAATAATAGTTTCTTCATAATCATGTTGGTTTAAGTTTCGCAACAAAATTATGAATTTAAACAGTATGCTCCAAAAAATCAGGAATAAAAGAGTACACCAATAGTACACTTTTTTTTCAAGATTTGCCAATAATGTTTTGGCATCCTTGGTACCAAATAGTTTGTAATTAGCTGAGGCCTTGACATTGGAGACTCTTTGCTTGGAGGTGTCAAGAAGAACGGCAATCTCACCGGGAGAGAAATGGAGCATTGTCAACAAACAAGCATGTCTTTCTTGCTGGTTGAGATCTTGGGAGAAGATGATTCTGCCATAAAGTGAAGGATTGGTGTAATCCATCGTCTCCATCAGCAACTTCCAATCCTTTTGACATGGCAACATTGGTGGGGTGTGTGGAACGGCCATTTCCTTGAACTTTTTCACGATGTCACTTTTGGCCATGACAACCTTTTTCAAGTCCGGAGAAAGAGCATCATAGAGTTTTTTCGTCCCATCCAATTGGGATTTCACTTGGGCCATTTCTTTCTCCTTGTCTCTCAAGGCTTCATCCTTGTCCGTTTTAAGACTTTCCACCTCGATGCAAACTTGTCGGTATTTCGACATGAGATTGGTATAGGAGACACCAAGTTTTTCTATTTCTTCCTTCTGCTTTTTCTTGTAGAGAACAAAAAGGTATGTGGAAACCGCAATGATGAGAATAAAAAGGACAAACCATAATCGCGACATCCATTTCGATTTCTCGGCCTTGACAGCCATTTCCTCCGATTCTTTCTGCAAACGGCTGTATTTGTTACTCTTTTCATATAGTGCGACATATTTTGAGATGGAGTCATTATTGTTCTTGTTTCGGTAGAGTGACAGCATCCCTTTGTTCGCCTGGAAATCATGGTTGAGATGGGCATTCTGCAATTTCCTAAAATAAAGCTCGGCGGAATCATTCTTATTTGTTCCCAAATAGTAAAGCCCCTTGCTATAGTAATATAATTCCCTGCCCTTTTTGATGTTGCCCAATGAATCGAAGAGGCCGGATTCTCTTTCAAAAGTCACCATCATTTCCCTTGCCTTTTCGTAATTGGAATTCAGCAGGTGTATGTAAATGGCGGAGGGGAAAACGCTCGCCGCCTTTTCAGGCATGCCATGCTCTGCATATTCTCCGTGGCATTGTTCTGTGATACGTAAGCAAGAGACGGTGTCGCCCATATCATAATAAGGGCCTATCATCCTTTCCTTTCCTAATATGTGGTAAAACATATCACCACTTTTCAGCGCAAAGCGACTGTATTGATTCCATGCAGCCAATTCCTCTTCAGGCATGCATTGTGAATGATAGACCATGGCCATCTGGCCATAGATGAAGAAGAGGGTTCTGAAGTCACATTCCAATGAAGTAGTGTCTGCACAAGCCACCGCATCGAGGAAGCACTGAATGGCACGAGGTGCCTCGCCCATGTCGCTGTAAGCACGCCCCAGCATATAATATGCTGCCATTCTCTCATTTGGGGTTCCGTGGTGGTCGTAGTAATCAGTGTCGTAGTAATCAGTAAGTAATAGCTGTAAGCTGTCGGAGCGGAAGACGGTGTCGCATTTGTTCTGTGCCATGAGGCGGAGGAGCTGCCATCGGCGTAGGGAGGCTTGCGAGAAGCCTTGGGAGGAAGATTCCAGAGAATCGAGGATGGCAAGGGCGGAATCGGGGCGGTCGTTGATGATAGCCTGTGCCGCATCAAGCGCAACACGCTCTTTCCCGCTGTCCGCGCAGGCGGAGAGCAGGATGAACGAGACGATGATGTAAACTAATTTTTGCATATTGGACAAGCTATCAATCCCCTTCATGATGACTACATTCCTCCCCACCGCTCGATGACACACGAGTGAGTCTTTGTCTCCTTGTTGTAATTGATGCCCACGAGGACCAAGTCGGCGGTGTACTGGGCCACCTTCGCCGGGTATTCCTTTCGTTTGATTTGAGCGATGGCGGTGTCTGCATCCTTGTCGTATTTCAGTTCCACGACGAGGGCGGGGGAGGAGACGTTCTTGCGAGGAATGAGCACGATGTCGGCGAAGCCCTTACCACTCGCCAGTTCCCTATGAATGATGTAGTCATTCTTGGCATAATAGTAAGCGATGCTCAGCACACAGGCCATGGAGCTCTCGTTGTTGTAGGAGAGGATGCTCGTCTCCTCGTCGTGGGCCGCATCGATGCCTCTTGCCACGGCCTCTGCGTCGCCGTCGAGGGTGGCGCGGAGGAGTTG
Organism: uncultured Prevotellaceae bacterium; assembly: GCA_902792855.1. Taxonomy (GTDB): domain Bacteria; phylum Bacteroidota; class Bacteroidia; order Bacteroidales; family Bacteroidaceae; genus Prevotella. The sequence continues at coordinate 5,308 of CADBBP010000286.1, forward strand.
TTTCGACTTCTGTATGGCGTCGAAGACGTTTTTCCATTTGACGGCCCTGACGGCGTTGACCAGCTCGCCGGCCACCTCGCGGTTGGGGATGCGGCACTCCTGCTCTCGCCTGTCGTATGAAAGATATCCCAAATGGATGAGCACGGTGAGCGCGTCGTCCTTGTCATCGAGATATAGTCGGAAACAGTCTCGAAGGCACCCGTCCTGGCCCAGTAACTGTCGCACATGCCATCCTCGATGGCCTGCATCACTGAGTTCGGGTTGAACATTGATGGCTCGCTGCCTATCTGGTATCCGTCGTACCATTTCTTCAATTCTTCGAAGTCCATCCCGTACTTGTCAGCCAGTTTCCTTACCTCTTCCTTGGTAAAGCCGAAATAGCCGGCCATCTTGCGAGGCTGAACCATCGAGTATTCCCTGAAATTGTTCAAGGCCGACTGCGTATTATATTTCTTGATAGGCAGGATGCCGGTCATATACACCCCGGCAAACACCCTCTTGGCGTTCTTTCCCTTGAACATGCGGCGGAGCCAGTCCACGTAGCGGTCCATCGTGTGCGTACCAGGCTTGAACTCACGGCAGATGGCGTCCCACTCGTCGATGATGAAGACGAATTGGTCGTCAGTTTGTTCCACGATGCGCACAAGGGTGTCCATCAAGTCGTCGCCCTCTATCTTCTCCGTGTCAGGATAGGCTCGCAGAACGTCGGCCTGCAGCCGAGACCTAAGCACACCCACAATATCCTCTTCATAATGGAAAGCGTCCACGAACTCCGACAAGTCGAGGTAGATGACCGGGTACTTATTGAGGTGTTTCTCAAACGATGGGTTCTTGGCAATCTCCAAGTCGGCGAAAAGCTCGCGCGAC
>CADBBP010000287.1:0-1504 GCA_902792855.1 uncultured Prevotellaceae bacterium
GCGCAGCAGGCACGGAGGTTGGCCTGGATAACATTGTCAATGTAAGTGAAGTCGCGGCTCTGGCGACCGTCGCCGTTGATGGTGGGGCGCTCGTCGTTCAGCAGTTGCTTGATGAACTTGGGGATGACAGCGGCATAGGCACCGTTAGGGTCCTGACGGCGGCCGAAGACGTTGAAGTAACGGAGGCCGTAGGTGTCGAGGCCGTAGTGCATAGTGTATTGCTTCGCCCACTCCTCGTCGCAACGCTTGGTAAGGGCGTAAGGGGAGAGGAGGTTGCCTTCCACGCCTTCGCGCTTGGGGAGGTGTGCCTCGTCGCCATAGACGGAGCTGGAGGAGGCATAGACGAACTTCTTCACGCCGTTCTGACGGGCGGCCTCGAGCATGTTGAGGGTGCCGGTGATGTTGTTGGCGCAGTAAAAGAGGGGCATCTCGATGCTGCGGGGAACGCTGCCCCAGGCGGCTTGGTGGAGGACGTAATCGACGCCTTCAGTGGCTCGGATGCAGGTGTAGAGGTCTTTGACGTCACCCTTGATGAACTCATATCGTGGGTTGTCCAAAAACAAGTCCACGTTGGCTTGCTTGCCGGTGGAGAGGGCGTCGAGGCAACGGACGCGATAACCCATTTTCAAGATGGCCTCGCAGAGGTTGGAAAGGTTGGAACCGATGAAACCGGCGCCGCCGGTGACAAGGAACAGCCTCACCCCCGACCCCTCTCCGACGGGAGAGGGGAGGGGTATGTCGGTGAACGACGGGGTGTTATTATGGGTGTCGATGGGTGACAACTGATTTTAATGTTATCTAGGCGTTAGGAATTACATAAAGTAAATTCCCTACGGTGATGTTAGGTTCTTGGTATGTTCTCTTGGCTTTTCTCCTTATGATGAAACACCATGATTTTCGGTGTATCTGCTCCCCTTTCCCGACGGAGAGGACTGGGGGTGAGGCTTTTTTACAGCCTTCCGTCAATAAGACTCTTGTCGAGGGTGCCTTTGACGTCGAAGATGACGTGCTCGGCTTTCAGCAATGAACAAATGTCCAAGCCTTCAAATTTCTTGTGGGCTACCGCTGCGATGGCGGCGTCGAACTGGGTGGTGGGGAGGGTGTTGGTCACCTCGATGCCATACTCCCTTCTCACGATGTCTGGGTTTGCCCAGGGGTCATAGATGGTGACGTGGAGGTTGTACTCTTGGAGGGTCTTGTAGATGTCGATGACCTTGGTGTTGCGCACGTCGGGGCAGTTCTCCTTGAAAGTGAAGCCGAGGATGAGGATGTGGGAGTGGAGCACCTGGATGCCTTTCTTGAGCATAAGTTTGATGGTCTCCATGGCCACGTGTTCACCCATGCTGTCGTTCATACGGCGCCCTGCGAGAATGATTTCGGGGGTGTAGCCGTGACACTTTGCACATTGGGCGAGATAGTAGGGGTCCACACCGATGCAGTGGCCACCCACGAGACCCGGTTGGAAGGGCAGAAAGTTCCACTTGGTGGAGGCTGCTTCAAGCAC
>CADBBP010000287.1:1527-3125 GCA_902792855.1 uncultured Prevotellaceae bacterium
GCGATGTTGATGTCGCGTTGCGAGTTCTCTATCACCTTGGCGGCCTCGGCTACCTTGATGGAGGGAGCGAGGTGTGTGCCGGCGGTGATGACGGAGGCATAGACCTCGTTGACGTATTTGCCTATTTCCGGGGTGGAACCTGACGTGACTTTCTTGATGTGCTCCACGGTGTGGAGTTTGTCGCCTGGGTTGATGCGCTCGGGAGAGTAGCCGGCGAAGAAATCTACATTGTATTTCAGTCCACTGACACGCTCCACCACGGGGATGCACTCGTCCTCGGTGACGCCAGGATAGACGGTGCTTTCATACACCACGACATCGCCCTTGGAGATGACTTTGCCCACGGTCTCGCTGGCGCCGTAGAGCGGTGTGAGGTCGGGGGCGTGGCTGCTGTCCACCGGGGTGGGGACGGCGACAACATAAAAGTTGCACTCGCGGATGCGCTCGATGTCGGTGGTGCAGGTGAGGCCGTGATTGTTAATGGCATCCTGTAGTAGGTCATCTGAAACCTCGAGGGTGGCATCATGTCCAGCCATCAAAGCCTCCACGCGACGAGGGTTCATATCGAAACCCACGGTGGGATATTTCGTGGAAAACAGTCGAGCTAAAGGGAGGCCGACATAGCCGAGGCCGATGACGCAAATGCGAGTCAATTTATTATCGATAATTGAGAATTAGTATTTCGTGTGAGGTGGTTGCGATGGCATCGCAACAAACAGAACGTGTATGGCGAAAGGAAAAATTGTAATGATTAAATGTATCAATTTTAATCTTTAATTTTTCATCTTTCATTTTTCATCTTTTCAGATTTTCTGCCTCTTCCTGATCAACCGGACGAAGGAGCGGAGCTTTTCTGACTTGGGGTCGCACTGCTGGACGTAGGTCTTGGCGGCATTGCGATAGCCGGGGTTCCCGGTGGCGATGTAAAGGGCGACCCAGAGGAAGGTGCGCACGTCGGTGGCGGCACGGTTGTCTCCGCGGGCGTTGATGGTGGCGAGTTCCTGCTCGGCTTGTGCGGCGAGGGCTTTTTGGCCGTCGGCGTCGTGGCGCAGATGGGCGGTGATGAGCATCAGCGCGAGGAAGTGGCGGCGGGCGGCGTCGTTCTCGATGACGTGGTGCCGGTAGTGGTAGAGTTGGTCGAGGGTGGCGGCGTCTTGGCGGTCGCTTTCCTCGGTGCCCTTGCGGTGTACGCGGCGGCTGAGGATGCCGAGGAGGCGGTTCTGCGTGTTGTCCACGATGTGCGTGTCGGCGATGGTGGTGGTGGATCCTTCGAGGGGAAGGATGTCGTGGCGGCCAACGTTGGGCAGCCGGAGCAGCATGGTGCCGGAAAAGAGGTTGATGCCGAGGGTGAGGCTGATACCGTCGCGGGTGTGTCGCACCTCGAGCACGCGGGCCTTTTCACCGCGGAAGGGGGTGGTGTTGAGCACCACCTCGTCGTTTTGCTCCACGCTTTCGGCGTAGGGAAGTATCTCGAAGCGGTCGCGGAAGAGGATGCACGTGTCGATGAACTTGCGCATCATGACGTCGTGAGTGGTGACGTTATTGCCGTTGCGGTCCTTGTAGTGCTGCAGGCGGCAACGCACGTATTTGTTCCAGTC
>CADBBP010000288.1 GCA_902792855.1 uncultured Prevotellaceae bacterium
GTGGATGCCGAACGGGACAGCGCTGTGGTGATGCTTGTGGCAAACAACAGCACTTGTTCGGACACAGCATACGGGGTAATTGCCGTGAAGCAGCAAGCGTTGTGGTTCCCCAATGTTTTCACGCCTGATGAGTCGGGGAATAATGTTTTCAGGGGGTATGGGGTGAATGTGAGGGATTACGAGTTGATGATTTTTACGCGTTGGGGTGATTGTATTTTCCATACCAAGAATATAGATGAGGCATGGAACGGCACGTACCGGGGTGTGAAGAGTCCGGAGTCGGCATACGCCTATTTGTGCCGATACACCACGCTCGACGGTGAGCCGAGGGTGGTGACGGGTACAGTGACGCTTGTGAGGTAGCGGTGCGAGGGGTGTTGCCACCGGGGTTCAGGCGGAGAATTCTTTCAGTTTGTCAAAGATGTGGTTAAAAACGATGTCGGCGCGAATGTCGAAGGCTTCGCGAGTGGCATAGCCTATGTGGGGGAGGCAGATGCAGTTGGGAGCAGTGGTGAGCGGGTGTTGGTTGGGAAGGGGCGGTTCTTGCTCGTAGACATCTATGCCTGCACCGGCGATGCGGCCTTGCTGAAGGGCAAGGGCGAGGGCGTCAATGTCGACGACGTTGCCACGTGCGGTGTTGATAAGGATGGCGGAGGGCTTCATTAGAGCGATGCGCTCGCTGCTGATGAGGTGGTAGGTGTCGGGGGTGAGGGGGACGTGGAGCGTTACAATGTCGCAATTGCGCATGAGGGTGTCGAGGTCGGTGTAGGAGACGCCCATATCTTTGACTTTTTGATGCTCGGAGCGGTTGTAGGCCATCACATGGCAGCCGAAGGTAATGAGGAGCCGAATGGTGGCAGTGCCGATGGCTCCGGTGCCGACGACACCGACTGTTTTGCCGAAGAGTTCACGTCCGAGGAAGGAGCCACGGCTTCCGCCTTGGAGGGTGGAGTTGTGAAGTGGCGTGATACGGCGCAGTACGTCGAGCATAAGACCGATGGCGAGTTCGCTGACGGCGACGGTGGAGTAGCCTGCGGCATTCTGGACTTCGATACCGTGTAGTTTGCAGTAGGAGAGGTCTATGTGGTCAAGGCCGGTGAAAGCCACGGAGAGGTATTTGAGGTTGGGGCATTGGCATAGCACTTCTTGCGGCAGGGGGATGTTGGATATGACAGCCATGTGGGCGGAGGAAAGACGGCTGACGAGGGTTGAGGGGTCTTCCTTACGATCGAGATAGTAGGTGAAGTTGTGGCCGAGAGAGGCGAATTTGCTTTTCAGTTTTTCGAATTGGGATTGGTTTATACCGATGGGTTCTACGCAAACGATGTTCATAACGATGAGGTTTTATTGTTGATGGAATGGGTCTGCTTTCTTTTTGTGAGGGATGGCGAGAGAGAGGGCGATGGAGCCTATCAGGATGCCCAGGATGACGAGGAGGGAGGTTATGGTACCGATTTCAAGTCCGAAGAATTCGTGGCCAATCATTTTGACACCGATGAAGCAGAGAAGAATGCCGAGACCGTATTTGAGAAGCCAGAACATATCGGTTACGTTGCTGAGGAGGAAGAAGAGGGAACGGAGACCCATGATGGCAAAGATGTTGGAGAAGTAGACGATGAAGGTGTCGGAGGTGACAGAGAAAACAGCGGGGATGCTGTCGACGGCGAAGATAATGTCGGAGAATTCGATGACGAGGAGGACGAGGAAGAGGGGTGTCATGAAGCGGCGGCCGTCTTTCTTGACAAAGAAGTCGTGGCCTTGGACATGGCGGCTGAGGGGGAGGAAGCGGCTGGCGAGTTTGACGACGGGGTGGTTGGCGGTATCGATTTTTTCGTCGCCTTTGTTGCGGAACATTTTGATACCACTGTAAATGAGTATGACACCAAAGACGGCCAAGACCCATGAGAAGCGTTCGATTACGGCACCGAGGAGGAAGATGAAGAGGAATCGCATGACGATGGCGCCAAGGATGCCCCAGAAGAGAATGCGGTGGTAGTAGCGTTTGTCGATGCCGAAACTAGTGAAAATCATAATCATGACGAAGATGTTGTCAATGGAGAGCGTTTCTTCAAGGAAATAGCCGGCAAGGTATTGGGAGAAGATTTCTTTACGGTAGATTTCGAGAGACTGGAGATAGTCCATGTCGGGCAAGATTTTTTGAGCCAGGATTCCGCCTTTGGCATATTCCAGCAGTTCATCCATGTTGGTGATGCCGTGTACCCATTCGGCTTTAAAGAGGAGAAGGAGGCCGAAGAGCATGGCGAGGGTTACCCATACGCCGGTCCAGATGGCGGCTTCTTTTATTTTGATGACATGGTCTTTTTTGTGGAACAGGCCAAGGTCCATGGCAAGCATGAAGATGATAAAGACCATGAAAGCGGCAAAGAATATGAATCGTGATGTCATAATTGGTATTTTAGTGTTGTAATATTATTATGTTCATAAAAAATGTTTCGCTGTTGTGAGGACAAGCGTGGCCGAAAAAGAAAAAGCCCATAGAGGCGTGAGTACGCACCTATGAGTCTCATTGCTTACAAGCAACACCAAGCTATTAGTAGCCAGTGATTTGTTGATGATGCTCACGACCTTTGTCGCCAATTACTCCCTCATAATAACGATTGCAAAAATAC
>CADBBP010000289.1 GCA_902792855.1 uncultured Prevotellaceae bacterium
AGGATGCAGGAACCCAGAAGGTGACATCACGAGGGCTCTCCCCGATAGACTTGGTGACACCTATCACGCCGTCGAAGAAATGCCCGGCGTCGAAGTCGGGATTCTCGCGGTATTCCACCCCTTCCTCCACCTGGAATTCCACGATGCGGTCAAGGGCAAGCGTGACCAGTTCCATGTTCTCCCGCCTGGAGGCAAAGAGGTACCATCTGTTGCGAAACTCCTTCAGCAGATATGGGAATACCGCCAACACACGCGGTTGCCTCGCCTTGTAGGGTTGGTAGGTGACGTGCCAAACATACAAATAATAGTTGAATACGCAACTATTATGAATGGTTTTTCTTTAAAAATATAACATTCACTCCAAATGAGGAAATCACATAAAAATCACTTTTTTCAAAACTTTTTTTGACTACGCAGATAGACTGCGCACTTGCTTTCTAACTTTGCACCGTGATTAGAAATCACATGAGTTTTTGAAAGCGATCTTTGAATGACTGTTTCAAACATTAAATAAAACATACCATGCCGGAGGCTGTCGTGAAGTGCCAACGACACAGACAGCCGAAGGTCATGGAATGCTATAAGGAGAACCCTATTCTCCAAGCAAATTCTTTGTTGGCTTCTTCCTGACAAAACCAACCGGCGGGCTTCGCGTCGTCAGAATAAAGCAGTAATGCTATAAAGTGACCTTCCTACCTTTCCAAAAAAAGGAGGTTGCGCAGGGAAACCTGTTCACCGGAAAGCCATACCCGTGCAAGCATCCTGCGGACTAAGGTCGGGCAGACCCCAAAGCGGAATGCGCTGGCTCCTGTCAAGTCAGCTTGGGGGTGAAATCGACTCCCGAAGATTGCCAGTCTTAGAGAGTGGATAATCACCAGTCCTTATCCTATAACCCGCCCGGGGTTGACGGTGTGTGGCAGCACCATCTGGAAACAGTGGGATGCACGGGGCTTGTGAAGTCAGTAGGCGTGGCAGCCGAGGGCAAGGGGGTGTTGGTTCTAAGGTACTCAAAAGGTACGAAGGACACAAGCACAACCGCATCTCCTAAAGAACGTCAAGTTCATACTTCATCTTACCAGCAAAAGTGTTGTGCACTCCCGTACGAAAATACGGTTGTTCCACTGCAATACGTGGATGGGGCGAGTACCGCAAGGAAAACTCCAAAACGAAACGAGTAGTCAATTGGTAAGAGGCGGCAGCCTCTGCATCCGCAAGAGCCAAGGGTGAAAGGAGTACTTTACATAGTGCGGGAGTAGTGTTTGCAGGTTTCCAAACCTGTCCGTATGCCGCCTACCGAAACATGGGTGTGTCTAAGGGCCGAAAGGAACGAAAACAGCGGTAGGAACCGGTCAGAACTCAGCCGGTCCGAAAATACATGCAACAAAAAAGGAAAGAATAAAAAATCTGCGCAATAAAACCGCGCACTTGCAATTTACCTTTGCACCAGATTTCCGAAGGCGTAATTTGAAAGGCTTCCATCAAACAAGACGAAACCATGGCACAGGCTCTACAGTGCCGTCATACCACCGGCATCCAGGCCAAAGCCCACCCTCTCTGACGAGCGACATGCGATTATCGTATCACCTTCGTCACCACCACCATCGACATCGTGGGCTCCACTGCATCCGACAAGACCATCAGCAGGGGCTACACGGAGGAACAGTTGTCACTTTTAACTAATATTTTTCATGAATTTTGCCTGTTCTCGATTTAAATTTGTATTTTTGCACCAAAAGATAGTTATATGGGGCAGTTAGCGTTTCTACGGATGTTCATCTTGGTGGCAATATCTATTGACGCCAATGATAATCGGGGCGACATATCCATGTGTTCTACAAGGGTAAGCGGCATCAGCGCTCGCTGGCAAAGATTTGGATAGAGTCAAACGGCCAACAATGTGTTGAGATTGCCGAGTCAAGCCTGTCAGCGAAGGATAATGAAATGCTTGTTGCCGCCATCAACCGCCACTGGGAGTTTATCAACGAACAGGTGACCAGGGCATTCAACGGTGAGAAGACCATATCAATTGACATTGAGAAATAGGAGGACCTGATTATGTGTAAAATGAAAGATGTTAGCGTTGGAATCAAGGACATGGATTTCAAGACGTATCGCGGAAAGATGGTCGTGCGCCTTACTGATGGGAGGACGATAATCGTGCCCGTCTCGTTCTTCCCCGACATCAAGCAGATGCCTGTCAAGGAGCGCGAGAAGTGGATGGTGCTCGACGACCAGTATTTCACTTTCGAGAATATGACGCGAGTTTACTCGGTGCTCGACTTGCTGAAAGTTGCTTGAAAGCAGATGGTATAGGAATACATTGAGCAATCGTCTCACCCAACACCTTGAACATACACATGGACTGGATGACTTCCGAGGCGAAATGCCCACATTGTTTCACCATGCAAAGCCTTCTTAGGGTTTGAGATAGACGAAATAGGCCGAACAAATGAAAAATATCCCGCCCAATGTGATTTTTAACATTGGTGAGCTTGGATATCTCGCTGAAATCACCTAATTTTGCAATCATAACAGTTTCT
>CADBBP010000290.1 GCA_902792855.1 uncultured Prevotellaceae bacterium
ATCCCGACTACTGCAAGTACTGCTTCGCCGATGGCCACTTCACGCAGGACTGCACCATGGAGCAGATGATAGACTTCTGCGTCCAGTTCGTGGATGAGTTCAACAAGAACACCGGCCAGCACCTCACCGCCGACGAGTACCGCGAGCAGCTCCGCCAGTACTTCCCCCAGCTCAAACGTTGGCAAAAGGAATAACCTATGAAAAACAGTTTGGCAGGCTCCCCCTGGCTCTTCTCTGACGGGCTCGCGGCGGTGCTGATAAAGAACAAATGGGGATACATCGACCGGCAAGGGCATGTTGCCATCGCGCCGCAGTACACCGCAGCATCCGGCTTCTCTGAGGGGCTGGCGGCCGTCGAGGTCAACAATAAGTACGGTTTCATCGACCGCTACGGCAAGATGGTGATCAAGCCGGGTGATCAAGCCGAAGTACGACTTCGCCCTTGCCTTCACCGAGGGAGTGGCAGCATGCTCTATCGGCGACGGCTTCCACATCATAGACAGGAACGGCAGAGTCCTCGCCGAACTCGGCGAGGACTGTACCGACGTGGAGAACTTCTCCTGCGGGTTGGCGGCCGCTGAATTCATCGTCGGAGATGGCGATTGGCGATACGGGGCTATCGACAAGACCGGTAAGATGGTGATAAAGCCAAAGTTCAGCTTTGCCTACACCTTTGAGGAAGACCTTATGCCTGTCGTCGTCAACGACGGAGACAAGTGCGGGTTTGTCAACAAGGAAGGCAAATGTGTCATAGCACCCGAATTCGACGAGACCGAGTCCTTCTCCGAAGGACTGGCACCAGCGATGAAGGACGGCAAGTGGCGCTTCATCGACCACGAAGGCCACGACGTGGTGATGCTCGGCGAGAGATTCGACCATGTCGACACCTTCATTGAAGGGCGCTCCATCGTCAAGATTGGCGACAAAAGCGGTGCCATCGACAAGGCAGGCAACCTCATTATCGATGTTCGTTTCGACAATCTGCACTCCTTCTCCGAAGGTCTTGCCTACGCCCGTATCGGCGACACGCACGGCTTCATCAACCCCTCCGGAATCTTCGAGATACAGAAGCCCGTGACCAAGGCACAATCCCGACTACTGCAAGTACTGCTTCGACAACGGCAAGTTCACACAGGACTGCACCATGGAGCAGATGATAGACTTCTGCGTCCAGTTCGTGGATGAGTTCAACAAGAACACCGGCCAACACCTCACTGCCGACGAGTACCGCGAGCAGCTCCGCCAGTACTTCCCGCAGCTCAAGCGCTGGCGCAAAGAATAGCCAACGGGCACTGTTGAGGTCTCGCGCCTACAGCGCGGGACCTTAGCCCCCACGGCAACCCGACATAGTTTAATCCTTCATGCAAATATACTTGCGAGACAGGGATGTGGACAAGGTGCCGAAAGAAATGCTGATATGGCATAAACAGACCTTAAAAAGCGAGAAAGGATATAAAAGTCGGCCTAATGACCGATTTGGGTTAAACGATGTTATTCTTATTGCACACCTTTGGAGGTGACTTATAGCAGTCTCCACACGTGAAGAAAAAAAGTCACTTCCCATGTCACTTTTTGTGAAGAAAATGGCTCTAATGGGGGTGAGACAACAATCTTGAATGTGTCAATTCGTTATCCGTTGATATGTTGATATGTTTTGCGAAAATCGTACCAACGTATCAACGTTGGAGCCAAGGCAATTTTTATAATAATATTTCGTTATATAATCAACAAAAACAAACACTAAAATCCATGAAGAAAAAACATGCATTAGTTGCAGCCATCCTGCTGTTTGCAGTGTCTTCGACTTGGGCCGACACGCTGGATGTGTGTCTGCCATGGACCCATGCACATCGTTATGTTCCCATCAACACCGCATATGCTGACTGGGGCTTCGAGAATGAGTTCATCTACCCTGCCTCACGTGTGAACGAGATGGCTGGCGGAACGATTACGCAGATTACCTTCTATGCCATGAGCGACTCAATGGATTTTTCCGAGACCTTTCTGCTGCGAATGGAGGAGGTAGCCGACACTGCAACCCAGCCCCTCTCGTGGGTTCACACCAGCGCTATGCGGCTCGTATGGACAGGTTCGGTATCCATCCGCGACAGTCTATGGACTATCACCCTCGACACGGCTTTCCCCTACATGGGTGGCAACCTGCTGCTCTCATTCCGTGGATTGGGGCAGGATGGAG
>CADBBP010000291.1:0-486 GCA_902792855.1 uncultured Prevotellaceae bacterium
CGCGGTCATCCTCAAGCATATACTTGAAGACGGTGTCATATATCGGATTGGCAATCTTCACTAACATGGTTGTGATGATTTTAATGATTGTGCTGCAAAGTTATGAAAAGCAAGAGACATTTCAAAATTATCGCACTTCTTTTTTCATACCTAAGCCGCGCCCGGAAGCCGTGCATACTTGGAGAAGTGCCGAAAAACACATAAAAATATTGATTTTCTTGCTTTTATTGTTAATTTTGTAGCCGATAATCGATTTTATCGACATTATGATAAAAAATCACGCTTTGGGGTGATGATTCTTCATACAAAGCTGTATAGATTTTAAAACGATGTGAAAAAGTAGGTAACTTCCAAAACATCAACAAGAAGACAATTGAACAAATAAATGACAAGATACAATGAAAAAAATCATTTTTAGCATCGCATTGCTCCTTGTGTCATTAGCGGGGAAAGCGCAGATAGCCAACACGACGAAACTTCTTGGTT
>CADBBP010000291.1:493-3183 GCA_902792855.1 uncultured Prevotellaceae bacterium
AAACTTCTTGGTTCGTGGAATGGCAAGCTCAATGTCGGAGGCATGTCCCTGACCATTGTCCTCAACTTTGAGCAGGCAGACAACGACGTGGTGGTGACCATGGACAGTCCCGACCAAGGTGCGAAAGGCATCCCGGTAGAAAAGGAATACCTGTCTGACGACTCCATAGCAGTGAAAATCAAGTCTTTGGATGTCACTCTCCGTGCCCGTCTCATCAACGAGAAGCTCGACGGCACCTTCAAGCAAAGGGGATTTTCATTCCCTCTTGTTTTGAGCAGGGGTGCCTACCAGGTTCGGCGTCCGCAGACACCAGAAGCACCCTACCCCTACGAGACCGAAGAAGTGAGTTTCCGCAATGAGAAAGACGGCGCCACATTGGCCGGCACCATCACCTATCCTGTAGGATACGACAAAGCAGCAAAGCGCAAGCCCGTCGTGGTATTGCTTGTCTCGGGCAGCGGACTCCAAAACCGTGACGAGGAGTTGATGGGCCACAAGCCATTCCTTGTCATTGCCGACTATTTCGCCCGACATGGCATTGCCACACTGCGTTACGATGACCGCACATGTGGAAAGTCCGTCGGTGGAGATGCTGAGAATGCAACGACGATGGATTTTATGCGCGACGCAGCCGCCGGCATTGACTATCTCCGCACCCTCAAGCAATTCCGCAAAGTGGGATGCTTGGGACATAGTGAGGGCGGCTCCATCTCGTTTTTATTGGCCTCACGTAAGAAGGTGGACTTCATCCTATCCATGGCTGGCCCTGGTGTAAAAGGCGACACGCTTTTGGCTGCACAGAGCAACCGCATCCTGCAACTCTCTGGCATGCCAGCCACGATGACCACCGAGCAATACAGGCAGAGCGATGAGATAAAGAAAATGCCTTGGCTACAGTGGTTCATCGACTACGACCCGTCGGCCGACATCCGCAAGACCCGTTGTCCTGCCATGGTCATCAACGGCGATCTCGACTGCCAAGTCATCTCCTCACTCAACCTCCCTGCCATCCGGCAGTTGCTGCCTTCTTCCAAGAAAAACCTCATCAAGGAATATCCCTCACTCAATCACCTCTTCCAGCATTGCAAGACAGGAAATCCCACAGAGTATAATTCCATCGAGGAAACCTTCTCGCCCGAAGTGCTCGACGACATGGTGAAATGGATTACAGGGCTGTATTAACAGCAACAATAAGACATGACAATGAAAAAAACCACATTGGTAGTGGCGGCAATCATGATGTGCCTGCAGGCGTCAGCCACAGAAATCAGCCAAACGGAACATCTCACTTTCTATTACCCCAACTTCAAGTCGATTGACTTGGCTTTGGGAAAGATGCCAGACACCAGTGACCCCAAAGTGGAATTCTGCTGCGAGGCGGCATTCACCGGACAACTTCTCGCATCCTTCTCCCACTCCAATGTCGCCGACAACCATGTTAGCGGCGGGAAATGGTACCAGGGATATAGTTGTCGTGCTAACACAGGTGCTTTCATTTGGCATCCCGACATCTCCGAGAAGCCGAAATGCCAGATGGCCTTTTGCCAATACTTGCTCATCCTCCAAGGGAGACAAACGCCGATGTGGAAGATGATGCGAAATAACAGGACACGTTACAGGGCGCTGTGCGAAAAGGACGGTCGCCTGTGCCTCGTCGAGTCCAAGAAGGTCGTCACGTTGGAGTTCTTCATCAAGTGCCTGATGGAGAGCCATGTCACCAACGCCATCTACTTGGACATGGGAGCAGGATGGAACTACGCTTGGTACAGAGACGCCAAGGGAGAGGTTCACGAAATCTTCCCCGAAAGCAAAAAGGCCTCCGACTATCGATACCGTACGAACTGGGTCACATTCTACCGATAATTATTTCCTGGTTTTCTTTGTCGCCTTGGTTAATAAAGCGGCATAAAGCAGGCAAACGGCTGTCACCAATGCCAAATAAGCGTAACAATATGGCAAAGGTATCTCTGGTGGAGTATTACCCATCCCGGAAAGGGCGACAACCAAGGCTGGATGGAAGGACCCCGTCAGTAGTAGAAGGGGAAAGACGACAATCCATGGACGATAGCCGGCATCACGCAGTCTGCGGACGGTTACGGCCAGCGTGGGAAGCAGGCAGAAAAGAAGGAACAGGCCAAGGAGAACAAGGATGGGAAAGATTATCGAGCTTAGCCAATTGAGAGGATTGGATGCCGTATCCGGTCCTGCACAACCACGCGCACCGAACAACACGCCTGAGCCAACGGCGACAAACAACGCCCAATTCCAAAACTCGCTTCGGGTGGCATTCCCGCCAAAACACACGTACTTTTTCAAGCAAGTCTTGACATGTAGCCAAAATGTTTTCATTTCCTTACTCCTTTGTTCCTAATGACATAACGGCGCTGTTGCCCGTTTATTGCCTTTCAGGACCAGTTGTAGTCAACTACACGACTTCCTTTCCAAAAGGCGACAATGCCAAGCCGGCCAACCGGAAATGCATCTTTCCGAAAGGTATGCCGATAATGGTGATGTAGAAAAGGATGCCGAGAAAGACGTGTGTGAGCCATATCCAGACACCCCCGACAAAGAACCACAGCACATTCATAAATAAGTTGAGGCAGCCGGGTTGCGGCTCCTTGCGCCTTACATGTGAGCCAAAAGGCCACAAAGCAAGCAAGCCCAACTTCATGCTCTGCAAGCCGAAGGGT